>JAYEKO010000048.1:0-15187 GCA_034661055.1 Campylobacterota bacterium
ACAGAGCAGCCTTTGTCATGATGATAATATACAATCAATTCTATTTTATCCACGAACAAGAGAAAATATTGCCATAAGACTTTATGATGATCAAGACGGTCAAATAGATTTTTTAACGGGAACAGAAGACTATACTACAATTTATCGCAACACAAAGGAGATTAAAACACCGTTTTGTGTTAATGGACTAGAGCATGATACTAGCTCAAAGGAGAGTGCACAAGGCTTTCATGTTAATTACCACGAAGCTACTGGTCCACATGAAGACGGATTAAACAATCATGTATCACATATTAAGCTCGTGGATGAAGATGACCTGTGATTTGCGTTTTTTTTATGATTGATTTTAAAACCTTAAAAGAACTTGCTCAGCACCTTTGTATTCTTTATGTTGAAGACGATGAAGTCTTACGGACTAAAACGGCACGTATCTTTAGCAATCTTTTTAAACATGTAGATATTGCACAAGATGGAAACATTGGACTGCATCTTTATAGCGAGTATCATTTAAATACAAATGAATATTACGATATCGTCATTAGTGATATTCAGATGCCTAACCTTGACGGTATTGGATTAAGTAAGGCAATATTTGAGATTAACAAAGAAAAGTTTACCTTCTTATAAAAAAATTGATGTGCCTCATCGGAGTGTTCATGAATATGTTCTTAAAAATATGAAATATATTGAAGAAAATAACACTATGAAGAATAAAGAAGCTATCATAGATAACTTCACTAAAATGGAGAATTCTAGCAGTGAGTTATTTACAATTCTTGATGATATCCTTCGAGAGAGTTAAGAGTGATCCTAAGCCAGAAATATTTAATACTTATCAAGGAAGTTAATATGATAGTACCAAATTTAAGGTGTAAAGGGGGGGGGAGTGCTTTTATTAATCACTGTTATTGAGAAGTGTACGCATCCACTCAATGGTAAAACGTACACCAATCCCCGTAGCACCGTAGGGGTGACAATCCCAAGGGGATTCACTATATGCTGGTCCTGCAATATCAAAGTGCATCCACTTTTTCTTCATATCTTCATCAATAAAGCTATCTAAAAACATTCCTGCAGTAATAGCACCACCAAAAGGCTTGGAGCCTACGTTACTGATATCAGCAATCTCACTCTTAAGAAGTTTTTTAAGATGATTATTAAATGGTAGTGATGCTAACAGTTCACCGCTTGGAGCAGACACTTTGCTAAATTGATGTTTTAAAGAGTGTGAGTGCCCCATCATACCAGCAGTATATGGACCAAGAGCAACCATGCATGCACCCGTGAGTGTAGCATAATCAAAAATGAAATCTGCTTTTACCTCTTGTTGAGCATAAGCCAAAGTGTCCGCCAGAACCAATCGACCTTCAGCGTCTGTATTACGGACTTCAATAGTTGTCCCATTTTTAGCTGTTAGTACATCATCAGGCTTATAAGCATTTCCTGCTACCATGTTTTCAGCAGCTCCTATAAAACCGTGAACTTCAATAGGAAGCTTAAGTTTACTAACCGCTTTTACTATGCCTAAGACAGCACAAGCTCCTGCTTTATCCATCTTCATGCTAATCATGGAAGTAGGCGATTTAAGACTTAATCCACCGCTATCATAAGTTAAGCCTTTTCCTACTAATGAAATTACATGTAAAGGGTTCTCTGGTTTATAACTTACATGTATTAGTCGTGGTTTATGGATTGAAGCACGACCAACAGCTAGCATTGCATTCATATTTTCATTTTCTAGATCATACTCATCTAAGATATTGCATGTAAGAGAGTTGCTTTGAGCAAGATCATGTGCAATAGCAGCTAAAGAGGGAGGGGTAATGTCGTTTGGAATAGTATTGACCAAGTCTCGTACAAAATTTGCTGCTTCTGAGACAATTACAGTTTCATCTACAATAGTTTCTAGCTCTTTAGAATCTAGCATCACACCATCAAAGTTCTCTACTGAGACAACAAGTTCTTTAAATGATGAAGGCTCGTTTTTAGATTTATAGGTATCAAAACTGTAAAATCCAAGAACAAAACCCTCTATTATTGCTTGTGCATTTTTCACAAAGTATTGTCCTGCTTTAGCGCTAGTGTAGTTGGAACTTTTGAGAGTACGTATCGCTTTTGTAGCAGACAAGCGTAGTGAATCACGATTGAGTTTTTCAGTACCACAATACATTATGTTCTTCTCATGTAGCAGGCAGATCTGATCTTGTTTTGCACTAAAGCCGGCTCTATTTAGTAACTCTTTATCATCAGTGTTTTCTAATAATTTTTCTGTAACAAAAATTATGGTTATTTCACTGTCTATAGCTCTTAACGCCTGATTTGAAAACTTTAAATTCATACTTTTCTCCATAGTTTTTAGTTAAAATGTAATATATCTTTTGCCTGTATCATATCTTTATCACCACGACCTGAGAGGTTAATAATGATAATTTTGTTTTTTATATCTTCGATTTTTTTTAGATATGCAACTGCATGTGAGCTTTCAAATGCTGGAATAATTCCTTCCTTTTGAGAGAGCCACACAAAAGCATCAAGTGCTTCTTCATCGGTAACATTGTCATAGCTGATTGATTTATTATCTTTGTGAAATGCATGTTCAGGACCTATACCTGGGTAGTCAAGGCCTGCTGAAATAGAGTGTGCCTCTAATATCTGTCCATCATCATCTTGAAGCAGGTAGCTTATTTGACCATGAAGAACACCAGGTCGTCCTTTTTGCAGAGATGCTCCATGCTTATCTGTCTCGACACCATGTCCACCTGCTTCAATTCCAATGCACTCAACTTCTTCATCATCTAAAAAGTGTTGAAATGCACCAATTGCATTAGATCCACCGCCAATACAAGCAATGATACTATCAGGCAATCGACCCTCTTTTTCTAAAATCTGCTCACGTGCTTCACAGCCAATAATAGCTTGAAAATCACGAACCATCATAGGGTAGGGGTGAGGACCAGCAACTGTTCCAATAATATAAAACGTATCGCGTGCATGAGTGACCCAGTGACGAATAGCATCATTCATAGCATCTTTTAGAGTACAAGAGCCACTCTCGACAGAGTTGACCTTTGCTCCAAGAAGCTTCATACGAAAGACATTAAGCTCCTGACGTGCCACATCTTTAGCTCCCATGAATATTTCACACTCTAAGTCCAAGAGGGCACAGATGGTAGCAGTAGCAACACCGTGTTGACCAGCACCAGTCTCTGCAATTACTTTTTTCATGCCTAGTCGTTTTGCCATAAGGCCTTGTACAATGACGTTGTTAACCTTATGTGCTCCGGTATGGTTTAAGTCTTCACGCTTTAAATAGATTTTAGCACCTAGTTCATCAGAGATGTTTTTAGCATAGTACAGTGGAGAAGGGCGGCCTACATAGTCTTTTAAATAGTAATCAACCTCTTTCCAGAAACTTTCATCAAAGCGTATTTTTTCATACTCATCTTTTAGTTCTAGTAGTGCCGGCATTAGTGTTTCAGGAACATAGCGTCCCCCAAAAATACCAAAATGTCCATTTTCATCAGGATCAAACGTAGAAGGGGAAGGGATATACATCAATCAATTCCTATTACAGTATAAATATTGGTGAGCTCTTCAATCTTTTGCTGACCATCTAGAAAATCAAGTCCAAGAATAAAGCAGGCTTCAACACATTCACCCTGAGATTTATTGACAAGTTTAACCGCAGCTTCAGCAGTTCCACCTGTTGCAATTAAGTCATCAATAAGCAGGACCCTTGCATTGCTTACACCACGAAATGCATCTACATGTATTTCTACTTCATCACTTCCGTATTCAAGGTCGTACGCTTCTGAAGCAGTTTGATGAGGAAGTTTTCCTTTCTTTCGAATAGGAACAAAGCCGACATTTAGCATCTGTGCTAGCGTCGCACCAAAAATAAATCCGCGGGCATCGATACCTGCAATAAAATCGAGATTATAATCTTCATATCTATTTTTAAGATGGTTCATTAGTGCAGAGTAGGCTGCTGCATCATTGAGTAGGGTTGTAATATCTTTAAAGACAATTCCCGGTTCAGGAAAGTCATGGATATCTCTAATTGAATCTACTATAAGTTCTTTATCATTACTATTTAACATGTTTTAAATAAGAGCATCAATACGGCTCTCAAGCTCCTTAATTTTATCTTTTAATCTATCACCAGAGACTCTATGTTGAGAGTTTCTCTGCTTTAATGTTTTAATTTCACTACGTAGTTTAGCTACTTCGTCACTTAAAATATCTACATTACCTAGTGCTCGTTGGAGTTGAATCTGATATTTTCGAATGAGAACTTCGGCCTCTTTAAGTGTCAGTTTCATCATATCATTACTTTTTTGCTCTTTTATAGTAATGCTTTTAAAATAGAACATTTTTACAAACAAAAATATTGCAATAATTGATAAAACAGTTAAAATTGACCATTCCCAAAACATTAGTTATCCTTCTATAGCTTCAATTTTGCCAACACGTCCACAGTGACGACCACCCTCAAAGCTCCAAGAGAGCCAACCGTCAATAATAGACTCAGCAACACCTTGACCTACAATACGCTCACCAAAACATAATATGTTGGCATCATTATGCCCACGTGCAACTTGTGCAGTATAAGCGTCATGACATAGAGCAGCACGAATTCCTTTGTGGCGATTTGCAGCCATGCTCATGCCAATGCCTGAGCCACAGATAAGAATACCTTGTGATCCCTCATTCTCAAGAACACTAGTAGCTACCTTAACAGCATAGTCAGGGTAGTCCACACGATCTTTACTAAAAGGCCCTAAGTCGACCACCTCATGTCCTTTACTTTTTAAAAGCTCAACTGTAAAATCTTTTAGGTCAATTCCTGCATGATCTGTCGCAACATAAAATTTCATTCTTCTCTCCTAAGGTAATAGTAGTTTTAAAACCATCTGAATGGGTAAAAAAAGTACATAGTCTTTTAGTGGTGTCATTAAGATAATTACCACAATAATCATGCCGTAAGGCTCCGCTTTTTGAAAGAACTCAGTAATCTTGTAAAATTTATATTTTGCACTCAAATACATCACAAAATGTGCTCCGTCAAACTGGGGAATAGGAAGCAGATTAAACACTGCAAGTACCACATTAATAAGCATAAGCTTCATGACAAACAGGTAAGTAAAAACATAGGTTAATGAGTCAGCAGTTGTAGGTTGATCCATCGATACTAACACAATTGATGCAATGGTTGCCATAAAAAGGTTGTATGCAATTCCTGCAAGAGAGACCTGCATGGCAGCATTATAGCCACCTTGATTAATAACGGTTCGTGTATTAACAGGCACGGGCTTTGCCCAACCAAACAGTAGTCCGCTCTCAGCACCAGCTAGCATAGGTAAAAAATACATGGCAGCAGGAACAATGATGGATCCAACTAAGTCAATATGAGAAATTGGATTAATAGAGAGTCTTCCAGCATCTTTAGCTGTGCTGTCACCGTAGGCGTAGGCAACTAAGCCATGCATGATTTCATGTCCGATTATGGCAACGAGTAGGGCTAAGATTGCCGCAACAATCTTTAATATTTCAATAGAGTCCATAGTCGTCTTTATCTTCTTTAATACGTTCTGCTATAGCACGATCTAAAATCTCTTTTTGCTCTAAATCTTCTGGAAACTTTCCAATACGCTCCCAGCGAATTTCCCAGTTGTCATCCATGCTAAAGTAAATAAACCAAGGGGTGCCCTCAATTAAGCCATAGGGAACGGTTCCCCAGAAACGGCTATCGTTAGAGTGGTCACGATTGTCTCCCATCATAAAGAACTCATTTTCTGGTACTTTTACAAATGGTAAATTAAAAATTTGTTGCGGATAACGCCCATCATCAATGATTTTTTCGTCATGATGAATACCGGGGTGTTCTTTCATATATGGATTCTTAACCCACAGTTTTCCGGCAAAATTAATAGTCTTAGAGTCTGCATAGTTCTCTTTGATAAACTCATTTCCCTCAGCCGGGTGAAGGTATAGATCTTTCTCTAGTAAAAAGAGTTCATCCCCAGGCGTACCGACACAACGTTTTACATAATGAAGTTGTGGGTTTTTTGGGTAGCGAAAGATTACAATATCACCACGTTCTGGTTTGTCACCGTCAATAATGTGACCATCTGTCCCGGGAATTAGAGGAATCTCTAAAAATGGAAGGTGCGGTGTTGGTGTTCCATAAACAAATTTTTTGGCAAAAAGATGATCTCCAATAAGCAGTGAATCTTTCATAGATCCACTGGGGATTCTAAATGCTTGAGCAATAAAGAAGATAACGAAAAGAACAATAATAATTGTTCCGGTCCACGAGTTAGAAAATTTATATGCTTTATGAGCAACATCAAGTGCTTTTTTCTTCAATTATGCCTCTTTTGAGTGTGCAAATGCTGCACGAAATGTGTTTTTTAGTAACATTGCTATGGTCATGGGACCGACACCACCTGGTACCGGTGTTATGTAAGAGCATTTTGGTGAGACGTTCTCAAAGTCTACATCACCCACAAGTTTACCGTTAGGTGCACGGTTAATCCCAATGTCAATAACAATAGCATCTTCTTTAACCATATCTTCTGTAATAAGGTTTATTAGACCAACTCCTACAAGAACAATATCAGCCTCTTTGGTGAATGAGGTGAGGTCTTTAGTGTAGATATGAGTTAGTGAAACAGTTGCATTAGCATTTAGCAGTAGTGCTGCCATAGGTTTTCCAACAATATTAGAGGCACCAACAACGACAGCATTTTTACCTTTTACATCAATATCATACTCAGCTAAAAGCTCCATGACCCCTAGTGGCGTACACGGAACAAAACCATCAAGTCCGGTGGTTAGCCGACCTACATTGTAAGGATGAAAACCATCAACGTCTTTAGAAGGTGCAACCAGTTCAAGTAACTTGGTGGTATCAATCTGTTTAGGGAGTGGAAGTTGAATTAAAATACCGTCAATATTGGGGTTATTATTCATCATGGTAATGGTATTTTCAATGGCATCTTGAGAGATATCTTCAGGCATCTCATGAGTCACAGAATAAAAACCTACACGATCACAAGCCTTTTTCTTCATGCCTACATAGGCTGCACTTGCCGGATCATTTCCAACAAGAATAACAGCTAGTCCAGGAACACGACTCGTTTGAGCTTTTAACTTTTTAACATCATCTGCAACACTGTTTTCAATTTTTTTAGAGAGTATTTTTCCGTCTAGAATCTGCATTTATTCACCATAAAATATATTTTAGATATGATACCGATAATTAAATAATGATTGGATAAAAACAGACTTTGAAATACATGTATTTAGTGTTACTGTGCTTAAATCTGCATGCCAAAAGCTCTTTTATTACACCAGAAGAGTACTCTACTCAGCTCTATTATTCTCCAAGGGGTATTGGTTGTGACAACTGTCATGGCGACAAAGGAGAGGGTAGAGTTGTTGCAAACTATGCAGATAAAAAAGAGATTAAAAACTTTAGTGGTCCAGCAATAAACAACATCTCTTATGAGCAGTTTTACCGTGCAATGATAAAGCGAAAACGTGGTATGCCTCGCTATTTTTTAATTGATGATGAGATCAAAGCACTCTATTTTTATCTTCATACAGAAGAGCTTAATGAAAAATAGTTTTAGATCAGCACTGATGCTCTCAGCCCACAACTTAAAACATCTTAAAAAAATTGATGAACTCTCAGCTGATTGCATTATTCTTAACTTAGAAGATGGTGTTGCACCTGAGCTAAAATCATTAGCACTATCTCAGTGTGCTGATGCTCTCTCAAAGAACACTGGCAAAAAGAGTCTTATTGTTCGTGTTAATGCATTAGATGAAGGTGGTGAGAATGAGATTTTGCACTTAAATAGTTACAGACCCGATGCCATACGTATCCCAAAAGTACGTACGCTATTGGATGTAAATCGTGCTTTAGAGCTTATAGATGAAGGTATTGATGTCCATCTCTCCATTGAGACAAAAGAGGCGTGGCTCAATCTTAAAGCTCTAGCACCCAATAGAAGAGTTAGCACTTTTTATTTGGGTATTTTAGACCTGTTTGCAGAGTTGAAGTTATCGCAAGACCTTATAGCAATAACTAACCCAACTGTTCACTACATTTTGTCGCATTTTTTAATTACATGTAAATCTATGGGTGTTGAACCAGTCTCTTTTGTTTTTCAAGACTATAAAAACATTAATGGCTTTAAGGAGTGGCTAGAGCTTGAAAAAGGTATGGGTTTTACGGCCAAAGGCTGCATATCTCCTAGGCAAGCAGAACTCGTTAATCATATGTTTAAATATGATAAAAGTACTATTTCTAGGGCAGAAAAAATTGTATTTCTTTTTGAGAAGCATCAACAAAAAGGCGTAACTGGTTTTAGTGATGAGGAGCTTGGTTTCATTGATGAACCTATCTACAAAGGTGCAAAAAACATAATCATTCACAACGCAAAATGAGCAGAGTACATTTTACTGCACTAATTTTTGGTTTTTAAAGGTGCTCTTAAATAATAATGGTGGTTTTTTAGTGAAGCAGTTTCTCTCTTTTTTTCTTATTTTATCTCTTCTTCATGCCCAAAAAATTCCACTCACTTTTGAAGGCAATAAAGAAATAAGTGACAATAGTTTATATGAAGCTCTTGAAATTGAAGTACCTCTTTTTTTTGAATTTTGGAAAAAAAAGCCCTCTATTGACCCTAAGTTACGTAAACTTTCTGTTGAATATTTAAAAAGTTATTATAAATCAAAAGGCTATTATCATACGATTATTGAATCAGATGAGAACAATGGCACTAGAGTTACTGTCAAAATTGAGGAAAATAGGCCCATTACTATTGTTAACATTGAGATGGTATCAACACTTGATATTAGCGATATTATCCCTTTGCAAAATGGTGAGATTTTTGATTCGCAAAAATTTACTCAAAGTAAAAAGCGTATTAAAAAGTTCTATGTCGATAGAAGTTTTTGTAATGTTGATGTGGACGCAAAAAGCTGGATCGATATTGAAGAGGACAGTGCCTACATTCTTTACACGGTAACACCCAATAACTCATGCAAGTTTGGTGAAGTGAGCATTAGCTCACCTGAGAATATTGATGCAGATATTATTGGCTCTTTTTTAGAATTTAAGGAGAATGAGAAGTACTCAACGGAGTTAATACGACAGAGTTATGATTCACTTTACTCCCAAGAGGGCATTGCAAAGGTGCTTCTTGATTCTAACAACAAGCATGACAATGTTGTGCCGGTTCAAGTGAGTGTTGAAGGGCATGACCGACCCATACGGTTAAATACCGGGTTGGGATATAGCAGTGATGAAGGCTTTGAAGTGTCTATGGGAGTTAAGCATAGAAATTTTTTAAACAACTTAAAGACACTCTCTCTTAATGGAAGGTACTCTGAGATTAAAAAAAGTATTGCTAGTGCTTTTACAATGCCTTTTAGCAACCAAAATGCTTTTAGTGCCGAAATAGGACATGTTGATGAAAAATTTATTGGCTATAAAGAGCGAAGTACTTACCAGAGCCTCTATTTTAATCAGCGCAATAAACCACAAAGCTTTGTTGAGGGAATAATGTTTGACCACGCAGTTACTTATGATTCACAAGATGATGAGATTTTCAAAAACAGTGACCTCTACATCGCGTCACTGCTTTTAGGGTGGAAGTATGACATAAGAGACAAGCTTCTAGAACCAACTAGAGGGTACTTTTTTAAAGCAGATGTCTCTGGCTCGATTAACTCATTTCTCTCTGATGCGACCTATCTAAAATATGAACTTAATGGTGGGTATATTCACTCAATGGGAAGTTCTGTTCTCGCTGCTCGTGCCAAGTATGGATCTATTAAGATCTATGACGGCAATATTCCTGCATCATACCGCTTTTATGCTGGAGGAATGAATAGTAATAGAGCCTATAATTATCGGATGCTTGGGCCAAAGAATGTTAATAATGACCCAATTGGATTCTCTAGTGTTACTGAGGGAACATTGGAATATCGGTTTCCTATTAGCGGAAATATTCGCGGTGTCGTTTTTAATGACACCACCTTTATAGGCAATAGTTATAGTGCCGATTACGATAAAGCCTACATTAGCTTTGGTGCTGGGGTTCGTTATGTAACTCCTATTGGTCCTATTGCACTAGACATTGGTGTAGATAGTTCTAATATTAATCAATATGCAATTCATTTTCACATTGGTGAGCTGTTTTAATGCGCAGTACTTATCTCCTCATTCACTGGCTTCTACTGCTAATATTTTTTGTTTTACTATTATTGTCTTTTATACTGTTTCATCCCCTTGCTCTTAGCAAGATTGCTGAGTATGGACTTAAAGAGAGTGATATTAAGTATGAGAAAATACAAGGGAGACTTTTTAGTGGTTTTAAGTTACAAAATGTAGCGTATGAAACTGTTTTTAATGCCAAAGAGGTAAGTGTTGAGTATGATCTTTTGTCTTTAATTCTTCATGGCATCTCTATTAAGAGTGTTGTGTTAAATAGTGCAGTAGTTGATTTAAATAGCCTTGATAATGCTCAAGATAGCAATAGTACACTAAAGCTGCCACCCATTACGCTTCAACACCTTTCATTAAATAACTTCACACTTTTAAGCAGTGAGAAAATTACAATAGATGGCAAACTTAAAAAAGCTCATTTTGAAGACTCTAAATTACATGTAAATTCATTAGACACCAAAGTAATCACAAGATTTGCGCAACTAAAGCTCTCTGGTAAGATAGATGAAAATATTTTCATAGGTAAAAGCAACACTATTATCAATGAAAGCCATTTTAAAACACAGCTAGAAGCATTTAAGACCTTGCCTAAAAATTTTAACATCAATATAGATCACGCTAGTGTTTCAAAGCTTGTAGCATCGGTTAAGGTAAAGAAAATTGAGCCAAAAAATGCGGCAGTTAGTATTGATGATGCCAATATTGCTCTGAATTATATTTTTGCTCAAAACAGCATTGACGTAACGACCAACTATCTTCTTAATTTAAAAGAGGCTAATGCCACTGTTTCTCAAAAACTTCACTATAAATTTGATGGTAATTACCATAGCAGTGCAGATGTTGAGATTTTAGCTTTAGAGTTCAAGCTCCCTGAATTAACTTACACTGTTTCGGTGGCTGGAAATATGATGCTTTTAGATGCTAATATCTCTTGTGTAAACAGTAATATTCTTAGTCGGATTCAAAGTAGAGATATGAAAGTCTATAGTCTTGATGTAAATGCTAGTAAGGTCTCATCAAACTTTTTAACATCACTGCCAAATATTTTGCTTAATAGAGAAATTTATGCGGACCTTAAAGCTACAATTACAACCCAGCCTTCACTTGTAATTACCGGAGAGACTACAGTTGGAGATGACACTACATCTGTAGAGAGTCAGTTTGAGTTCACAGATGCAAATTTTTTAACTCAGGGAATCGTTAGCATTAATGAGAAATCTGCACAATGGAGCGATATTCAGACTAAAAATCTATTTCCAATGCATTTTGTAGCAAACTACTCCAAGCAAGAAGGTCTGCTTGCTTTACGATCAAATGAGATTTATACGACACTTTTTAAGCGAGGCGACTCTATTAATGGTTGGGGGAATTACCGAAGTAGTAGATTTGACATTGATGGAACGCATAAAAATGGAAAAACTAAATTACATGTAAATAAGCATATTGAGTCAGTCTATGAGCTTATTAACTCAATAACACCGTTAAAATATAAGAAGTTTCAACATTATGATGCTGAACTTATCACAAAAAGTACGTTGACTATTGATGATTCATTTAGTATTGAGAGTATTATTGAACTTCCGTGGTATGTAGCGCAATCTGACTCTCAAACTATCAATTTTGGTCACAATTCAAAAGTAAAACTCTATTATGAAAAGAATCAACTTAAGATTGATGAGTATGAGGTTAATATGCTTGAACATAATATTGATTCAAAACGAGATTCCTATGTTAATATTGATGACGAATTTAATATACATGTAAAAGAGTTTTGGATCTATGATTCCCTAAAACTTTCTGGTCTTTATGGGATGCACTCTAAAGAGGTTGACCTAAATTTAGAGGCAAAAGCATTTCACTATGATGGCAAAGAGGCTAACCTCACTGCTGCTATGGATATATCAATTGAGGGAAATATTGAAAAGCAGATTAATATTGATGGAGCGGTAAATATTTTAGATGCTGTGATTAAATACTATCCATCAAAAAGTTATATGATGCACGACGATGACATTATTATTTTACAAGATGTCAAAGCTCCTAAAGAGTCAAAACTTTTTATTAATGTTGGTATCACCTCAGCAAAAAAACTTCAATACAGAGCCAAAGAGATTGAACTCTATGTAAAACCTGACTTTACTATCTGGAAGGATGTCAACGAGCCACTTGTGTTACTTGGAATGACCGATATTAGCAATGGTAAAGCCTACGTAACCGATAAGCTTTACCGCATACAAGAGAGCAAAATCTACTTTGGTGGGGACCATCCTGTTAATCCATATCTGGATATGAATATACTCTATGAAATTGACTATAAACAGATTCATATCTATATTACCAACACCCTTGAAGACCCTGTAGTCTTATTTAGTTCAACTCCATCACTAAGTCAAAATGATATTATGAGTTACCTCATCTTTGGAACACCATCAAATTCAGCTTTTGATGGCGGAGAAGAGTTTAGTGGCGCTAGTGCTGCCAATCTTATTTTAGGCTCTGGACTTAAAAGCATGATTGGAGATACAACAGGTATTCATGTAGATACCTTAAATATTATTAGCAGTGAAAGTGGAGGTTTAGGCTTTGAAGTGGGAACTCGTGTAAATGATGATACAAGAATCTTATTTAAAAATGACTCTGAATTCAGTGCTATTTTACAATACAAACTTAACCGATGGCTACGTCTTGATGTCGATGTCAAAGAGACAGGGCAGGGTGTGAAGTTCATTTATGTAAAAGATCTGCGCGATCCATTTAAAAAAGAAAATAAGAAGTAATTATGAAAAAACGAACAAAAATTTTAGCAACGATTGGACCTGCATCAGATTCACTAGAGCAAATTGAATCTCTCATTCGTACTGGTGTCAATGTTTTTAGGCTTAACTTTAGTCATGGTACTCATGATTACCATGAGATGGTTTTAAAGCGCATTCATAAAGCCATGGAATCTACCGGATATATTGTAGGGGTTTTACAAGACATCAGCGGTCCAAAAATACGTATTGGGGAGATACAAAAACAGTTTAATCTTCAAGAAGGAAATGAGATTTTTTTTAGAAGAGAGTCTATTATTGGTAAGCAGATTAGTCAATACTCTTATGAAGTCTCAATTAACTACCCACAGATATTAGATCAGCTTCTTATTGGTGAGTATATCTATCTTTATGATGGTGTCATACGAACCAAAGTGGTAGAGTCAAACAGTCAAGGGGTTAAAGTTGTTGTAGAAAACAGTGGTATTCTCTCTTCAAAAAAAGGGGTAAACTTTCCAAATACACGACTTGGAGTTGATATTATTACGCCAAAAGATAAAGACGATATAAGATGGGGAGTAGAGCACAAAGTAGATTATATGGCCATCTCTTTTGTGCAGAGTGCTGAAGATATGATTCAAGCTCGTAAGATTGTTGATGCTTACGGTGGAGAGCAGATGCTAATTGCAAAAATTGAGAAATTTGATGCTATTGAGAATATTGATGCAATTATTGAGGTGAGTGATGGATTGATGGTTGCGCGTGGTGATTTAGGTATTGAAGTGCCATTTTATGAAGTCCCTAATATTCAAAAGATGCTAATACATAAAGCCAATGCCGCCGCCATCCCTGTTATTACCGCGACACAGATGCTGCTCTCAATGACAACAAGTGAACGTGCAACACGAGCAGAAATTAGTGATATTGCCAATGCAGTCCTTGATGGAACGGATGCAGTTATGCTTTCAGAAGAGAGTGCTGTAGGAGAGCATCCTGTTTTAGCAGTGCTAACGATGTTTCAGACGATTGTAGAAATAGAAAAGCACTATTCATTTCATAAATATAGAGAGTTTGAGCGACACGATACAACGGATGCTATTGATGAGTCCGCCGTTCGACTCTGCAATGACCTAAATGCCCAGGGAATACTCTCACTTACATCGTCAGGCTCCTCAGCACGAAAAATAGCTCGCTATCGCCCAAAATCTCCAGTATATGCCATAACACATGACGATGCAGTACGACGCCAATTAACACTCTCTTGGGGTGTAGTTCCTGTTTTTTCAGTTAATGAAAATTCACTTGGAATGATCTTAAAAGAGGTTATGCAGCGTGGTCTTGATGAAAATATTTTAAATTTAGAAAAAAGTTATATCTTAACGGCAGGTGATCCAACAGGCACAGAAGGTTCAACTAACATGATTCGACTATTGCGATCCCATGAAATGGAGTTTTTTAGAACACTACAAGAACATATTGTTTAACAGATTAGTATGACAAAATCATAGGTAAAAAGTAGGTGATTACACATTGTTATGCAAGTAAACAACCACATGAAGTGCATGATTTGTAAGCATGGAGAAACAAAAAAAGGGACAACAACAGTAACTTTAAAAAAAGGTAATTCAACTATTGTTTTTAAAGAAGTCCCAGCTGAAATTTGTGATAATTGTGGAGAAAAATATATGGATGAATCTACAACAAAAGGACTGCTAAATAGAGCAAAAGAAATTGTAAAAAAAGGAATTTCACTATGATGAAAAAAATATTAAAGATTCACACACTTGGAGTATTACTATTAAGTACTAGTGTTCTAGCAAACACACAAAGCAATTGTGATAACCTAATTGGGTGTAAGAAAAAAAGTTGCCATATTAAACAAAATATAGCTGTAGTAAAAAAAATGGGAAATGAAAATAAAATAAAAGGTTTACAAATCTCATTGGAAAAAGTAAACAAGTATTGTACTAATGATAAGTTACGAGAAGATTTAGAAGATAAAATAAAAGATACAGAAAAAGATTTACAAGAAGATAGAGAAGACTACAAAAAAGCACTAGAAGATAATAGAACTGATAAAATAGAAAAATATAAATCAAAAATGTCTGAAGAAAAAACTAAGATTGAAAGATTAAAGCGAGAGTTAAAAGAGCTAGAATAAGCCCTTAGTAAAAATCAAAGATATAACAAG
>JAYEKO010000049.1:0-15008 GCA_034661055.1 Campylobacterota bacterium
ATAAATAAGAGCGACTGGATTGTAAACGTTAATTTTCCTATCCATTTTGAACGTGAAGGAAATCTTATTAAATCATCATTTACACTTAAGATATTTTCAACCCTTCAGGAGTAGTTCTACGGTCTGAAAACTCTCTACATTTTCGTAGAGATACCCACGTAATTTTGGTTCAATTCTTAAGACTCTACATCGCTCTTTAAACACTTTATCCATCACTGTTTTAACATAAGGTGCTATAAAACAGTAAGAGGAATTAATATTAACTACAAAACGTCTTCCTATAACAACTGTGTTGCGATCTTTAAGTAAAATTTTCTCACTCTGATGCATTAAGTAGCCGCATCTTTTTAATGTTTTGTCTATCTCTATGAGTGTGGAGCGACGATTTGTGGCAGTTTTAAAATAGAACAACTCATTTACATGTAAAACCTCTGAAGGCTCATAAAATGAATTTAGATCCTCTTGCAAAAACTCAAAGCTCTTAGCAATAGCATCTGAATGCTCTTTAATTATTGGTGAGGCGTAATCTTCTCTAAAGCGGTTGCGTTTAAACTTAGTATTGTTATTACTCTCATCTAGAAAGTAGATAATACTGTTACTGTTGAGGTAGCTTAAAATATCTTCACTATTTACATGTAAAATGGGGCGGACAATGTTGTAGTTATTATGCGCAGTAATACTCTGCATTCCTAAAAGTTCATTTAGACCAGCTCCTTTACATAGTTGCATTAAGAACCATTCTAGCCGGTCATTGAGCTGATGAGCTGTAATTAAATTGCTATAGCTCTGCTCTTTCATAATTTCATCAAAAAAACTGTAACGTAAATTTCGTGCATTATGTTCAAAATTAGAAGATTGAAGCGTTATGCTTTGAATATAACACTTTTTATTGTGTTGTCTGCTTAAGCTTTTGGCGTAGTGCTCTTCATCGTAGCTCTGAACTCTAGTATTGTAATTTACATGTATAATATCAAAAGTGATATTCTCATTTAAAAGTAGGTGAAAAAGAGCAGCTGAATCGGTGCCTCCTGAAAAGGCTAAAAGATTTTCACCCTCTTTTAAAAGCTCAAGAGTCTCACTACTTAATGACACAGGCAAGTAGCTTGTCTCCTGCAATGTCTGTAATGCGAGCTCTATAAATGACACCAAACTCAAGTTCACTCTCAAGTTCATGTTCATTAACATATATCTCACCATCAATTTCAGGTGCCCAAAGTGTTTTTCGTGCACTTAAAAGGTACTCATGCTCATCACTCTCACTATCAATAATGAGCTCAACTTCTGTATTGACTTCAGCTTTTAGACTTCTCATAGTGACACTGCTAGCAATATCTCCTAGGGTCTGAGCACGAGAAGAAATCAATTCCTCATCAATTTTATTGCCCATGTCATAAGCTGAAGTAGTCTCTTCATCAGAGTAACTAAAGACATTGATTCTATCAAATCCAAAATTTTCTGCAAAATCACACATTTCACTGAACATAGCATCACTCTCTTGTGGATGACCTACAATGAAGCTGGTGCGTAAAAAACTATTGGGTAGGGCTCTCATCTGCTCTAAAAGTGCAATCGTCTTATTTTTACCAAATCCTCGTTTCATCATACGCAGCATCTCATCATTAATATGCTGAATTGGCATATCAAAATAGTTGTGAAACATTTTAGAGTCACCAATGCATTTAATTAGTTTAGGGGTTGTCGTAGATGGATAGAGGTAGAGAATACGAGCACTTTTTACACCATCAATAAGCTCAATGCGTCTAATGAGGTGAACCAGACCATCAGGAATATTTTGATCACGAAGATAGGAGCTTGAATCTTGGGAGACAAAACTAAAGTCATAGTAGCCTTTTGCTACAAGTCCCTCAACCTCACGAGCAATAGAGTCTAAGTCACGTGAATTTAGCTTTCCTTTAAAAGAGGGAATGGCGCAGAAACTGCACTGCTGATTACACCCTTCTGAAAGTTTAATATATGCGTGATAACTTGAACCAGTAACGATACGTTCTTCCCCATCAATAAGATAAACGTCATCACTAAAGCGACTCTGTTTAGCAGCTAAAAGCTCATCAATCTTATCGTAATCACCTACACCGGTAAAGATGTCAACCTCTTTAAGCTCCTTACTTAGCTCTTCTTGATATCGTTCTGAAAGACATCCTGCCATTACTAAAACAGAGTCCTCTTTTCTAGCATCATCAAGATTTATAACAGTGTTTAGTGACTCCTCTTTAGCGGCATCAATAAACCCACAGGTGTTGACAATAATAACATCAGCTTCAGCAGAGTCATTGGTTATCTCATAAAACTTCAGTCGTCCCATCATCACTTCAGTATCTACCAGGTTTTTTGTACAGCCTAGAGAGACAATATGTAGTTTTTTACTCATTATTCACCTTCGTTTAATGATGACATTATAGCGTATGCGATAAGGTGTTGCATGGAAAAAATATTTGATGTTCTTATTTTAGGTGCTGGTGCTAGTGGCTTGATGTGTGCTGGTGAACTGCAGCATAGCTCAAATTTACATGTAGCTCTTATTGAGGGTAGTGACAGACCTGCTCAAAAGTTGAAGATTTCAGGCGGTGGAAAGTGTAACATCACTAATGTAAATGTTACTGCTGAGCATTTCTTAGGTGACGAATTGTTTATACAGAGTGTTTTAAAACAGTACGGCAAAGAAGAGTTGTTGAAGTTTTTACATGTAAATGGAATTGAGCTTGAACTTCGTAAAGAGCGTTACTATTTCTGTAAAAAAAGTTCTAATGAAATAATTAGCCTACTGTTAAAACGTGCTAAAGGTACTGAGTTTTTTTACAAACATAAAGTTATATCTGCTAATTTTGAGAACAGTGTTTATAGTGTTACGACACAGAGCAAAACCTTTAAGACAAAAAAGCTTGTTATTGCAACTGGTGGAGAGAGTTTTAAAAATATTGGTGCTAGCGATATTGGTCTGAAAGTTGCTTCAAAATTTGAGCTTAGCAGTACCGTATTTACTCCTGCACTAGTTGGTTTAACCGTTCAAAAAGAGCAGTTTTGGATGAAAGAGTTAAGCGGTGTTAGCTGCATGGTTAATATACATGTAAATTCCAAGACTATTGAAGAGGAGTTGCTCTTTGCGCATAAAGGCATTAGTGGTCCGGCAGTTTTGAGCGCATCGCTTTACTGGAAAAAAGGGGAGCTCTGCATAGATTTCTTGCCTCACAACAATGTTGATGCAATTATAGAGAGTAGTAAAAAGTTAGTCTCAACTGCTATTCCTCTTTCAAAACGTTTTATGAAACTATTTTTAGAGCATATTAATGTTAAAGATAAACCGTGTAATCGATTAAGTAGTGATGAGAAAAAGAAGTTGATGCGGTTAAAAAACTACTGTTTTTCACCAGCAGGCAATTTTGGATTCTCTAAGGCGGAGGTTAGTCGAGGTGGTGTCTGTACCAATGATTTACATGTAGAGTCATTAATGAGTAAAAAACAGGACGAACTCTATTTTATTGGTGAAGTTGTAGATGTAACTGGTGAGTTGGGTGGTTACAATTTTCAGTGGGCATTTAGCTCAGCCGTAGTGTGTGCCAAAGCAATTGTGGGTAAAAATTAACATTTTGCTACAAACATCCGATATAATGCCCCAGAGCTAATTTTTTTTAAAGCGGAGTTAAAAAATATTCGGTTATAATCATTGCTAATCGTCAAACTTTTATAAAACTCCTCAAACAAGGGTGGAACAACATGTCATTACAAATTAAGTGGTCGTATCTATTTATACTATTTTTCTCGTTTTTTCTTTTAAGTGGGTGTGGGAGTGATAATTCCGAAGCCGGTTCACAGGCGCCAGGTGGTGTTAGTGGTTCTAGTAATATAAGCACTTTGGCTGTATCAGGTGGTGATATAACAGCAAGTAGCAATGGTGAGGGCGTTGCCATCCGTATTAAGGCTATGTCAAAAGATAATGTATTGGTATCTACAGGTAATATCATTGCTCAGTATTTAGACAATGACAGTTTAAGTGGCGAACTTGTGCCATCAGTAGCACCAATTATAGATGGATTTGCAACATTCAACTATACTGCTCCAGCAGATATTCAAGCACAGATTGATGCAGGTAATACAGGAACAAGCTTTAGGTTTTTTGATCAAAACAATACAAAGATATCTACTGACGTAGTTATTACATTTGATACATCAACTCAAACAGATGGTGATAGTGATCCTATCTCAAAATTGATTTTGTCTGATACGCTAATAAAAGTATCAGCTTCTGATGACACAAAACGTATTACAATACGGGGTTTAAAGTCAGATAATACTTTGGTTAAGAATGGAAAAGTCATTATTAAGTATCCAAACACTGGTGGAGTTGATG
This sequence comes from Campylobacterota bacterium, assembly GCA_034661055.1. GTDB lineage: Bacteria > Campylobacterota > Campylobacteria > Campylobacterales > Sulfurimonadaceae > QNZR01. Next base: position 4,367 of record JAYEKO010000049.1, read on the forward strand.
TTGGTACTGTACCTAGTGAAGTGGAAATTATTGATGGTATTGGGAGCTTTACATATATAGCACCATCAAATCTAGTTACTGCTAGTACCGTATCTCCAGTTTTATTTACAGTACAGGATATTACGAATTCAAGTGTGTCTGCTCAACTGACTGTATCTTTTTTAGATGCTACAGTTTCACCAACACTAAGTGTCAATAATGGACCAATAACCATTACGAAAGATGCACAAAGTATTAAAGTAAATGTACTTGCAGTAGATTCAAGTGGTGTTCCACTTAAGTATGGAACAATAAAATTAGAATATCCATCTGGGACTAATATTGGGCACTTTGCACAATCTGAGGCATTGATTGAAAATGGTATAGCAAGTTTTGACTATACAGGTCCAGATCCATTGGTCTCAAGAAGTGCTGTATCATTTACATTTGTATTTAAAGAGAACAGTGTAAGAAAAACAACATGGAATGTTAGCTTCAGTCCTGACACTCCTGCAGTGCCAGATCCAGATCCAATAATCTCTAGCATACTCCTTTCTGAAGCTGCTTTTACAGTTACTAACTCCCAAGAGACACGTAATGTTTTCGTTTATGCATTTAATTCTGATGGAGTTGGTGTCTCAGAAGGAGAGGTTGAAATTAAATATCCAAATACCGCTGTAACTGCAGGAGTTGATGCAGGATCCACTCCTGCAACGGTAACGATTACAGATGGTATAGGAAGCTTTACTTACACCGCACCATCAGACATCTCTAATGCAGTAACAATATCTCCCGCGACTTTTAGAGTCCAAAGTAGCGCTAACTCTTCAGTATATAAGAACTTTGCTGTTACCTATGCACCGACAAGCGGTACATCGATCAACCCGACTATTAATATTCAAGGTGCAAATCCTTTAAGTATTAATACAGATGCTCAAGAGGTAGATATTACACTTTTAGTGGTCGATAGTAACAACAATAATCGTCCTTTAAGTGAGGGTACTATATTGGTAGAGTATCCTGCACAAGGTAATGTTGGTACATTTGCGCAATCTGAAGTGACTATTAGTAATGGGCAGGTAGTATTTAGTTACAAGGCACCAAATAATTTAGCAGACTTAATTGACTCGGGAGTTGATAATGCTAACTTTACGTTTGTCTATAAAGAGAACCAAATTAATCCTGAAGTGCTTAATATTAAGTTTGATCCAGATGCACCAGTGTCAGAAGATACCAATATTTACAATCTAAAGTATTTTGGCCCTCAAACCATTATTATTTCAGAAAACTCACAGAGTGTTCCAATAGATATTTACGGTTTTGATGTAAACAATGCTCCAGTTCAGACAGGGACCGTTAGGGTTAAATATCCAAATGAGAATACTCAGACCAACATTGGTAATGTCTCACCTAGTTCTGAAGGTACCATAGAGAGTGGAAAAGTAACATTTACCTATACCGGTCCATCAGATCTAAATAAAACTATGACTGACTTAAATGAAACAAAAAGTGTCATATATAGCTTTTGTGATGCAACACCAGACACTGACACTTGTGCTGATGTCAACTTGACGTTTGAACTTGACACAACAACACCACAACCAGACCTACAGGAGTATGAAATTGACTTTGGTGTGGGTACTGATAATACATTGAATCTAGAGTCATTGACTTCATTTACTGTTGTTCTTAAAACAGAAGCCGGAGAGACTGTTGATGCTTCTCGTATTAAAGATATTAATATTACAACAAAACGTCCTACATTAGCAGAAGTTAAAGATATTAATGGAACAGTACACTCTCCAATGTATGAATTTGGTGCAAATAAGAACCCGGTAAATGCATATATTCAAACCTATAAAATCTCTGGACTTGTTGACTTTGAAATTAGCATAGGTTTTAATGACACTGCTGGAGACTATAAAGTCGAAACTGAGATTAAAAGCGTTGTTATATTCTCAGGACCTCCAACAACGCTTTCAATAACTAAAAATGGTTCAAGTAAAGATGCTAATGCTGGAGCATTTAAAGACGAGTTAGTTGTTCATGTTACAGATCAATACAATAATCCTGTTAATACCAAACCAGAATTTACTGTTTCAGCAGTCATAGGGCCAACAAATGATCCTGCACACGCTAAAGATGAACATGATGGTGGAGGAGAAGGAGATTTTGGCTTTTTATATAATTTAAATGGAGTCGGTTCTATTAGTAGTTCTGGAAGCGGAGCTTCATTTACTACGACTGGGAATCATGATTTTTCAGAAATTGACATAAATAATGATAAACTTATTACATTCACACCTACAGACAATGAATACAAGTATCCGGCACTTGGTGTATGGACAATCACTGCTGTAAATATAGCTACAAAGACGTTGACGCTTGAAGAAGATTACGCAGGTGATGTGGATCCGGCACAAAACTTACGTTATGTGATTGGACATAACTTTAGAGACAGTAGTTGTGCTAGTACTATTGGTCATTATAATGTTAGAGTCGCACCTGAAGGTGACCGTTTTCAGTTAGATGAAAATGGTACTGGTAAAGTCAATCTTTTCTATGATTACCCTTTAGTAGGAGCTGATGTCTTTGTTGCAGCAAATATTTTAGGATACTCAAATGCTTCAGGAGAAGTAGTGCGTATTGGTAATGCATATAAACGTTACTTGACAGGTGTTGGAATTAAAGAGGTCCAGGAGATATCTTATACCGCTGTAGGTAGTGTTTATTGGGGTCATGGTTCAATTGCTGTTCATATTGAAGAGACAGGTTATAATATGCAGTATGGATATGCAAGTCCTCAGGCTAAAGTAGGAAGTAGAGGTTATATCAGTTTTAATACATTTTTAGGCTATATTGATGGTAACACAAGTAATACATCAGGTAGTAATCTAATGTATAGTAATGATACATCTTTTAATTCGGATGTTGTTGATTATTCAAATGCGTATTTCTTACATGATGGAATTAATGATAGCAGCAATCCACGCTATATAGATAATGATGTAACTAATAAAGCTCAAAGCAACTTAGAGTTTACACAAACTAATAAAAAAGATCATCAATATACTGGCTGCGACAATTCCGCAGAGTATGATGTCTATATTACAGCAAAAGAGGGCGAAGAAGTAACAGTAACAACTTACGTTCCAAACCTGTTCAGTTCAGAACTTAACTAAACTAAGGAGAGAGAGTGAAAAAACTAGTCAAACTAATCAGCGTGCCACTGTTGGCACTGTCATTACAAGCAGGTGATTGGAATACTCAGTCATTAATAGGGATAGAAGGTGGTGCTGCATCTTTTGATTTAGAAAATAATATGGGGTTTGCAGATAATTCTCAAAGTCCAGGATCTTTTGGTCTTAAAATAGGTGCTGAGGGGCAGTCATATCGAATTTTCTTAGGTGGCAGGTATTATAGTGTCAGTGATGAGTTTGATTACGCTAACTCTTTTGGTGTAGAAATGCAGTATCTGATTCGATTTAATTCAAATGCCAATATTTTTGCAGGTCTTAATGGCGGTGTTATGAACATGGAATTTAGCGATTCGCAAAACAGAACGAGAGAGGTTTCGAGAGGATATTTTGGCGGTGACTTAGGGGTTAATTTTACGCTTAGTCATAATTTTGATATTGAATTAGGTGTGCGCTACATGAACCTAAATATTGAGAATACAAAATATGAAGATGACGATACTGTAAACACCTATAGTATTGACAACATGACCAATGCATATGTGAGTTTGATTTACAAATTTAAAATATAGAAAAAATCTTATGAGTGGATTTTTTTAATCTGCTCATACGCTGCATTAACCTCTTGCACTTTTTGTGTTGCTTCTTGCATATATGCTTCATCGGCACCTTGCGCTTTAACAATGTCTGGATGATACTGTTTTACCAATTTTCTGTAGGCTTTTTTAACATCACCGAGGGAACTATCTTTGCTAACTCCCAATAGTTTGTAGGCATCATCAATAGAGCTCTGAACATGACTGTTTTTATAGACATTTTTAAACTGCTCTATCATACTATGAAGAGTTGCTTCATCTACATGTAAAAATGCTGCAAGTTTGTAGAGCATATTCTCTTCCGCATGAGAGAGACTCCCGTCAATAAAAGCAAGATTAATCCAAAACCCCAACATATCTCTTACTTTGCGTTCATCACCTCTAAGTGTAGCTCTTAGTGCATGTGCCTTCTCATCAAAATTAAATTTAATATCTTTTTCTTGATTAAAAATCTCTTTTAGGAGTGATTTAGCATGATCTTGATCTGGAAATACTCTACTAATGTCATTAAACATATTGCTGACAAGCTCTGCTTCAAGTTCATCTACACGTCCGTCTGCTTTTGCTAATTTTGCAGTAAGTGCTACAAAAAGACCAAGTTCATTTGTCTCTAAATGCTCTTTAGTAAGAACCATGTTCTTAAATTCTTGCCGATAATAGACTTTTTCAAAACGTCTGTAGCTTTTGTATATTCGGTATAAAATATAGCCCACTATGGCATAGATTATTAAATTTCCCATGATATATCCTTTGGTTTGATTGTAGTAAGTGTAAGTAAATCAAATGTAATAAATTATTAGTTACTCTTGCACTTATGAAACAAGCTATTAGCAATTTAGATACCGGTGTCAAATATATGCTTATTGCATCACTCCTCTTTGCAGTTATGGGTGCTTTTGCAAAGCTTTCAAGTGACTATATGAGTTCACTTGAAGTTGTTTTTTTTAGAAATGTATTTGGTGTTGTACTTGTAGGAATTACTATTTTAAAAAGTCCACTACAGCAAAAAGGTGGACGACCTTTTTTACTCTTTTTTCGTGGTTTTATGGGCTTTGTGGCACTCTTGGCATTTTTTTATAATATTGCACATATTCCTTTAGGTGATGCAATGACATTTTCTAAAACATCTCCAATTTTCACTGCTGTGTTTGCCTATTTTCTTCTTAATGAAAAGCTTTCAATTAAGGGATGGATCGGCATTTTTATTGGATTTATTGGAATTATTCTCATCACTAAACCAACAGGATTAACCTTTAGTAAAACGGATATTTTAGGAGTTTTCAGTGGTGTTGGTGCTGCGTTGGCTTATACTTCGGTTAGAGAGCTTAGAAGTTATTATGACACCCGTGTTATTGTACTCTCTTTTATGAGTGTTGGGACTATTGGACCACTTTCACTACTTCTTTTATCGGAATATATTACCCTAGATTCTCTTGATTTTATGTTAGGCAAATTTGTAATGCCTCACGGTATTGTCTGGGTTTATATTGTGGGTATGGGACTGTTTGCAACCTTTGCACAACTCTATATGACTAAAGCTTATGGAGCATCTAAAGCTGGAATTGTTGGTGCAGTAAGCTACACAAATATTCTTTTTTCAATTTTAATTGGAGTGATGCTAGGCGATACTTTTCCTGATCTATGGACTTCAGCAGGCATTATTTTAATTGTAACAGCAGGACTAATGGCTGCCAAGGCAAAATAAGGTATAATCTATTTTTTAAAGAAATAGGTATCTATTAGGAATAATTATGATTTTACTATCAGGGCCATGTGTTATTGAGAGTGAGGAAAATCTTTTTAAGATTGCTGCTTCACTTAAAAAATACCATGAAAATGAACAATTCGATTTTTACTTTAAAGCGAGCTTTGACAAGGCTAACCGTACTTCACTCGATAGCTTTAGAGGACCTGGACTCCAAGAGGGTTTGCGACTACTGCAAAAAGTTAAAGATGAGTTTGGTTATAAAATTGTAACCGACATTCATGAGAGCCATCAGGTTCCCGCTGTTGCTGAAGTGGTAGATATGTTACAGATTCCGGCATTTTTATGTCGCCAAACAGACCTATTGGTTGCTGCGGCCAAAACCAATAAAATAGTCAATATTAAAAAGGGTCAGTTTATGAACCCTAACGATATGCAGTATTCAGTTTTAAAAATTCTAAAGACACGTGGTTGCGATGAAGTTAGTTTTGACAATGCTCAGAAGCACGGTGTTTTATTAACAGAACGTGGCTCATCATTTGGCTATGGCAACATGGTAGTAGATATGCGCTCGCTTGTTATTATGAGAGCATTCGCACCGGTACTTTTTGATTCTACACACTCTGTTCAGATGCCAGGAAGTGGCGGTGGAACTACCGGTGGTGATAGCACGATGATTCCCTACCTAAGTAGAGCAGCTGCGGCTGTTGGCGTTGATGGTTTCTTTTTTGAGACACACTTTGATCCATCTATTGCGCTAAGTGACGGACCAAACATGATCACGTTAGATAAGCTAGAGAGTCTTACAGAGACATTAATTAAAATTGAAAATATAAAATAAGGATAGAGAGAACATGAAGTTAATTGAGGGAAAATTAAAAGTAGTCAACGGAAAGAGAATTGCAATTGTAAGCACACGTTGGAATCACTTTATTGTAGATAGACTAGTTGAGGGTGCGCAAGACGCTTTTGATCGTCATGGTGGAAATAGTGATGATATCGCTCATGTGTTAGTGCCTGGTGCATTTGAACTTCCAATGATTGTTGATCAGCTTCTATCATCAGGTAAATATGATGCAGTATGTGCTTTGGGTGCAGTTATTCGTGGTGCCACACCACACTTTGACTATGTCTCTGCAGAAGCGACTAAAGGTATTGCTACTATGAGTCTAAAATACCAAAAGCCTGTCTCGTTTGGACTGCTTACAACCGATACTATTGAGCAGGCAATTGAGCGCGCAGGAACCAAAGCTGGAAATAAAGGCTTTGAAGCGATGACTACTGTTATTGAAATGCTAGATCTTTACGAGAACCTATAATGGCGACACGTCATCATGCAAGAATGGCTGTAGTTAGCCTACTATACGCTTTTGATTTAGGAAACCAATCTATTGGTGAATACTGCGATGAGATCTTAGAAGAGAAGAAAATTCGTAATAAACAGCGTGATTTTGCACTGAATCTTTTTCGTGGTGTTATGGATCAACTTGAGACCATAGATAAAGCAATTGTTACACACCTAAAAGATTGGGATTTCGAACGACTTGGCTCTATTGAGAGAGCAACACTACGTTTAGGTGCTTATGAGATCTTAAATACAGAACTTGACTCTGCTGTTATTATTAATGAAGCTATTGAAGTGGCCAAAGCATTTGGAACAGAACAGTCTCCAAAATTTATTAACGGTGTTTTAGACGCTATCGCAAAAGATAAATAAGCAGTATAATGAGACTCTTTTGGCTGCTTTTTACTGCTCTTATTACGTTTTTACAAGCAGATAATAGCTGTATAGTATGTCACAGTGGCATTGAGAATATTCGTGAACCTCACTCAAAAATGATGCGAGCTATTAAAGATGTGGCTTTAAAAGCAGGTCATAGAGATAATGACTGTATTGTCTGTCATGGTGGTAATCCTAGTGGCGATACCATGAAAGAAGCACATAGTGGTACAGTGCAGTACTTCAAAGGCCATAAAGGACCAAAAGAGTTCTATCCGGCACCGGGTAGCTCTTGGATTAATCAATACACATGTGGACAGTGTCACCAAGAGCAGGTAGATTCTCAGATGAATTCACTGATGATGACAGAGCAGGGAAAAATTCAGGGGGCACTCTGGAGTTTTGGCGGTAAAGAGGGCTATGAGCATAGTGTTGGTAACTACATAACTAAAAATCCATCTGATCCACACAAACGTTTAGGAACAGCTAGCTACAGAGCTTACATGGAAAAACTAAAAGCCATGGAGCCTCAGGTTTTTCCAGATGAGATGACGCAACTTCCACCGCCACCAACTGCTGATGATATTGAAAAAGACCCCTCGCTAGCTGTTTATACTTATCTGCGTCAAGAGTGTTTACGTTGTCATACTGGTTCAAAAGGGAGAAGCAAACGTGGTGACTATCGTGGTATTGGCTGTTCATCTTGTCATATTCCGTACTCAAACGAGGGAATTTATGAGGGAGCAGATAAGAGTATCTCTAAAGAGCCGGGCCATTTGTTAGTTCACTCTATTCAATCGTCACGCAAGGTCAAAGTAAAAGTACACGATGTTAACTACTCTGGTGTTCCTGTTGAGACCTGTTCAACGTGTCATAACCGTGGTAAACGTATTGGCGTCTCCTATCAAGGTCTTATGGAGACTGCTTATGGAGCTACCTTTGATGAAGATGGAAATGAGCAGCCAAAACTGCATACCAAGCGTTACTTGCATATGCAAGAGGACATTCATTACCAAAAAGGGATGCTCTGCCAAGATTGTCATACCACTAATGACATGCATGGAGACGGTTTTTTAACAGGGGCTAATGCTGCAGCAGTTGAGATTGAGTGTCAAGATTGTCATGGTACGACTAAGGCTTACCCGTGGGAGTTACCGTTGGGCTACTCTGATGAGTTTAATATCACAAAAACAGCAGGTAAGCCACGAGGTATTGCAACAGATGTTGCGAGCTATTTGAAAAAAGGTTACGTAGCTAAAAAAGAGGATGGGTATCTTCTGACAGCTCGTGGAAATCCCTACACACATGTAGTTAAAAAAGGCAATAAGGTTCTTGTTAAACTAGCAAGCGGTAAAGATATCTTAATGTCACCACTTAAAAAGCTTAAAGAAGATGAAAAACTCTCTAAAGAGGGCCTTGTTGCCATGGATCAGATTGCTGGTCATACAGAGAATATGGAGTGTTACACATGTCATGCAACATGGGCACCACAATGTTATGGTTGTCATGTTAAAATTGATTACTCTGATGGCAAAAAAAATGTCGATTATCTTGCTGCTTCACATGACCAAGACATTCATGGAACTACTGGTGGTATGCGTGATCTGAAGCAATATCTAGTAGATGGTAAAGTGACGGAGACTCGTTCATTTTTACGCTGGGAAGATCCGCCACTTTCACAAAATGGTGAAGGGCGTATCTCTCCAACAATTCCAGGGTGTCAAACGACGGTTACTGTTGTTGGTAAAGAGGGTAAAACCTTATTGAAAAACCATATTTTCAAGGTACCAAATGTTGAGGGGACAGGTGAAGAGGGACAAAATGCTATTGACATGGCACCTATTCAACCACATACCATCTCAAAACATTCACGAACCTGTGAGAGTTGTCACAATAGTGACAAAGCTTTAGGTCACGGCATTGATGGTGGAAAAAGTCGTGGTGATGAGTCTCACGCACTCATTGTTGACTTAATGACAGCAGATGGAAAAATTTTACCCACAATTGTAGATGAGCAGATTCCTGCTATTGCAAATATGAAGCATGACTACTCTCGTTTTATTGATGAGAATGGAACACAGCTTCAGACCGTAGGACATCACTTTAAGCTCTCGCAACCACTTAGTGAAAAACAGCGTGAAAAACTTGACCGTAGAGGTGTCTGCCTCTCCTGTCATGAGAGTATTCCAGATGGTAACTTAGCAGTATCGGCTATGGTTCATGCCGCTGAGATGGCTAATATTGAGATTGATAATAAAATGCACACTACTATTTTAAGTAAACTACTGCTTTTAGGAGCTTGGGTGCAAGTGTTAGGTGGAGTGTTTGGCGGTTTAGGTATTGCCTATTTAATTTACATGTATAAAAGAAGAAAACGCAAATGAGAATGAGTAAAGAAGAGGCAGTTCGTCTTATTAAAGAGGGCGACCTTAAAGAACTTGGAAAGATGGCATCTGCTCGAAAAAAAGAGTTGCATCCTAAAGGTATTACTACTTTTGTAGTAGATAGAAATATTAACTATACCAACATCTGTTGGGTAGATTGTAAGTTTTGTGCGTTTTACCGACATGAAAAAGATGAAGACGCTTATGTGCTTACTTTTGATGAGATTGATGCAAAAATAGATGAGCTGCTAGAGATTGGTGGAACACAGATTCTATTTCAAGGTGGAGTACATCCAAAGTTAAAGATTGAGTGGTATGAAGAGCTGGTTGAGCATATACATGTAAAATACCCTACAGTAACTATTCATGGTTTTTCTGCCATTGAGATTGACTTTATTGCTAAAGTTTCACGTATTAGTGTTGAAGAGGTTTTAGAGCGTTTACATGCAAAAGGGCTTGCTTCTATTCCAGGTGCTGGTGCTGAGATTTTAAGTGATGAGGTGCGTGATATTATTGCTCCTAAAAAGATTGATGCTGAAGTGTGGATTGATGTGCATCGAAAAGCGCACCAATTGGGTATTAAATCGACTGCAACAATGATGTATGGAACTTTAGAGAGTGATGAGGACATTGTAGAGCATTTTGATATGGTACGTCGTCTTCAAGATGAGACAGGAGGTTTTCGTGCCTTTATTATGTGGTCATTTCAAGGAGAAAACACAGAGCTGTTACGACTCTTTCCAAATATGGAAAAACCGTCATCAAACCGCTACTTACGTCTCTTGGCAGTAGCAAGACTCTTTTTAGATAACGTACCTAATATTCAGAGTTCTTGGGTGACACAAGGTCCTTATGTTGGGCAGATGGCACTTCATTTTGGAGCAAATGATTTGGGGTCAACGATGATGGAAGAGAATGTAGTCAGTAGTGCAGGCGCGAGTTTTAAGATGGCTAAAGAGGAGTTGTCGCGACTTATTAGTGACATTGGTGAGACACCGGCAATTCGTAATACAGCGTATGAGACATTGGAGATGCTTGGATGAGAGCATTTAAATTAGTAG
>JAYEKO010000050.1:0-14790 GCA_034661055.1 Campylobacterota bacterium
TAATCTCACTTGATGGCGAGACAATTGCGCACCATCCAAGACAATCACAAAAATACTACGATTCAACACTGATAGAGCATATGCCTAAAGAACATCAGTACCAATATGAAAAATGGAATCCAAAAAGGATACTATCTTTTCTCTTTTAAATTGATCTGATACACATAGTCTTGTAATCTTAAGTGCTGGTATATCATAAAGCATAGACTCACTAACATCAAGCTCACTTCTTAATTTTTTACTATCCTCAGTAATATGAGTTGATGCTAATGAAATATAAGCTTTGTAGTGACCTTCATTTTGAAAAAAATAAGTTTGAAAGAATCCTTATTTGTGATGACTATGAGCATTTTGTAAAAGGTAATCCAAAAGCTTTTGATGACCACTGCATTCAAATTCTGAAGCAATAGATTTAAATGCAGAGTTACTAAACTCTCCTAGCCCAATTATTTGATGCATTAAGCAGAAAAAGATTTAATAAGATTACTAATAGAAGAAGAAGTTTTTTTAAAAGTTTTTAATTTATCTGTTTTAGATTTATCTAAAACATGTTTTTTAAGAAGATATTTATAGTTCAAGTCGATATTTTTTAATCGATATTCAAATCTTATCAGAATTACTATTATTGCACGGACTTTTTACGGACTTGCTCTACATTTAGAAAGCTTAAAGTTGAAGTTTAAAGTGCTTAGAATGTCGTATTTAAGGGGTTTAAAGATGGCTCCGGATGCTGGATTCGAACCAGCGACCAAGTGATTAACAGTCACCTACTCTACCGCTGAGCTAATCCGGAATATATAAAAAGTATTTGGATTCAAAAAATGTGGCTCCGGATGCTGGATTCGAACCAGCGACCAAGTGATTAACAGTCACCTACTCTACCGCTGAGCTAATCCGGAATATTTTATGAGCCGCAATTATACGCAAACAGCGAGATTTTGTCAAGATTTTTGACGTTTTCTTTTAATGTTTTGTGAGGGGATTAAAAATAGTAGTCCTGAACGTTTAGTTTCACTCACTTTTCTATCTTTTATTAATTCTAAAAGTCTGCCTTGTGAAGCGTTATCAAAGAGAAGTTTAACATCTTCATGGGTGAGAGGTCGTTTGTCTAATGTGTTAATAATCTCTTCATTGCTGTAAGATGTTTGACAAGACTCTGCATGTTGACGTGAAGCTATATGAATGGGCACAGAGGCATCAAACTTATGAGCTATACTGTGAAGCTCACTGTAAGATATTCCCATGACAGGGTAGGCTGGCGGACGATCTATGGTACCTAAATCTACACGTTCGCAATTTACATGTAAAAGCGTCTCGTTGAGCAAGGCAATCTCTTCATCGGTATCGTTGAGTGTGTGGACAAAGAGTATCTCTATAAAAAGTCTGCCGTTATACTCTTTGGAAAAATGTATTACAGACTCTTTTACATGTAAAATATTAATATCTTCATGTGGACGATCAATTTTTTTAAAGACATCACTACTAATAGCATCAAGAGAGAGCTTTACTTGATCAAACTTGAGTAAAGTATTATAGACTTCTGTATTGATTAGAGTAGCGCTATTGGTCAATATAAGTGTCTGTATTGAACCTTTAATAGCATCAATTTCATCTATAAGTTCATTAAGGTAGGGGTATAGTGTTGGTTCTCCGTTAGCGGTAATGGTAATGACATCAATATTTTGATGCTCTTTAAGTGCAGTAGTAAGTGCATTAATAACATCGGTAACGCTAATGCTTTGATCTTGCTGCTGTATTGTAAGTGCCGGTGCAAGTTCACAGTAAAGACAGTCAAAATTACACTGTTTATGAGTAGGGGAGAGGTCAATTCCAAGTGAAACGCCAAAACGGCGTGAATTCACTGGACCAAAAATAATATTCATAATGTTAAAGCAATAACTATTTTTTACTAACTCTTTGACACTCACTAACAAAGTGTTTTGCATGTTCTACTGGTACATCAGGTAGAATTCCATGACCAAGATTAAAGATATGTCTTTTGCCACCCATTGTCTTTTGAATAGTCTCTACAGACTCTGTAATCATCTCTTTTGAATACAAGCGACACGGCTCCATATTTCCTTGAAGCACATACTTGTCTCCAAGTTTCTCTTTTGCAAGTGCCATTGGAGTTGACCAGTCAACACCAAATACATCAAAGTTACCATACACTTTATCTAGAAATGCAGGAATACCCTTAGGGAACATAATGACAGGAATGTGTGGATACTTCTCTTTTAAGTACTCTGCAATCTCTACCATATATTTCCAAGAGAACTCATCATATTTTTCTGGTTCAATAGCAGCAGCCCATGAGTCAAAAATCTGAACAACATCGACACCGGCTTGAATCTGTTTCTCCATATAAAGCTTGACTACTTCAGTCACTTTTTTAAGAATGTTATGAAGCAGTTGAGGGTTTGAGTACATCATCTTTTTACAGATGTTGTACGTTTTAGTACCTTGACCTTCAATCATGTAGGTTGCAAGTGTCCAAGGGGCACCAGTAAAACCGATAAGTGCTATCTCATCGCCTCGTTCATCAAGCTGTTTTCTAAGCAGTTCAATAGTCTCATAAACATAAGTTAATTTTGATGCCGCTTCATCTCCACCTAGAAGTCTATCTAAATCTTCCTGTGATGTTAACGGATCAGAAAACTTTGGACCTTCTCCTGTGAAAAAACCTAAGTCCATACCCATCTCGTCGGGAATAACAAGGATGTCACTAAATAATATAGCAGCATCAACGCCAACAATGTCTAGAGGTTGAATAGTAACCTCGGCAGCTTTTTTGGGGTTATGACAAAGATTTAAAAAATTACCTGCTTCAGCACGAACAGCCATATACTCTGGCAGGTATCTTCCTGCTTGTCTCATCATCCAAACTGGAGTGTATGGGGTCTCTTTACCAAAACATGCATCTACAAATATCTTACTCATTTTAATCCTTGATTTCTATTTTTTCCCGACTTTTCCAAGAAAGAAAAGACCGACTGCTACTGCAGTAATTGAGAGTGCAAAATAGAGCATATCTAGTGCTCCATTGTACTCAGTATGTGCCACTTTTTGAAAGAAGCCGACTACAAGAACCATAACAATGACTTTTGAGATTTTATCTTTTAGCTGATCTAGTGAATGAATAGCTAAGATTTTACTATCCGCTCCCTCTTCATCTTTAGCTGCATCAATATCAGATATAAAAAGCTCATAAAGTCCAAAAGAAAAAAGTAGCATAACAACGCCAATTAAATAGAGGTCAACGGCACCAATAATGCCACCAACGACATCTTCATGAAAATGTTCCGGGTGGGCATGTGTGATATAGGTATTTAAAACATAGCTTGCTGTGGCAAAAATATCTACACTTGCTACTGCAAAAAGTACTATTGCGCCTATAAGACCAAAAACAACAGCGAGAATAACAATAAAGCGTGAGCTCCAAAGGGTATTTTCAAATAATCTTTCTAACATTAAGCTTCTCCCTCCATTTCAATCCATTTTTGCGCAATACGTACTGCATTGGTTGCCGCACCAACACGTAAATTATCTGCAACAACCCATAGGTGAAGGATATTTTCACGGTATGTGTCATTTCTAATACGCCCAATAAATGTCTCATTTTTGTCAACACATGCCGCTGGCATTGGGTACTCACTCTCTTTAGGGTTGTCAACAATAACAACATTTAAGGCTTTTCTTAGAAGTTCACGGGCTTCAGTAGCATCAACTGCAGAGTCAAACGTCAGTGTGAGTGCTTCTGAATGTCCACGAAGAACAGGAACGCGTACGCATGTTGCGCTGACCTCTACATCTTTGTGTAAGATTTTACAGGTCTCGTTGACCATTTTCATCTCTTCTTTAGTGTAGTCATTCTCCATGAAAACATCAATTTGAGGAATGACATTGAGTGCAATTTGATGTTGAAAGCTCTTATGTTCACTCTCATCAAGTTTAAATGCAAAGAAATCTTGCATCTGAGTGACAAGCTCTTCCATAGCTGTCTTGCCAGCCCCTGATGTTGCTTGATAGGTACTGACATCAACACGCTGTAAATCATATGCAATATCAAGTGGCTTGAGTGCTTGAACCATCTGAATAGTTGAACAGTTAGGGTTGGCAATAACACCACGTTTTCTCCATGATGCAATATCTTCAGGGTTAACTTCAGGCACTACAAGAGGAACATCCTCATCCATTCTAAAGTGGCTTGTATTGTCAATGACTACAGCACCAGCTTCGGCAGCGTAGGGTGCAAACTTTGCAGAGACACTTCCTCCAGCACTAAAGAGTGCAATCTCGATATTCTCTTCTTTAAATATTGTCTCTGTTAGCTCTTTAATAACAATTTCGCTATTATTAAACTCTATGCAGTTTCCTGCACTTCTAGAACTTGCCAATGGAACTAGGTTCTTAAGTGGAAATTCAATCTCTTCTAAAATTCTTAATATCTCTTCGCCTACAGCACCACTGGCGCCAACAACAGCTACATTATACTTCTTCAATATCTCTCCTTAATATTATGTATTTTCATTTTGGTTTTTAAAGTTACTTCACTCATTCCGATCATATCGGCAGCTTCACTAAGTGTTGCGCTTGATTCTAACACTTCTGAAATTAAGTCATGCTCCATATTTGAGATGGAACGTTTCTGTTTCACGCCGCGTGAGTGTAAAAATAAGTTCTCAGGTGTTATCTCATTATCATCACTTAAAATAGTGGCACGCTCTACCACGGAGATAAGTTCACGAATGTTACCGGGCCATTGATACTCTTGCATCTCTTTTTGTGAGGCAACTGAGAAGACTTTAGTATCAAAATCATATTTTTCACAGTTTTGTACTAAGACGGCATTGGCGATGTCCATAATCTCTTCATGACGTTCACGCAAAGGAGGAATCTCTAAGGGGATAGTATTTAAGCGATAGTATAGATCTTTTCGAAATGCACCCTCATTAATCTTATCATTTAAGTTAGCGTTGGTTGCTGAGATGACACGTATGTCAATTTTAATATGCTTAGCCGAGCCGAGTCGTCGCACCTCTTTCTCTTGGAGTGCACGAAGTAGTTTTGCTTGAACCTCATAAGGCATCTCGCCAATCTCATCTAAAAAAAGAGTGCCGCCATTTGCCAGCTCAAACTGCCCCATCTTGCTCTGTGTTGCGTCAGTAAAAGCACCTTTTTCATAACCAAAGAGTTCACTCTCTATGAGATTATCTGGAATGGCCGCCATGTTAATAGCTACAAAAGGCTTTTTGGCACGAGGCGAGTTTTTATGGATGTAAGAAGCAAATACTTCTTTTCCAACACCACTCTCGCCCAATAGCATCGTGCTGGCATCAGTTTGGGCAACTTTTTGTGCCATATTAAGCACACGTTCCAGTGCAGGCGATGTTGCTAAAAATTCATTTGAGGTCTTAGCAATCTTTTTAGGTTTATGTGCTTTTACTTTTTCTTGAACATCATGCACTCGTTCAATGGCAGCCACCAAAGTATCTATTTCAAAGGGTTTTAAAAGAAAATCTTTAACACCTAACTGAATAGACTCAATAGCACGATTAAGGGTTGCATTACCCGTCATAATAATGACCTCATATTTGCCATTGAGTTTTTTTACAAATTCAATGCCGTCCATTCCTGGCATATTGATGTCACTAATAATAAGTTCAAAGCTGTCATCAAGTTTTTTAAGGGCATCTTTGGCATTTTTAAAACTGACAATCTCATATTTACTGTAATCACCAAAAGCTATCTCCAGAGATTTACGCATATTGATATCATCTTCAACAATGGCTATTTTCAAATGCGCTCCTTCTCTATTTTAAAGCAGAGATTTTAACAAAATTTTCATTAAAAGTGACTGTGAAGCATTGAGGAGCCATACTCAGCGTAGTTAGATCGTTGTAGTTACTGTTGTGTTTAACAACATAATTTTTTACATGTAAATTTTGCTTTTGTAAATAGTTGAAAAATTCATTTCGATTACCGCTAATAATATGTTGTAATTTTTTACTGTTTTCAAAGTAGAGTATAAGTTCAGAAGTTGGCTTGCCACTGCAGGGTGTCATAGCCTTACTGATAGAGATTTTTTCATTAAGTAAACTTGCATTTTTACTAGCACTATGATAACTAATGATGTACTCATCAGCCTCTAGAAAAGAGGTGAGAAGTATTAATAGACTAGCTGAGAGTAGTTGAGGGTAATTTCCATCTCTACTTCGCAAAGACCGTCTTTGTAAATGGTATCTACTACATTGGCATTGCGAATATTCGCATCAACATAGGTACGTACTTTAGAGCTTTTTACCATCATATTATGAACGTAGTCACGCCCTTGAACATAGACTCCTTTTACTTTTTCAGCAATTAGTCGATACCCGTCAATAATAGCAGCACGTTTTGCAAGAACTAGAGCCTGTTCAGGTGAGCACGTACCTGTACATGGAGCGACACCTTGACCTACTACAATAATGCGAACAGGCTCTAGTTTGCTTAAAACTTGGCAGTCGCAATCATTGCTTTTTTCAATGGCGCATTCACACTCTTGTGGAACTTCTGCAATGGCTTCAGTGCTGACATACTCTTGTGTTTGGACTGGTGCTACAGGAGCAGGTTCCTCTTTTAAACATCCAGAGAAGAGAAAGCCCAATGCAAGCAATGAGATAAGAGTTTTTTTCATAGATATTACCTTTTTTATTGAGTATATTACACAAATTAAAGCAAGAACTATACCAAGCTTGGAAGTTCTGTGCCTTCATCATTATTGTCGTCTTTTTCTGTTTTTGGACAACGTGAGATACTTGCGACATCATCACCTTTAACAATATATACTCCACTGGTATTACGTGATGATTTTGAGATAGTCTGCATGTCTACACGAATCATTTTGCCAGTTTTAGTCAGTGCCATCATATCCATGGTCTCATCAACCATAAGACAACCGACAAGAGTTTTGCCTGTTTTAGTGCTTAGTTTCATAGCAATAACACCAGAACCAGCACGATTGGTTAGACGGTACTCCTCAGCGGTAGTACGCTTACCAATACCTTTTTCGCTAACAGTTAGAATCTCTTGTTCATCAGAGTCAATAACATTAGCATCAATAACAAGGTCGCCCTCATGTTTAAACTTAATGCCGCGAACACCACGAGTACTTCTACCTTGTTCGCGTGTTTTTTCAATATCAAATTTAATACACTGTGCAAATTTTGTCAGTATAAAGAGATATTTAGTGTCTTTGGTGGCAATCTTAGCTGCAATTAATGCATCTTCATCATTAAGTACAATAGCACGAACACCATTACTTCTAATATTAGAGAATTCACTTAGATTAGTACGTTTTACAATACCGTTTTGAGTAAATAGTGTCAGAGATTTTTCATCACTAAAGTCTGTTGTAGGGATAATAGAGCAGATTTTTTCATCTTGAACTAAATTAATAAGATTAACAACTGCTTTGCCTTTAGCCGTACGTGATCCCTCAGGGATTCGGTACACTTTAAGCCAGTGTAGCTGTCCACGATCGGTAACAAATAGCAGGGTATCATGAGTATTACATGTAAAAAAGTTTTCAATAAAGTCATCTTCATATGTTGTTACTGCTGTCTTACCTTTTCCTCCACGACGCTGTTTTTCGTAACTCGTTAGAGGAACACGTTTAATGTATCCGCGATGAGTAATAGTAACAACCATTGGCTCATTTGGAATGAGGTCTTCAATGTCAATATCATCATAGTTGTCTTCAATGTCAGTACGACGCCCATCAGTGTACACTTCAGCTACTTCTAAAAGTTCTTCTTTAATGATGCCTTTTAGAACATCTTCACTTTTTAAGATACTTTCTAAATATTCAATTAGTGTTAAAAGTTCACGAAGTTCATTCTCAATTTTTTCACGCTCTAGTCCAGTAAGGCTGCGTAAACGCATATCGACAATTGCCTGTGCTTGTATTGGTGAGAAATCAAAAGTATCGACGAGTGCTGTTTTTGCATTTTCAGTGTCGCTGCTGGCACGAATAATCTTAATAATCTCTTCAATATGGTCTAGCGCTTTTTTAAGACCTTCTAAAATATGAGCTCTGGCTTTAGCTTTTTCCAAGTCGAAAATAGTACGGCGAATAATGACTGTTTTTCGGTGATTAATAAAGTTAGTAAGAATATCTAAAAGTGGAAAGACATGAGGCTCTTGGTTTAAAATGGCAAGCATAATAATTCCAAATGTTGTCTGCATATTAGTCGATTTGAAAAGGTTGTTTAGGACAATTTCACTCATTGCATCACGTTTAAGTTCAATTACAACACGAATTCCTTCTCTATCGCTCTCGTCACGAATTTCAGAGATACCTTCTACCTGTTTGTCTTTAACAAGATTAGCAATATTCTCAATGAGACGTGATTTATTGACCATGTAAGGAAGTTCATCAATGACGATGACATCTCTGTTGCCTTTTTTCTCAATATGTGTCTTGGCACGGACTTTAATGCGTCCACGTCCTGTCTCATAGGCATCTAAAATACCTTTTTTACCATAAATGGTTCCCCCAGTTGGAAAATCTGGTGCTTTAATGAACTCCATAATGTCAATAAGTGAAGCATTGGGGTTGTCTATGTAGTGAACGGTAGCGTCAATTACCTCTTTAGGGTTGTGAGGCGGAATATTGGTCGCCATACCAACAGCAATACCTGACGAACCGTTAATAAGTAAATTTGGTACACGTGTTGGAAGTACGGCAGGTTCTTGAGTAGTACCATCATAGTTGTCAATCATGTTGACGGTATTTTTTTCTAAGTCTTTAAGTAGTTCACCGGCATATTTTGTCATACGTGCTTCAGTATAACGCATTGCTGCCGCATTGTCGCCATCTACAGACCCAAAGTTTCCTTGCCCGTCAACCAGCATAGAGCGCATAGAAAATGGCTGTGCCATACGTACTAGAGCATCATATACAGCAGTGTCACCGTGAGGGTGATACTGCCCAATTACATCACCAACGATACGTGCTGACTTTTTATACTTAGCACCTGCAGAGAGGTTGAGTTTGTCCATGGCATAAAGAATTCGCCTGTGAACTGGTTTTAAGCCATCTCGAACATCAGGAAGTGCCCGTCCGATGATAACACTCATGGAGTAGTCTAAATAGCTCTCCTTAAGTGTGTCCTCAATGTTTATGTTGTCGATTTCGCTGTTATCTAGCAGATCATTCATAAAACGTACCCCAAATTAAAATTGAGATGATTTTATCTTTTTTTGACTTAAGATTAGGTTTATCTGACATTTTGAAATACATGTAAATATTATTTATACTTTCTTAATAATATATTTTATATAATGTATTTAAAGGTCTATTTATGATAAAGAATTACTTAGTAAACTCTCTTGATGAATTTATTAAGAGATTTAAAGATTCAGATCAGAACTTGCTTTTACTGGTTGCAGAGGGTTGTGCTTTTGAGCACTCTAAACTTTTACAGGTTAAGCCAGATGTTTGTGGCGCTATCTTTCCTCAGATAATTTATGAAGATAACAACTATGATGATGCCATAGTTGTTATAGATGTAGGAAAAGAAGCTGAAGTAACACTGTCATCATTTGAAGATTTTGATAAAAGTAAAATAGATAAAGATGCTGATGACGTTGTTGTATTTTTAGATGGTCTCTCAAGGCATATCACAGAATTTTTAGAAAACCTATACGAATCCACCTCTATAGGTACCAATATAATTGGTGCAGGTGCAGGAAAGCTCACCCTGAAGCAAGAGAAAGTTCTTTTTACAAAAGAAACTATGATACAAGACGGTGTCCTTCTGCTTACAAACTCATGGTTTGTTGAGACATCGGCTAAACATGGGTGGGAGGAGATAGCTGGCCCATTTGTAGCTAACGACACCAAAGAGACAAGGGTTTATTCACTTGATTATCAAGATGCATATGAAGTTTATAAAGAGATAGTTGAAAAAGATTCCAATTTATTGTTTAATGAAAACAATTTTTTTGATATAGCAAAATCATATCCCTTGGGTATCGCTAAAGCTAATAGTGAAATTTTAGTTAGAGATCCTATTGCAAGAGATAACGACTCACTTCTGCTTGTTGGAGATATGGATAAGAACTCAGTTGTATATATCTTAAAAGGGGACAAAAATAAGCTTATTGAATCAGCAAAAGCTGCCACAAAAGAGGCGATTTCAAAAAAGGACAATCTAAAAGGCATTTTTGTAATAGACTGTATCTCCCGTGTACTTTTTTTAGAAGATGATTTTAAAAAAGAGCTTCAAATAATTAGACAAAATGTAAATAAAAAAGATTTCATTATGTGTGGGGTACTTAGTCTTGGAGAGATTGCAAATACAAATCAAGATTACATAGACTTTTATAATAAGACCTGTGTTATTGGAGCTTTTTAATGGAACATTTGCAAACCCTAACTATAGCTTATGAGTGTGAATCTTCTTTGGGAAATTCATTAAGCCTTAAAACGATGACAAAAGAGTTTTTGAGAGTATTTCTTAAAAAAACATCAGCTCTTTATGCTGTTATTAACGAGTTCCATGGTGAAATACATTCTCATCTGAATAGTGTCGGAAAAGATGAGTTTTATGAACTTATAGTTAGTGCAAAAGCAGATGAAATTGATAAATTTTCCATTGTTAATATCACTAAAGATAAAATAACATATCAGGTTCTTTACGTGCTGCTAGATGGTTATTATCTCGCTTTTGTATATTCACAAAAAAATCAGATAAATATTAAGATAATAGCTAATATCTTCTACTCTCTTAGAAAAAAAATAGAACTTGGTATAAAATCGTGTATAGAACATGAACGACTGGCCTTAGCACTACTTGGAAGCAATGACGGTATTTGGGATTGGAATCTAGTAGATAACTCCATATGCTTTACACCAAGATGGAAAGAGATGATAGGATATAGAGATGATGAAATTCCAAATGAGTTTGCAACTTGGAAAGATCGCGTCCATCCTGATGATTTACAAAATACAATACAGAGCATTGAAGATAATATTAGCGGAAAAACAGAACATTATGAAAATATCTATAGACTAAAGCACAAAGATGGGCATTGGATTTGGAATTTAGATCAAGGTATAACTATTTATGATGAAGATGGCACTGCCATTCGTATGATTGGAACACATACTGACATTACAGATGAAAAAGAGATGCAACTAAAGTCGATACATCAGGCACAAATTATTGAGCAAATTCATGATTCAGTTATATCAACTAATCTTGATGGAAATATTATTAGTTTTAATGCCGGTTCTGAACTTCTGCTGGGGTACAGATCTGATGAAATTATAGGCCAACACATAACAGTTCTCTATTTAAAAGAAGATTTTGATTTTTTGAAAAAAAACATAGAGATGCTTATGAAAAACGGAGAACACCAAGCCAATATTCGCTTAGTGAAAAAATCTAAACAGGTTATAGATGCCCATCTTTCTCTCTCGCTTTTAAAAGATCAAAATGGTAATCCAATTGGTATGGTTGGTTATTCTCAAGATATAACCTTACGTTTAAAAGCTGAAAAAAAACTTCGTGAGCAAAAAGATATATTGCATCATCAAGCGTATCATGATTCACTTACAGGACTGCCAAACCGTAGTCTTTTTCAAGACAGACTTGAACAGTCCATTGAAAAAGCGAAACGAAATAGAGGAAAAATTGCACTATTTTTTATAGACCTTGATCATTTTAAAGAGATTAATGACTCTTTAGGTCATGAAGTTGGCGATACCGTATTAAAAATGGTAACACAACGTCTTGAAAGTGCTATTCGTAAAGAAGATACATTAGCAAGATTAGGTGGTGATGAGTTTACTGTTATGATAGAGCACTTTGAACATGCCCAAAGTGCAACACTCTTAGCAGAAAAAATTCTTGCTAGTTTAAAAGAAGCAATTACTATAGACTCTCATACTCTTTATGTCTCTAGCAGTATTGGTATTAGTCTCTATCCACAAGATGGAAAAGATTATGAAAGTCTTTTAAAGTATGCTGATGCCGCGATGTATAAAGCGAAAAATGAGGGAAGGAATAATTTTCAGTTTTACTCAGCAGAGATGACTGAACTTGCTTTTGAAAGAGTAGTGATGCAAGCGAGTCTTAATCAAGCTATAAAAGATGAAGAGTTTGTTGTTTTTTATCAACCTCAGATAGATGCAAAACTTGAAACCTTTGTTGGAGTGGAAGCACTTATAAGGTGGCAGCATCCAACGATGGGTTTAGTGTCACCTGTAAAGTTCATTCCCTTAGCAGAAGAGACAGGTTTAATTGTAGAGATGGATCAATGGGTGATGAGAACGGTTATGAGCCAGATGGATGAGTGGTATAGCAAGGGTTTAAGACCAGGTAAATTAGCACTAAATCTTTCTATGAAACAGTTGCGTCAAGAAAATTTTATCTCTATACTAGAAGAGAGTATGAAAAATACAGGTTTTAAAGCTAAAGATTTAGAACTTGAAGTTACTGAGGGTCAAATAATGACAAATCCAGAAGAAGCTATAAAGATATTAAAAAAAATAAGCGATATTGGCATTGAATTAGCTGTTGATGATTTTGGAACGGGTTACTCATCTCTCTCATATTTAAAAAAACTCCCCATTAACAAATTAAAAATAGACCAATCATTTATTAGAGATTTGCCTGATGATGAAGATGATGTTGGGATTACCAAAGCAGTGATTTCACTTTCTCAAAGCCTAAAACTAAATGTTATCGCGGAGGGCGTTGAGACTAATGAACAGAAGAACTTTTTACTTAAAAATGGATGTGAAACTATACAAGGTTATCTATATGGCAGACCGATGCCAGCAGATGAACTTACCCAGCTACTTCAAGAAAAAGCTGTTTTATGAATCAGCTATGCCCATTGTGCGGCAGCCATGAGAAGCAACTTTTCTCTGAGGATGACGACTGTAAATATTACCAATGTTTTACATGTAAATTGGTTTTTGTCCCCTCAAAGTACTATCTTAATGAAGATGAAGAGAAGCAGCGTTACGATCTTCATACCAACTCTCCTGCTGACCTAAACTATAGAAAATTTTTAAACCGTATGTTTGAACCGATTCAGGAGCGCTTTAGTCATAAAAGTTCTGGATTAGACTTTGGCTCAGGCCCCGGACCGACACTCTCGCTCATGTTTGAAGAAGCTGGACATAAAATGAGCATCTATGATTACTTCTATGCTAACGATATAGATGTTTTCACTAAAGAGTATGATTTCATTACTGCTACAGAAGTGGTTGAGCATCTTCATCAGCCCTATGATGAACTATACCGTTTGTGGAGTTGTCTTAAGAGAGATGGCTATTTAGGCATTATGACTAGCCGTTATGATGAGGTTACTGATTTTTCTAAATGGCATTACAAACTTGACCCGACTCATATCTGTTTCTTTTCAATAGATAGTTTTAAATGGCTCTGTAAAAAGTGGCAGTGTGATCTACATGTAATTGATAAAGATACTGTAATTCTACATAAAAAGCAGATAACTGATTAAAAATTATACAGCTATTCGCACCTCTTACTGATGAAATTTTCTTATACTTCTCTCATATTAAATCTCACAAGGATGAAAAATGAAGAAATGGTTTTTATTGGCTTTAATGCTACTGCCTGCTTTAGCATTAGCTGAAGATACCCCGACACTAGATACTGGAGATACAGCATGGATGATGATGTCTGCTGCTTTAGTACTACTAATGACACCAGCTGGACTGGCACTGTTTTATGCAGGAATGACGCGTACAAAAAATGTACTTAATACCTATGCAATGGTTCTTGGAGCATTTGTGGTTGCATTTATTGCATGGATTGCAGCTGGATATTCAATGGCATTTGGTGATGGTGGATCATTACAGAGTTTTATTGGTGGACTTGACCATGCATTTTTAAACGGAATTAAATGGGATGACTTAAGTGGAACGTATCCTACTTATGTATTTGTAGTGTTTCAAGGAACATTTGCAGCCATTACTGTAGCAATTGCTAGTGGTTCTGTTATTGAGAGAATTAAATTTTCAACTTGGTTAGTCTTTGTCGCTATCTGGACAATTGTAGTATATGCTCCAATTACTCATATGGTATGGGGTGGAGACGGTGCACTACTATTTGATGCAGGTGCTCTTGACTTTGCCGGTGGTACAGTTGTACATATGAATGGTGGTCTTGCTGGTCTAGTTCTAGCATACTTAGTTGGTAAAAGAGCTGGTTATCCAAAAATTGCAATGAAACCGATGAGTGTTATGTTAACAGCTCTTGGTGCTGCTCTATTATGGTTTGGTTGGTATGGATTTAATGGTGGGTCTGCATTTGGTGCAAATGCGATTGCCGGTTTAGCATATTTAACAACGACGCTAGCAACAGCGGTAGGTGTTATTACTTGGGTACTTATTGAGTGGCTTGTATATAAAAAGCCAACACTTCTTGGTGCGGCATCAGGTGTTGTTGCTGGTTTAGTTGCTATTACTCCAGCAGCAGGTTTTGTTGATGTAAGTGGTGCAATAATAATGGGTGCTGTTGGTTCATTGATTGCATTCTATGGTGTTGCATTCCTTAAGAAGAAACTTGGTTATGATGACTCTTTAGATGCATTTGGAATTCACTTTTTAGCAGGTCTTTGGGGTGCATTAGCAACGGCAGTGTTCGCTCTTAAAGATAATGACCTACTATGGGATGGTCCTCTTAAAGAGAGTGGTGATAGAATGGGACAATTCTTGGTTCAAGTTGAATCAGTAGTTGTTGTTGGTATCTTTACTTTGATTGGTAC
>JAYEKO010000051.1:0-14584 GCA_034661055.1 Campylobacterota bacterium
TTGTGTCACTTCATCTTGAAGTTTTAAAGCTTCATAAACATGTAGAAACATCACCTCTGGTACTTTTTTTCTAATATGTCTAGCATTAAGATACGGAGAAAGCGAGAGTGTTACAAGAGAGACAAATGTATCAAATCCTACATATTCAATGGCCACCCCACTCTCTTTAATAAAGTTCTGTGACATCTGATGAAGCGAACGTGCCCCGATTTTAATGAGTGTAGAGAGAGTCAGACGGTTAAAAGGAATGAGTGTATGCTCATTTAAAAGAGAGAGTAGCTTTTTATCAAATGCCTCTTCTTTAGTACCACTCACCACCATCTGCTCACGACTTAAACGCTCCATTAAAAATGTATGTGCCTGAAGCGGATCATTTTTTAGAAGTTCACGAAGATCTTGACGTTGTAAGAGTGAAGAGAGGCTTGTAGTTGTCATAATGACAATGACCTGTGAAAAATCGACGGTACTTTTTTCATGGTCTGCAAAAAGAGCATAGAGTGAGAGTTGGACTTGAAGGTCTGCTTTTTCAATATCTTCAAAAATCAAAATTGAGTTTGGATACTCTTTAACAAAAGCAATAACATCACTCTCAATACTTACAGGACTAAGCTGGTCAACACCCATGCCAAAGCCGCCACTGTACTGATCCATATGAAAGGTCTTAAGCTCTTGAAGCTCAGGATCAATTTGCAGCAGTACCTCTGGAAGATAATGCTTACCTGTATTTGGAGGTCCAATAAACGTAAAAAGGGCACGTACTCTACTTTTAGTTTGTAATAACTGTGCCTGAACCAAGGTCTTTATTAAGATTTCAACTGCCTCATCTTGGTCAAACAGATGCTCTTTTAGTATGCTTTCAAGCTTGCGGCTAAGTTCACTGTAATTTCCATTCACTGTCACTCCTTCGTCTATGCAGTTATTATAACAAAACTCTACCAGTAAAAGTAGTATTTTTCAACCGACTTCAAGTGATTTTTATCTAACTTGATTTATAGTATATATAGAAGCTTCACAGAAAGGATTTATTATGTATATTCGTATCTTACTAGTTCTTATGCTTTTAAGCATTACAAACACACTTACAGCTGGTGATGATGTTAAATCATTTTTATCATCAAAATCTTTTACTATCATGGGAACTTTTTCTTCTTATGATTTTGAACCTACTAAAGACAATGACCCTTTTGACTGGGTCTTTACAATGAGCAGTAGTGGTAAATCTTATCAACTACAAGGTGATGCGCCAGACGACGATAATGTATTTGGATGGAAAGAAGCAACTGTTACCCCTCCAAGCGCACAATGGTATATGTTCTCACTAGGTGAGGATGTTGACGGTGACGGTTCAGTAAAATTTGATTGGATACTAGTCAGTGCCAAGAATCAAGCCATTTATAAACTGGCAGGGGTAAAAGATGACGGTACATTTGATTACTCTGATAGAATAGTCATTGATGTTGTAAAAAATGGTGATAAACTCATTTTTGAAAACCTCAGTAATGAGATAGAAAAACTCATTGACTCTAAAGAATCTGCAGTCAATGCCTTAAGTGCAATGGAAGATGGTATCAATGATATTTTTGGACTTTCAGCATGGCTTAACCTAATTCTAAACACTTCAATTCACAGAGAACCTAACTCAAGTCCTCTACTCAAAACAAGTGATTTAAAAAGCCGTGCAGTATTACGTAGTCTTGCATTAAATAGAGGTGTTTACAATAATGAAACTATTGAGTGTCTAGAAGCTGGAACGATGCTAGTCAATGGGCCTTCTAGTATGGAAGCAATGAATATTGTAATTGACTTCAACCAATGTTATATGGATGCATTTGGTTATCTCTCTGGTCAGATACATTATCAAGACAGTAGATCTGAAGATTTATATACTGCTGTAACTGAATTTATTGATTTCATAATAGATACAGGATTAGCAAGCCAAAGTACTACTAACGGAACACTTACTGAACAGTTTATTGGTGAGGACAAATCAATAACTACCTTTACTGGTACAACACAAAATAGTAAGCGAACATCTCTTTATACTGACTATGTCATAACGAACGAAGGTACTTCAATGCAAGTTGAAGGAAAAATCAGTAAAACAGTAGACATTACATATCCTTGTCGCGTAGGTATATATAATGTTGAGACCCTAGTTATCTTTGAGGTTGACAATGATCTATTTGATGGAGTCGTTACCATTAACAATGCACAATTTAGCTATGCACATTTAGCATCTGATCTTGTGTATGCCTATATAGAGTATGATGGAAAAACAGTTAATCTTTTAGTAGATGATTATACGCCATCTTGTAATGACTAAAGTACTGACTCTAAGTCAGTACTTTAATAAGGAAAAGATTTTACATGTATAAAATACTTGGTTTTTCACTGTTGCTTTGTACCCTTCTCATTGCCGATGAGGCTCATGACATCATCAACAAACTTGATGATAATCTCAGAGGTAAAAATATCTACATGGCACTTACCATGAAAGTTGCTTCCATGGGTCATGAGAGAACTATGAAGATGCAGAGCTACTCACAAGGTACTAAAAAAAGCTTTGTTAAAATAACCTATCCACCAAAAGACAGAGGCATTACCTTTTTAAGTCTGGACAATCAGATGTGGCAGTATGTTCCAAAAATTGAGCGTATCATTAAAATTCCACCTTCCATGATGCTACAAAACTGGATGGGAAGTGACATTACCAATGACGATATGGTTAAACAGAGTTCTATTGTAGAAGACTACGACCCATATATTATAGAAAAAGAGGGCACCATTGTCACCATAGAGCTGATTCCTAAAGCTGATGCTCCTGTGGTATGGAGTAAAATCATCACTAATGTTGACACTACAACGTACACTTCAAACAAAGATATATTTTACGATGAAGATGGCAAAGAGGTACGCTATTTCATCTACAAAGATGTTAAACAGTTTGGAAAATATTATATTCCTACCTACTGGAAAGTTCAGTCAAGTGATAAAATAGATAACTACACCGAGATAATTTTAGAAGAGGTAGAGTATGATACTAAACTTTCACAACAGTACTTTAAAAAAAGTGCTTTAAAGCGGTTTTCTAGATAAAAGGTAAAAAATGTTTAACTTCGCTCTAAAAAACATTCTTTTTTACAAAGGTCGCTCTATCACTACCTTTGTTCTTACCTTTATATCTACTATGCTTTTTATTGTTTACGTCTCCATGATGGATGGTTCACATAACTCCATGCTTCAAAACTCTCTTAAAGTATATGGTGGAGCTATTGAAATTTACCATAAAGGCTATCGCGATATTGGTGGTAATGAGTACCTAATTACTGATGTACAGAGCATCACAAAAGAGCTTTCTAAGATTGATGGTATTGAGCTTTTTAGTTCTCGTTATGAGACGTATGGACTGCTTTCACACAAGGAGTACTCTACAGCTGCTATGGTTGTCGGCATTGAACCTCAAAAAGAGAGCATACTTTCAGAACTTCAAAATGCTCTTATTAAGGGTAAATATCTTGACTCAGACTCTGGAAACTGCCTCTATATGGGTAGTGGTATTGTTAAAAAACTCAAAGTGAGTCTTGGTGATGAGGTCTCTTTTATTGGTGCGGCAAGTGACAACTCTTTTGCTGCTGATATCTTTAAACTCTGTGGAGTTTTTAAAACAGGTGCATTTGAGTTTGACTCCAGCGCTGTCTTTGTAAGTAGAGAGTACCTCGATGAACTTCTGTATGCGAAAAACAAAGCATCTTATATCACCATTAAAGTCGATAATATCAAAAATATTGACGCTATCAACAGCAGTATTACAACAATTTTAGATAATGAAACCCTAGAGTCTCTTACATGGAAAACCTTGATGAAGACCATGGTAGAGGCAATGGAGGTTGACAGCATCTTTGGCTATGTCTCTTTGGCTCTATTTTTTATTGTCATCTTTTTTGTCATTATGATTTACGGTTTTATTAATGTCAGTTCTCGCATTAAAGAGTTTGGAGTATTACGCTGTATTGGCCTTTGTAAAGGAGATATCTTTACACTACTGCTCTATGAAATCGTCATACTCTCATCTTTAGCAGTGCTTTTAGCAACGCCAATTGCTAGTTACATCTGTTACTATTACAGTATCAATCCCATAGTCATTGAGGGAATTGCCGAGATGTATAAAGACTATGGGGTCATCTCAGATGAGATACCTTTTGATTTTAATCTGTTCACTATCTCTTGGAACATTGTCGTCATTTACCTATTAAATATTTTAAGTATTATCTATCCATACTTTTACATCAACTCTTTTAAACCTATAGAAGCGAGCCGTCATGTATAGACTCATCATTAAAATGGCTTGGAAAAACTCTTTTTTACGACTCTCTAGAACACTACTTCTCATTACTATGATAGCGGTGAGTATGAGTATGATGATTGGTATTCAAGGGCTCTATGATGGTATGGCAAATAACATGCTAGACAAGAACAAACGAAGTGCCAGCGGGGATATTAGCATTTTTGCCAAAGAGTATAGAGTGGAAAAAGATCTAAAATATAGAATTAAAAACGCTGCTGCTATTAAAGATAGTATTGAGCAGATACAGGGGGTCAAAGCAGTAGTTCTGCGAACCAAAGCAGATGGCCTCATAGCAACAGCACGTAAGTCATCATTTGCTACCATACACGGTATTAATCTAGAAAATGAAAACCAATTTGGAGAGTTTAGTGAATTTCTAAAACGTGGTGAGATGCGACTAGATAAGCGTAGTGCACTCATTGGACTCGAACTTGCTAAAACACTCAAAGTTCGTATTGGCTCAAAAATTGTCTTCTCCACGCAAGATGTCACAGGTGAGATTAACTCCGTAGCACTTAAAGTTCGAGGTATTATCCAAACTACCAATATTTCACTTGACTCTACTGCTGTTTTTATAAATGCTGATAATTTACATCTGTTTCTTGGAACGAACCCAAACGAAGCAACACAAATAGCCGTTATGAGTGATGATGAGAGTTTACTTGAGACACTTAAAAACAGATACCCAAAGCTTGATATTAAAAGTTTTTTAGAGCTACAGCCCATGATGCAGATGATGCAAGAGGTCATGACTATTTTTAACTCTATTACCTTTGTTATTGTAATGAGTGTCGTTTTTATTGGTATTCTTGGGGTGATGTACGTATCTATTTTAGACAGAATTCGAGAGTTTGGAATTGTCCTTGGCATTGGAATGCACTACAGATACATCCGATTACAGATATTTTTTGAGGCTATTTTTATCTCACTTTTTGGTTACATCGCAGGAGCAGTTCTTGGTGGTGCACTTCTGCTATACCTTAAAAACTATGGACTTGATTTAAGTGCTTTTTCTGATGCCTTAGAGATGTGGGGTTATGAGGCTGTAATTTACGGAACCATAAAACTCTCTTACTTCACCACTACCTTTGCTGCCATCATCGCCGCAGCACTTTTAAGTGTCATATTACCTCTACAAAAAATAAAAAAACTCAACCCAATAGAAGTCATAAAGGCTGAAAAATGATAAGACTAGAAGATATTAACAAGTACTTTTATAAAGATGACCCAAGAGAAGTTCATGCCCTTCACAACATCAACTTAACCATAGAAGATGGAGAATTTACTCTTCTTAGCGGACCATCAGGATGTGGAAAGACAACACTTTTAAACGCCATAGGGGCACTAGACAGTGTTGACAGTGGCAAGATATATCTTGATAACACCGAAATAACTTCACTGAGTGAAGATGACAGAACAACACTAAGACTTAATGAGATCGGTTTTGTATTTCAAGCGTACAACCTTGTTCCTGTTTTAAATGTCGAAGATAATATTGGCTTTATTATGAGACTTCGTGGCTTTAATGAAGAAGTTATACACCAGAGAGTCTTAGAGATTGCAACCATACTAAAGATAGACAACAGACTAAAATCTCTACCCAACACCCTAAGTGGCGGCCAGCAGCAACGTGTCGCGGTAGCTCGCGCGGTGGCTTCAAAGCCAAAGATTATTTTAGCCGATGAACCTACAGCAAATTTAGACTCTAAAAATTCAGAGACCTTAATGGATATGATGAGGGAGCTCAACCTTAAAGAGAGAGTTAGTATTGTCTTTGCCTCACATGATGAATATGTTAGAGATAATGTTCGCCGCATTATCAAACTTAATGATGGAGCCTTAGTTGAAAGTTAATGTAACCATTTTTTTACTTGCAATTTTTACATGTAATTTATTAGCTGAGTATGATTATACTATTAGCAACACAAACTTTACTATCTCTCAGGGATCTGTTTTGCCTCAAGATGAGACTACCTATCTTTACAACTATAACCGACTACGTTACCGAGGAGATTACTACAGAAAAAACTATTTTGCCACAGCTATTGCCGATGTTGTAAACTACTTGGGTGATGAGTATGTTAACTCACCCTCATTTAAATATGTTGAACTCTTCAAAGCTGACACGCCTTTTAAAACTCAGACTTCATTTCACAGTTATAATAATGCAATAGTATATGCCAAACTTTACCGACTATATGGTGGCTATGAGGATGAATACAATCGTGTTGTTATTGGTCTGCAAAACATCTCTATGGGAGTTGGACGTATCTGGACTCCTACAAACCTTTTTAACCCAAGAAACAGTTACGCCCTAGAACCAGATGAGACATTTGGAGTAGCTGCACTTGCATACACAAGACATATTGATGATATGTCTAGTCTCACTGTAGTTGCAAGTCAAAAAGCAGATAACAGCTTTAAATATGCTGGCAGATACACCGCTTCACTAAATATTTCCGATATAGCCATTAATCTTATTCACTCCAATGAAACAGATATGGCAGGTTTTGAAATTGAGGGAAACTTGGCAGATACAGGAGTAGAAGTACGCACTGAGGGAGCTTACATTAAAACTGATGAATTTCACTTTTTTCAAGCTATAGTGGGAGCTGATTACGGTTTTGTTAATGGAGTCAATGTTATTTTTGAAGCTCTTTACAGCTCAAAAACATTCTCCATAATGGAGATAATGAAAAACTACGACTCAGAGATAGCACCCAACTTACTCTACTCACATTTCTACGGGGCAGGAAGCGTAAGCTACAGTTTTAATCTCTTTTTAGATGCTTCACTGCTCTACATAGAGAGTTTTAATGAACATAACTCACGCTTCATATCTCCAACACTTACCTACACACTTAACGATTACAACACATTTTCTATTGGAGCGATGCTACAACAAGGTTCAAATGAGAGTGAATTTGGTATGCTTTCAAATAGTTATTATTTTAAATATTCACTTTCATTTTAAACACACATTGTAAAGGAACAGACTGCAAACGCTACCCATTCATCAGGTAATTCCTGAAATACTAAACACTTTACATGTAAATAATAGAGTAGTCCTACAAGCACCTCCTGGAGCTGGTAAAACTACCGCTGTACCTCTTGCCTTGCTTGATGAGCCTTGGTTACAAGAGAAGCAGATTATTATGTTAGAGCCACGTCGTTTAGCCACTCGCAGTGCAGCTTCTCGTATGGCAGAGTTACTAGAAGAAGAGGTGGGAGAGACGGTAGGATATCAGATTAAAGCTGACCGATGCATCAGT
The DNA here is from genome assembly GCA_034661055.1 of Campylobacterota bacterium. Classification (GTDB taxonomy): domain Bacteria; phylum Campylobacterota; class Campylobacteria; order Campylobacterales; family Sulfurimonadaceae; genus QNZR01. Next base: position 7,618 of record JAYEKO010000051.1, read on the forward strand.
AAAAAAACTAAGATTATCATTGTGACAGAGGGAATTTTAACGCGTATGCTCCAAAGTGATAACGCTTTAGAAAATGTTGCCCTTATTATTTTTGATGAGTTTCATGAGAGAAACTTACATGGCGATTTGGCCCTAGCACTTAGTCTGCAATCTCAAGAACTACTACGTGATAATTTAAAAATTATGATTATGTCTGCAACACTCAACACTAAGGCCATTTCCAAACTGCTTGGTGATGCAGCAATTATTAGCAGTGAAGGTCGTAGTTTTCCTGTTGAAAATATCTACTTGGACTCCAAGACTCTTCATCCAACACCAAAGCAATTAAGCGGTACTATTAGTAAAATAGTTAAAAATATTATTTCAAATGAACAGGGAAGTATTTTAGTTTTCCTACCTGGAGTCAAAGAGATTAAAAGCCTTGAAGCAAAACTCCTAGAAACTCTTCAAAACAGAAATATTACAATTGCTCCACTCTATGCAAATCTAAAAAAACAAGAGCAAGATAGAGCCATTAGCACTTCTAAGAGTGGTCATCGAAAGATTGTATTGGCAACTAATATTGCAGAGACAAGTTTAACCATAGAAGGCATTAAGTTTGTAATAGACTCAGGGTTGCAGAGAGTCTCCATCTTTAACAGCGGCACGGGAATGAATAGACTTCAGACAACTACTATTTCCCAAGACTCAGCAACACAACGAAGTGGACGAGCAGGACGGCTAAGTCAAGGAAAATGCTACCGCATTTGGCATGAGCATCTTCTCCTTGCACAACATAGCAGACCTGAAATCCTCACAAGTGACTTAACCTCTATGATGCTTGAACTTGCAAACTGGGGTATTAGTGAACTCGATGAGCTACACTGGCTTGACCTGCCTGCCACTTCTGCAGTCGAGCATGCACGAAAACTTTTGAATAATTTGGGAGCACTCAAAGGCATAAGCATTACCCAACACGGAAAAGCTATGCTAGAGTTTGGCACCCACCCACGTCTTGCTCATATGATTCTTAAAGCTAATGAGATGGGTTATGGTGAGAGAGCCTGCCTCATTGCAGCACTGCTTAGTGAGAAAGATATTTTTACAGGTTCACATAAGTTTGATGCTGATTTATCAGCACGTGTGAGTGCTTTAGAAGAGCAACCCAAACATTACTTACACATAAATGTCATTCAAACAGCGACACTATTACGAAAAAAATTACCTAATAAAAGCTCAAATAAAACAGCCTCATCTGATAGTATTGGACTACTATTGGCATTTGCTTACCCTGACCGTATCGCATCACGACGAAATCCTAAAAGCAACCGCTACCTTTTAAGTGGTGGTAAAGGTGCCTTTTTAAATGAAGAAGATACACTTTTTAATGAGTCCTATCTTGTCATTTCAGACTTAGATGCCAAAGAGGTAAATGCACGTATTTACAGTGCAGCTTCAATTAGCAAAGCACTGATACAAAAGTACTTTAGTGAACTCATTGTTAATGAACGACTTACAAAGTGGAATGAAGAGCTAGAGCGTGTTGAAGCAAGAGAAATTACAAAACTTGGCGCTATTATTTTAGATGAAAAGTCTATTACTGACATTCAAAGCAGAGATATTTCTACTGCCCTGCTTAATGCCATTAGAGAAAAAGGCATTCAAGCACTGCATTTAAACCGTGAAAGCCAAGAACTTCGAGAACGTACTCTATTTGTCACTCATCATCAAACCAGTGAATTTCCAGACTTAAGTGATGCATGGCTATTGAATAATTTAGAGCATTGGTTGGCTCCGCACCTAGAGGGGGTAAAAAGCTTTAAAGCAATTGCTAAAGTTAAAATGCACACACTGCTTTTGGGGCTCTTTACATGGGAGCAACAGCGTCTCTTAGATGCACTGGCACCACAAAAACTAAAAGTACCCAGTGGCTCCAATATACGACTAAACTACCAAAACCCTAATGCACCTACACTTTCTGTACGATTGCAAGAACTCTTTGGAATGAGTGAGACACCAAGACTTCTCAATAACACTATTCCTGTTACCATAGAACTCCTCTCACCTGCATCACGGCCAATGCAGATTACAAAAGACCTACACAGTTTTTGGGAGAACACTTACAGTGATGTAAAAAAAGAGTTGCGAGGAAAACACAAGAAGCACTACTGGCCAGATGATCCGTTTACAGCCCAAGCTACAAACAAAACTAAAAAAAATATGTAATACTAACTCTTATTCATCTTTTTAGCCATTCTAACGTACATATCTTCGACTTTAATTCGTGCCCAAGGGGTTTTTCTAAGAAACTTAAGGCACGACTTAATGGAAGGGTTAGTATAAAAACAGTTAATATCAATTGATTTACTCAGCTTATCCCAACCATATTGCTCAACTAAAGCGATCAGGATTTTTTCTAACGTCATTTTGTGAAGTGGATTAGTCGGATGCTGTTCACTCATTTGCTAGAGCCTTTTTTTGTGTATTATACCGCTACATCATCATAAAACATAACGCTTATGCCATACTCTTCATGTGGAACGACATATTTACGGTATTCATGTCCGTTTTTACTGTGAAGAACTGCTGTAAAGCATCCATCTGTAAGAAGCGCTCTAACTTCACGCTCTCCAATACCTCGCTTACCATATCGTAAAAGCGAATTACCCCATATTCGGTAATTACAACTTCCTACCGATTCAAAACATTCGCCATCTTCAGTGTGGTACCTTGTATTTGAACAGGTATAGACCTTAGTATTTTGACCTCGAACAAGTTTCTGCTCCATAGTAACGTAACCATCTTTACAATAAGGACATTTCCCAAGCATCTTGTGCTCCTTTGGTAATTTTTCTTATTGTATGAAAAAGTGGAAAATTACATGTAAAATATGGCAATATGCAATATTTACATGTAAATACCTACATTATGTCAATATATTCAAGCTTCTCAAGCTCTTCTATAATCTTACCGTCCACTCGAATAGCTGACTCTAAAACAACATTTTGTAACTTTGAGACAATAATAAGTTTTAATGGTCGCCTACCTGGAAAACGGCGAATAAGCCGATATAACTCTTCTAGCATCTCACTATTTTTATTGAGATGAATAGAGAGTATCATTGGTTCAGGTGGCACTTCTGCAACCACTGTTTTAACTTTTTTAGACTCTTTTTTTACCTCTTTTAGGGTAAATATTTTAAGAACACTAATGCGTGTAAACATTTCAGTGTGCGTTATTTTTACTTTAAATGCTACAGGTTCATCCAGATTCATCTCTTCTAGCTGTTCTAACTTGTCACTAAAGAGCATCATCTCAATATTTCCGTGAAAGTCCATAAGGTTTAGAATTCCAAAAGCATTACCTTTTTTTGAGATTTTTTTAGTGATCTCCTCAACTTTACCAATAAAAATAGCTGTAGAACCATCACCAATATTCTCAATATCACTTGAGAGTGTATACTTTAGAGCATCAATAGCCTCTCGGTAATCATCAAGTGGATGACCAGATACATAAAACCCAAGTGTCTCTTTTTCAAACTCCAAAATCTCTTTTAGTCCATACTCCTGAGAATTTTTTAACTCTAATGCAACTGTTGTTACTTCAGCATCATCACCAAAAAGACTTCCCACTGCACTCTTTCTTGCACTTGAAGCATTTTTTGCTGTCTCAATTATGGTCTCAACCTGTTCTAAAATAGCATGTCTTGAGAATGGAAACGTATCAAAACCACCTGACTTACAGATACTCTCAAGGACACGTTTATTGACTTTTTGCGGCTCAATACGATTTACAAAATCTTGCATAGAGTCAAATTCACCCTCTTCACGTACCTCTAAAATAGACTCAACAGCAGCACCTCCAACACCTTTAATAGCACCTAATCCAAATAAAATAGAACTCTGTCCACCCTCTACTACCGGAGCAAATTCCAGATGTGACTTATTAATGTCTGGAGGAGAAAGTGTAATACCCATACGCTTAACCTCATCAATATATTTGACAATTTTATCGGTATTGTCACGTTCAGAAGTCAATAGTGCTGACATAAACTCTTCAGGGTAATATACCTTTAACCATGCGGTTTGAAACGTAACCATGGCATAAGCTGCCGAGTGGGACTTGTTAAAACCGTAGCCTGCAAATTTCTCAATAAGATCAAACAGTTGTGAAGCCGTTGCATAATCATAACCCTGCCCTTTTGCCCCTTCAGAAAATTCAGCATTATAAACAGCCATATCTTTTTTCTTACCCATGGCTCGACGGATAATATCTGAGTAGCCAAGTGAAAAACCACCAATAGTCTGAACAATCTGCATAACCTGCTCTTGATAAACAATGACCCCATAAGTAGGCTTTAAAATGCTCTCCATAGAGTCAAAGGTGTATTCAATTGCTTCACGACCATGTTTACGTTCAATAAAACTATCAAGCATCCCCGACTCCATAGGACCAGGTCTGTAGAGTGCCAAGACTGCAATTAAATCTTCAAAATTATCAGGTTTAAGACGTTTATTTAGGTCTTGCATTCCCGAACTCTCTATCTGAAACATTCCTACCGTGTCGCCATGTTGAATTGTCTCATAAACTTTTGGGTCATCTTCATCTGTTTTGTGCCAGTCAACATCAATATCATGAATTTTTTTAATAAGCTTTGTAGCATTTTGAATAACATCTAAAGTCTTAAGACCAAGAAAGTCAAACTTAATAAGGTCAATATCTTCTAAATAGTTTAGCGAGTACTGTGTTACAAAAGGTTGGTCATCACCACTTGGTTTGTAAATTGGAGTCTTATGCCAAAGCTCTTCATTGGAGATAACAACACCTGCAGCGTGCATTCCGGCATTACGTTTTAACCCCTCCAGTTTTTTTGCAAATTCCCAAACTCGTGCTGCCTGTGCATCTTGATCAATTAACTCTTGAATTTTTGGTTCTTTTTGAAACGCTCCAGGCTTGAGCTCACCTTTTTTCATCTTACCATTAAGTGTAATGCCTAGTTCATCAGGAATTAGTTTTGCCATCTTGTCCGCTTGACTTAGTGGCATGTCAAGAACACGGGCAACATCACGAATAACCCCTTTTGCTAGCAGTGAACCAAAAGTAATAATCTGTGCTACCTGATTACGTCCATACTTCTCAACAACATAATCAATGATTTCACCACGACGTGCCTGCATAAAGTCCATATCGATATCGGGCATACTAACACGCTCAGGATTTAAAAAACGCTCAAACAGTAGGTCGTATTTCATTGGGTCAATATCGGTAATTTCTAATGAGTAAGCAACCAAACTCCCTGCAGCAGATCCTCGACCAGGACCTACGGCAATATCCATCTGTTTTGCAACTTTAACAAAATCCCAAACAATAAGCATGTAGCCCGGAAATTTCATAGAGTTAATAATATCCATCTCAAAGTCAAGTCGCTCTTTGTACTCTTGATGACGCTCTTTGGGAACATGAATTAAACGCTCTTCAAGTCCCACTTTACATCGATGAATAAAGTACTCAATATCATTTTTAGTAGCACCGCTAAACCACTTCTTCTTATCATCCTCAGTCGCATCTTTTGGTAGTGGAGCATCATCTTTATGACTAATGCTGAGCCCCTCTTGAGCCGCATACTCTTGAGTGAATTTAAAGTCTGGAGGAATCGGATTCCCCAAGTCAAGCTCTACGTTACACTTCTCTACAATCTCCTGTGTATGAGCAAGTGCTTCGGGAATATCTGCAAAGAGTCGTCCCATCTGCTCAGGAGACTTAATGTAGAACTCATGTACTGAATGTCGCATACGGTTTGGATCATCGTAGAGTTTATTCATCCCAATACACATAAACGCTTCATGGTATTGTGCATCATCAGGAAATGTGTAGTGAGTATCGTTAGTAGCAATAATTTTAATACCGGTCTCTTGTGCAATTTTTAAGATGTTGTTGTCAATATAGTGCTGATCAGGAATACCATGACGCATAATTTCTAAATAAAAATCTTCACCAAAAATCTCCTTATACTCTAAAGCAACTCGTTTTGCCTCATCATACCCACCGGCTCCATTTCTCACATTACGTTCATTTTTAAGGTTTAAATGCCAATTAACCTCACCCTGAAGACATGCAGAGGTACAGATAATACCCTCAGAATTATTTCGCAACAGCTCTTTGTTGATTCGTGGAAAGTAGTAGAAACCGTCGATATAAGATTGAGAAGAGAGGTACATAAGATTTTTGTAGCCCACCTCGTTTTTAGCAAAAAGGCATACATGAAAACGCTGTTTTGTACTTTTGTCGTTTAATGTTTCACCATTGTGAATGTAGCCTTCCATCCCTAAAATAGGTTTAATTCCTGCCCCTTTCATCTGCTGATAAAAGTCAATGGCACCAAACATATTGCCGTGATCTGTCATGGCTACAGAGGTCATGCCAAGCTCTTTAACACGATCAACGAGATTGGAGATTTTGTTGGCACCGTCAAGCAATGAGTACTCTGTGTGTAGATGTAAATGGGTAAAGGGTTGTACGCTCATAAGAAACCTCTATGAATTAATAGTTGAATTATAATCAAGTAGGTTTAGATTGAGCTTTTTAAATTTACATGTATCTTGCTCCCAAGCTCCAGCTTGGTAGCACAAATCTCGTTACGTCATATACATGAAGCTACACCCAGTTACACCCCTGTGAATGAATCTCCACTTTTAAGGTGTGCCAGTTACACCCCTGTGAATGAATCTCCACTTTTAAGGTGTGAAAACAACCAAGATATAACAAGTACAAGGGCTGAACACCGTTATCATTTAGTCTAATTGACTTTTATTGGTAATTACATTATAATTACTTAAAGGAGTTTATTATGACAACACTTACAAAAATAGGAAACTCACAAGGTATTAGAATTCCTAAACCTTTAATTCAGCAAGCACATCTTGAAAATGCTAGTTTAGAGTTAGAAGTTTTAGAAAATGGCTTATTAATAAAACCAGTCAACAATATA
>JAYEKO010000052.1:0-14499 GCA_034661055.1 Campylobacterota bacterium
CAGGAATGGCTTCTATTGGTGGAGAGACTGATAGTGGTGAGACCAATAACCGTTTTAGAGGTAGTCTTGATGAGATAAAGATTTTTGATGGAGTAGTCAGCGAAACTCAACTTCAAGAAATTTGTGATAATGAACGAGCAGGTAAAAATTATGATGGAACGAATAGGGTATGTCAAGCCTGTGCTATAGACCCTATCCATGAATGGCGCTTAGATGAGTGTGTATGGGATTATGTCAATAATGATGTTCAAGATAACATAGGCTCTGTACATCTAAAAGCTTTTTACGCTTCAGATACTAGTGATGTTAACCCATTTACATGTAGATATGGTATTTTTAATGATGGTGACACCAAAGGTAGACTTCAAGGTGATGGTTTTAATGAAACCTTAGACTCATCAGTCTCTATTATAGCTTGGATAAATACAAGTTCTGCGCAATCAGGTAATGCAAGAATTATTGAGTTTTCAAATAGTGCTAACACCCCGCACAAAACTAGTACTGCCATAACCTATCATAGTGATACAAAAGAGCTAAAAGCATGGACAACTGATGCCTCTGGCACGCGAAAAGCTGAGGTATATTATAATGCTCCTGGTGTCTATAATGATGGAAACTGGCACATGGTATCGTATGTTTATGATGGAAGCAGAGGTATTCTCTATGTTGATGATACTGAAGTTGGCAGAACTAATGGAAGCAGCACCGACCTGTATGACATCAATCAAGCTAGTATTGGTGGCTACTATGAGAGAGATGCCCATTTCTTCCGTGGCAATATTGATGAAGTAAAATTTTACAATGATGCAATACCTGCTTCTCAGATTACAACTATCTATAATGCCGATAAAGCTGCAAAAAATACCCGTACCTGTAATGTTTGTGCAATTCCTGAAGACCCTGTATTTAAATTTGATGCATGGGACACTTTTAGAGATATTAATGACAGAAATATCTCTACAAAACTATCTGCACAAAACTTTAACCTAACACTTGCATCTCTTAATGAAACTAATGACAATTACCAAGAGTTTAATGGAACATTATGTTCACAAATTGTTGATACCTTACACGGTAACAGTACACAAAGTTCTTGGGTAAAATCACTCTTTACAGAGACCAATACTACAACAGCGAGTTTCAACGTTTCATCAGCTCTTAAAAATGCAAAAGTAAATCTTATATGGAAAAGTAATGTTGATGAAACCTGTCCACTAACCGATGAGGACAACAGTACACTCTCAAGTGACAACGTTGCTGTTCGCCCCAATCAGTTTAATATTATTCCAACAGGACCTTATTATGCAGGTGAACTTTTTAATATTGTAGCTAGTGCATACAACATCAACAATACTGCTACTCAAGATTACAATGAGACACAACTTGGAGGTTCTTTTACTATTGATGGTAATGAAACACGCTTAGAGTGTATTGCAGGCAGTGAATCTTTTAGTATTGCTGATGCTGACTTTAGCAATGGTGTCACGCCAAGTATCGATGCAAACTTTACGGGAATTGCAACCTACTTAAATCTTAAAATCCATGAAAACAACGGTAGTGAATTTGCTTTGGTTGACAGTGATGACACCTCTGATGCACTACGTCTTATCTCAGCACATGATGTTAATATTACAGTGAATCCTTATGAACTTAATGTCACTCTCACTGAAATTAATGCTAGTACCGATAGCACTTGGCTCTATATGGCAGATGTAAACGATATGAACATCAGTTTACATGTAAAACTACAGGCCAATAATAGACAAAACATTGTACTAAAAGACTTTAATTCCTCTTGTTATGCCCAAGATGTCAATATTCTTCTTGGTGCTACTTCTGATGGAGTTGCTACTACTGACATGAACTATTCAGCCGTTCTTGGAACATTTAGTGATGGAAGCACGTTTAAAAATGAGACGCTTAATGACATTAACTACACAATGACCATTCCTGCTTCAACTTTTAATGATGGTGTAGGCAAGACAGAGATGGCCTTAAATGTTAATAGAAAATTTCACACTCCGCTCAAGCCATTTAAAATTGGCGGACTTAGTGCTACCATTACCAGTAGTGGGATTGCCAAAGAGCTTAATCATGACACTAATTTAGATGATTCCAACATATCTCTTTTTTACGGTCGATTAAGAGCAGTTGACATAAAAACATCTCAAAATCCAGCAACTAATAAAATTGAAATTGAAGTGTATGACAATAGTAAATCAAGTTACACCAGCAGCATGAAACAAAACTCACTCTCTTGGTATCGTAATGAAGATCACAGTGGTACTATTTTTGGTAATGCCATTAGCATTGAAGCGACCGATACAACTACCTATTCTAACCCTGTAAACTTCACCGTACCAACTTCAGATATTTCTGATCCAAGCAGTGGCGTTATAGACTTAAACTTAGTCAAACAGACAGGTCGCCATATTTTACATGTAAAAACCCAACCGTGGCTCTGGTACATTCCTAAAGATTTTGGTTCTGACTATAGTGACATAGTTGACTCAAAATGTACTGAGCACCCCTGCTTCATCTATGTTTTTGAAAATGCCTCAACAACACAAAGTATCTCAACAGGTACCTATAAAGGCGGAAGTGCTACTATACATGATAGTGGTCAACAAAATAAAAAAGGTGTAAAGGTTTTTAGGTAGCTATGGAAGTTGTGCTATAATAACTAAGGAAAGGATGTGGCTATGCAGTTAACACTAGACATAAAAGATAGTGCTATAGATAAAATATTATATTTTTTAGAACATCTCAAAGATGATGTCACTATCATTAATAAGCTTTCAAGTGATAGCTTAGAGATTGAACCTATAACACAAGATGACCCAGATTATCTATATGTTGTTGATGCTAAAAAAAGAAGGTCTGAAGGTGAAAAAACATACACTATAGATGAGATAATTAAAGATTTTCAATGATAATTGAAATTCAAGAAAGTGCTAAAAAAGATTTAAAAAGTATTGATAAAACTAAAGCATTAAAAATTTTAAAACAGATAAAGAATCTCGAAGACTTTCCTCATATTTCAAACATTAAACAATCAAGCAGCTTTTATCCTCCCTTTAGATATAGAATAGGAGACTATAGAGTATTGTTTGACGTTGTTGATGACACGCTTATTGTCATTAATATTAAACACAGAAGTAAAGCCTATAAAAAATAAAATTTTGGAGCCTAAAGATAGATGAGAAAAGGACTAACGCTCATAGAGATGATTTTTTCAATGGTTATTATTGCCATTGTCTTTACTATTGTCCCTAAAATCATTTTTGCTTCTAACAAATCTCTACAGCTCAGCATGAAAGAGGATGCGCTCTTTAATGCTTACGCTTTAATGGGCTCTATTACTAAACTTGCTTGGGATGAGAACACCTTGGTTGATGGTAAAATTTTAGACACCTCTGCACATACATGTAATGACTATAGAGAGGGTGGTTTTTTAGGTTCACGTAACTGTATTGACAGTGATTTAGCTGCATCAACCATTGGTTCTGATGGAGGAGACCATGATGATATTGATGATTATCACGGCTACCTAGAAACCGTAGCAGTTGCTGGATTAAACCGCTATAATCTTTCAACCACGGTTGAGTATGACGCAACAACACCTGAACTAAAAAAAATCACAGTCAGAGCAGCTTCACATGCCGACAACAACAAAATCAAAAACTTTCAATCAAGCTTTTTCTACCACTCAGCAAATCTTGGACATATTCACATTAAAAAAGAGCAGTGGCAATGAGGCGCGGTTTTACTCTTATTGAGATGATCTTTGTTGTGGTTATCTCTTCGGCTCTAGCACTAGGTAGCTTCAAAGCACTTCAAGCACTTTTTCTTAGAAGTGCCAAAGCTAAAGCCATTACCGATATGACTCTTCGCTCTCAAATTGTTTTAGATCAACTTGGAGTCATGCTCTACAATCGCATTCCTAACAGTGTCATTGGTTATACCCCTGGAGGCAGTTGTGAAGCCATAACAGAACTGACCCAATCACACCCTATTTTGGAGTGGATGGGTACTATGGAAGATGAGTTGTTATTACGACAATATGACGGCTACATAAATATGGGCGATAGTAATAAAACTACAAAAATTCTTTCTGCTCCCAACATTAGTGCATCGTTAAACTCATCTGATGTCAATCTCATCTTCTCTGGCAGCTTGGATGCCGGTTCTGATGAGACCTATTCAGCATGCAATAACGCTTTTGGTTGGCACGCAAATGCCAGTAATTTAAGTTATGATGTCACCATTACCAATAATCAGATTGAAATTACCGATGCAACACAACCGCAATTTATTTATGAGAAGTACTATTTAACCAACACAGCTTATGCCGTTGCACGGGGTAAAGAGTTGAAAAATGAAGCTGGATGTACCAGTTTTAATAACTACAATACATCACTCTTGCAAAACAGAGGTAAAGACACAACAGACACTACTCTATTTTTACTCTATAACTATCAACCTTTTAACGGGGAGACCTTTTGTGATGGAAACATCTCTGTTTTAGCCGAAAATGTCAATGCGTTTAGAGCTGAGTATGTCAATAACACCTTACGCTTAAGCATTGATATGAATCAGACCATTGTCAATAGCATGGTGCGCATCTCTAAAGAGAAGGTGGTGTTTTAATGCGTAATGCAATGGGAATCTGGCAAGCTATTATGATGATTTTACTTGTTAGTGGCATGATGATTGTAGTACTAAAATATGCCTCTGTCTCTTCAAAACACATAGCTAACACCTTTGTTAGGGAACAGAATGAACTCTTTTTAAACAGTGCAGTTGAGCAGACACTCTTAGCTATTTCTCTACATGATAAAAGTACAGGATGTCGAACAGCATCATTTACAAAAACTGTTACCAATCGTGGAATTACCTATAGCGCTACAGTAGATATTATTAAATACTACCTACAAGAGGCTAGTACCGATCTTACTAACTGTACCATTGGCGTTAGTATTAAACCAAACAGTGAAGTGAGCCACGGTATGACACTATTTGAAATTGAAGTCACTGCCACCAAACAAAATGGTGATGTTGTAAGCAGAATATTAAGAAGGACACTGCAACAGCCATGAGAGCTTTTACCCTAATTGAACTTATTTTTGTTATTGTCATTATTGGCATTATGGTTGGTGTAGGTGCTTCAGCATTTAAACCGACCTATCTTACTGATGATGTCAACTACATTCATAGTAAAATCCAAGAGGCACAGTTTCATGGCATCGGTTATGAACATCTAAATTTTGATGGCACTGTTATTGCAGATGCTCAAGGCTGCATTGAACTAACAAACAGTGCTTTAAAAGATGACAACTATAAATTACATGTAGAAACTTTTGACTACGGTACTATCTGTTTTGACTCTAAAGGAAGACCTCATGAAGACACCTACAATGGTCCATTATTGGCACGAAATGTGCTTAATTTTGTATATAGTGGCGAAAACAGGTCAATTATAATTGAACCTATCAGCGGTTATGCTATAATAAAGTACAATTAATTAAAAAACCTAACTAAGAGTTATCTATGGCAAGTGATGAAGTTCTTTTTATAATAAATGAAGATCGTCAACTCCTCTTCGACGGCACTACATTTAAAGATATTCCATCTAAAAAAACTGCTGCATATCACAGCGCTGCTGTCCTTCCTGCATCAATCATTCGTACTCATGGCTTTAAAGCACCGCAAGATACTTCACCTGAAAAACTAGAAATTCAAGCTGAAATGAGCATATATGAAGATGGAGGGCTTGACCCTGAAGTAGATTTTAAGATCGCTTCACTTACAATCCCGCTTGAACATGAAGAGAGCCTCTATGTTGAATCATACGCTGTCGAAGAAGATACACTTCATAAACAGTTTGATGCCGTTGCTAAAAAAAGTGGCCAAATTGACACTATTTTTCCAGCAGCATTAAGCTACAGTGCACTCTACGCGTTTGAAAAACTTAAAAAGAAAAATGATATTTTCATTCATTTTGATGATAATAACGCCTATGCAGTTATTTTTAAAGAGGGTCAATACATCTCAACACGAGCTATTACAACACTTAATGATATAGCTACAAAATTAGGCATTGAAGTCTCTAAGGTACGTGAATACTTAGCAAAAAAAGGTGTAGAAAGTGACCTCTACACACCTGATGAGTTCTTGCATATGACTGACATTCAAGATGAACTCTCAAAAGTAGTAGAACGAATTGCTCATGCCATAAGTCATAAACGGGGAATCTTTCGTTTAGAGAGCATTGATCGCTTTTTCATAGATTTTGAGGGCTCAAATATCCCTGGTTTTTTAGAGCTATTTAACAGTTATGACTATGAAGAGTCAAGCAAAGAGGTATTAAATGTTTTTCAATCAGTTGAAGTTGGAAACAGACATCATGCACTTCAAGCACTCTACGCTTTAGCTTCGTCACAAGAGAAACTTACGGCTGTAAACCTAAGCATCTATGAGCGTAAACCTTCATTTTTTAAAACACATGCAGGACAGTTTAGTCTCGTTATAATAGCATCCATACTCCTTGCTGTTGCCTACCCTATCTATGCAACCTTAGAGCTAGAAAAACTCAACGAACGTCACTACCAACTCCAGAGCGATGTCTCTAAAATGGAAAAACTAACACTCAAGCTACGTTTAAAACTTAAACAAGAGCGTCAAAAACGTGATGAACTAAAGGAGCAAAAAGCCACTGCTGTTGCAAAAATTGAAGGATACGGACACACACTCGATGCTGTAAAATTGTTTGACACAGAGACATTGAACCGACAAAAAATGATGAAAGATGTCAATAACGCTATGCGACAATTTGCACTCTCATCAAAATATTTAGAGCAAAACAGTTCAGCATCAATGAAAGTACAGATTATTACCAAGTATGAAGAGCGTGACAATATTGCTAAGTTTATGAAACAGCTTATTGCTAAAGGGTACGCTTATGTGCATACTAAAAAAATTGAGCGTGATGACAACCTTTATGAGAGTCTTGTGGAGATTAGACCATGAATGATCAAATAGAACTCCTAGAGTCCCAACTAAGTGAGATGCCGAGTTCTAAACGACTTGGCATCTATGCTGTTATTCTTATTTCCCTTGTCTTTATGAGTTGGAACTTTTTTGGAGAAGAGATGTACAATGACATAACCTCCAAAGAAGAGTCACTTATCTCTTTAGAACAAAAACTTCAAAAAAATAGTACACGTTCAATTAAAACTGCCATTAAAAAGAGTCAAAAAGAGAGTTTAACGCTTCAAGATGATCTCACAAATATCCATTTTAAAGACCAGTTTCTCCGTAGTAAACTCGAATCAATCGGCTTTATCTTATATGATCAAAAGGGTGCCACTCAAATTCTTGATGATGTTTTAAAACAGTCAGTTAAAAAAGGTATTACTATTGACATCATTGAATCAGAGCGACGTAACACTCCTTATATCTCTCATATTGTTGAAAAATCACTAATTAACGTCAAAGGTGATGGCCCTTTCAAGAGCATTCTTAGCCTAATGCAGTACATTGACAACCTTAATGTACTGATGCGAACTCAAATGCTAAGCATTACCATTAATGAAAACAACGCCACCTACTTTGATCTAAACCTATCTCATTATGGAGCTGACTTATGAAAATAGTTCAAATATTGCTTCTATGTAGCACGTTCATATTCTCAGATACCGTTGATGTAAATCCAATAGTAAAAAAAATTGACGCCATTAAAGAGAGTAAAAAAAGCCCCACCACCTTGGATTACAATATTTATGATCCCTTTGCAAAAGCCAAACCACTCTTAGCAAAAAAAGAACAAAAACCTGTAGTAAAAACAGCACGACCAATTAGAGTTCAAACTATCTTAAATGGTAAAGCACTTATTGATGGTAAATGGCACGGTGTTGGTAGTAGCGTACATGATGCCACTATTAAAACCGTGGCAAACAATCACATTGTTATTATTAGAGACAGTAAACTCATCACCATTACTATAAAATCTAAAAAAAATATTATTAAAACAAAGGAACGAAGCAGATGAAACTATTACTCATACTTTTTTTCAGTGTCACATTGACATTTGCATCGACACATAGTTGTCAAGACACTCTTTTTACATTTAACGTTTCACAAACTAATAGCAATGTCCGAATTATTGACATTGTTGAAAATGTTGCTCACGAGTGTCACTTCTCAGTTAGAATCAGAGATAATGAGGCAAAAAAAGTACTTAACTCAAAGCTTTTTTTAGTTCATATCAACGACTATACCCTTGATGAGATGTTTGACTTTCTTTTTACCCAGCACAATATGTTTTTTAAATTTGATGAAAAAAGAGGTGTTCTATCTATCTCATATCTACAAACACACTCTTTTGTTATTGATTACGTAAACCTAAGTGAACACACCAGCGACTCAACAAAAACCATTACCGTCGGTGCTGCATCTATGTCTAATGATGGTAACAGTGGCGGCAATGGCAACAGTGGTGGTAACTCAGGCATGTCAAATATGGGAAATTCTGGAGGCATGAATAGCAGCCAGCAGGGCTCAGGAAACTCAGACTTTACCACCATAAAGTCAGAAACAAAATTTGAGTTTTGGGATAAACTTAGCGATGAGATTGATGCTATTCTTTCACGTGATGGTGATATTACAAAAATTCAGAGTCGCTCAATCATTAATCGTGAAGCTGGTGTAGTCACCATTACAGGAACCAAAGATCAAATTGACCGCATTAGCAGATATCTTAAGAAAATCAAAAATCGTCTGCACAAACAGGTGATGCTTGAGACAAAGCTCTTTGAACTACGCTACGCTGACAGAGAAAGCACTGGAGTAGATTGGTCTAAATTTAATCTCTCACTTACAGGTGATGCCGGAAACCTATTTACCAACGACTCTGAATCTACAGGTGGATCTAGCTACTCATTTGCCTACCAATTTTCCATGGATGGACTCATCGATTTTTTAAATAAATATGGAAGCATCAGTGTCCTCTCAACACCAAAAATATTGACACTCAATAATCAACCTGCAGTTATAAATGTTGGTAATCAGATAAACTATCGTTATGAAAGCGGCAGTGTCAGTGCTACAAATGTCGGCTCATCTGCGACCAATACCTATATTATGAGTTCTGTATTTATTGGATTAACACTCAATATTGTACCAGAGATTACAGATGATGGCTTTGTTATCTTGAGAATTAATCCTGTAGTGAGTGAACAACTAGACAAAAACAGTCACCTTAATAATGACAGTAGCGACATAGTAGATGAAGACGGTGTACGAATTATGCCGCCAGACATTAAAATTAAACAGCTCTCTTCTATTGTTAAAGCTAAAAATGGTAGCCGTGTTGTCATTGGTGGGCTCATCTCAACTACAGATCAGACTGTTGACACCTCTATTCCACTCTTAAGCTCTGTTCCTATTGTGGGTGGGCTTTTTCAGCACAATGCTAAAGAGACCTTTAAAACAGAGCTTATTGTTGTGATTACTCCAAGGATTATTGACACACATGACTTTCCATCTATTGGCAGTGTTGAAAAGCTCTTAGACGAATCACGCTCTAGTAGTACTGAAAAAATTTTAGATAAGTCTGAACATGAGTAGCTTTCTAAAAGCATCCAAAGTCTTTGCTACTACCTTTAACACACAGGAGTATTTTGAAAGCTTAAGTGCCGAGTTTACAAAGAGTTCTCTTATTACTACCATAGAATCAAAAGAGACTCCACTGCTCTTCTTATTAGGTGAGCCTGGTGTTGGTAAAACCTATATGCTTCATCTCTTAAAAGAGCATTTCAGTGATCAATTCTTACTATTCTCCACAGAGCCATTCTCTACCCCTGAATCATTTTTACATTTTTTATTACAAGAGCGTGACTATGACCCAAACATGAGTCTCACAGAGCTCAAAAACCTTACAACAGAGTATTTTAAAGAGTTTTCAAACCATCTGATTGTTATTGATGAAGCCCAACTGCTTCACGATAGTGTTTTAGAATTTATTCGTATTTTGAGTGATACTGGTCACTTTAACTTTCTGCTTTCAATGCATAAAAAAGAGGGTGATGCTATTGTGAAAAAATCACACTTTGCATCACGAACCCACCGTGTTATCACTCTTGGCTTTTTGGAAGTCGCTGAAATACAGAGGTACATTGAAGCACAACTGCTCTCACATGAACTTGGAAATTTAAGTGAACTTTTTTCAAAAAAGCAGACAAAGCTCATTGCAAAATTTTCAGAGGGTAACTTTAGAGTTGTCAAACAGCTATTGAAACACATCTTCTCTATTATGGACTATGCAAAAAGTAACGGGCATGACAAATACATCACGCCAACTCCCTGTGTCATCACTATGGCAGCAATTGACTTAGGAATAATAGATGCATAATAGTTTTGAGACATTACAAAAAAAATGTAAACGTTACCATTTTAAAAAAGTTAGCAAAAAGACCATTTTACCTCTTTTTACCATTATGATATTAGCTTTAGGGTCTTACCTACTGTTACAGCCACAAGATCAAGTTACAATTAAACCACAACAGACTTCCCCTACCGTTAAGATGAATACAGAAAAAAATCTTGTACAACCTACTGTACCTGCTAAAGAGATAGAACCTGTAATAGTTGCGCAACCAATTACCAATACACCTAAAGTAAAAGATGTGGCATACAATTTACATGTAGATGACTCGTATGTACCAAAACATAAAGTTGCCAATGTCAAACAAAAAAAATCTCCTAAGCCAAAAACTAAAGCTAAAAAAGAGATTGCTAAAGAAGTTACAAAAGAAAAAAAGCAGGTTGTCATAAATGATCCTGTACCTCAAGCTACACCACTTTCAATGTCAACAAAGAAGATTAAATCTACTGATGAGTTAATATCACTGTTTCAAAATGAGCAAAAGTATGCTTTAGCACTACAGATTTCACAAGAGTTTTATGACTTAAAGCAGTACTCACGTGCTTCACTCTGGGCAAAAAAAGCCAATGTTTTAGACCGTGAAGCTGATGGAGCTTGGATTATGTATGCTAAATCAGAATATGCCAAAGGTCAAAAAAAGCGCGCCATAGAGATTTTAAAACTCTACCTTGCTAATGCAAACTCTACTGAAGGTGAAGCCTTAATTCTTAGCTGGACACAAGGAAAATAAGATGCTTAAACTCCTCCTACTCTTTTCATTTTCACTACTGCTTCAAGCCGATGTCTATGATGATTTTTCAAAACATCTAAAAGATAAAAACTATGAGAGCGCCTGTCAAGTTGGTAAAAAAATCTTCTTCAATCAAGAGCGTGATGAGAAGTTCTTAGCGCTTATTGGTCAAGCCTGTCTCAAAGCTGACTATATTGACACCTTAGCCATGATACAGAGCAGACTTAGAGAGTCAGAATCTGCACGTAAAAACTCTGCCCTCTTCTCTTCTATTGTCTTGCAAAAACGTCTTATTTATCAGTTTATGTATGACAGTACTGACATCTCAACATTGGCACTTCCGATAAGTAATCACCCTTTATCACACGCTTTTATTGCTATTAGAGATAAAACATATTCTCTTATCTCAAAAGATCCAAAAGTTATTGAGTTTTTTAAAGAAGATCGTAAATACAAACTCTATATTGATCCAGATAAGAATGGCAAAGTAACTATTGAAATTAAAGATAGAGACAATAAAATCTCAATACACAGGTATCTATAATGATTAAACAAGTAGTAAGACTCGGAGACCTCTTAATAGAGAAAGGGCTTATCAAAGAAGAACAACTTATGCACTGTCTCTCTTTACAAAAAGAGTCCAACTTTGAAAAAAAGCTTGGTGAACTCTTAATTGAAGAGGGGTATGTCACCCACAAAGAGATTGCACGGGAACTCTCAGCACAACTTAACATTGAGTTTATTGATATTTACGGTGTGGAATTAGATTTTAAACTTATTACGCGTTACCCAATGCACGCCTTAGAAAGTGCAGAAGCAATTCCTATTAAAGAAGATGATGAGTACATCTATATTGCAACATCAAATCCACTAAATTATGATGCACTCGAAGCACTTGAGCATATTATTATCTCTAAGCCCATTAAGCTCTACTTAGCGCTTGATGAAGATGTTCGACACATATTTGAACGTATTGAGATTATTCAAAACACTAAGACAATTGCCCAAGAAGTCAAACGAGAGATCTCAGATGAGAGTTACATAAGCGATAATGACGAGAGTGCTGTTATGCGCCTTATTACGCTTATTATTAAAGATGCCATCATAAGACAAGCTAGTGATATTCACATTGAACCAGATGCTCATGAAGTCTCAGTTCGCTGTAGAATTGATGGAATATTGCAAGAGATCTTTGTATTTGAGCTTGCCATATATAACGCCATTGCTTCGCGTATTAAAATATTAGGTAATTTAGATATTTCTGAGCGAAGAAAAGCACAAGATGGACGTTTCTCGATGACTATCAATAAAGGAGTCTATGACTTTCGTCTCTCAACCACTCCGACATTCTTTGGTGAGTCTATTGTTATGCGTATTCTAGATCAGCAGAAAATTCTTCTTAAACTTGTAGATTTAGGACTTGAAGATGAGAACCTGACTGTTTTTGAAAAAATCATTAACTCCCCTTTTGGAATTGTGCTCATTACCGGACCTACAGGTAGTGGTAAGACAACCACACTTTATGCTGCGCTTAATGAGATAAAAAGTTTAGAGAACAAGATTTTAACAGTAGAAGACCCAATTGAGTACCAACTTCCACTAGTTCAGCAGGTGCAGGTCAATGACAAGATCGGTTTTACCTTTTTTGCAGCACTTAAATCATTTTTACGTCAAGATCCTGACATTATTATGGTGGGTGAGATTCGTGATATGGAGACCCTTAACTCAGCGGCTCAAGCATCACTTACCGGTCACTTAGTCCTCTCTACCCTTCACACCAATGATGCGCCAAGTGCCATTAGTCGTATGGTTCAGATGGGACTAGAACCTTACTTAATTGCAGACTCACTCTTAGCCATTGTAGCGCAACGACTCGTACGAAAAAATTGTCAGTACTGTAAAGTCGAGTATAAACCTCATAAAAGCATACTTAAACAAGTTCAAAAATATCTACCTCAGAACCCAGTTTTCTTTAAAGGAAAAGGGTGTCCAAAGTGCGACATGGATGGCTACAGCGGTCGTATTATGATTGTTGAAATTCTTCAGATAAGTGACGAAATATCTCAGATGATATCAAACAATGCCAATAAATTTGAGATTGCAAAAGTGGCACAGGAAAATGGAATGTTTACCCCAATGATGAGCGATGGTGTCAAAAAAGCCCTCTCTGGTATGATTCCTTTAGAAGAAGTAATGCGTGTAACGCGAGGTTAAAAAAGATGAAATTTTTTGAAATTCAGTATCGGCATGGTAAGAAAAAAGAGAGTCTCGTTTTAGAGACTTTCAATAAACTAGACGCCATGAAAAAATTTCAAAAAATGGAATTGGGTGTTGTTGTTAAAATGAAAGAGATTAATGAACCTTTAAACATGAAAGTTCAAAAAATCATTGATCAGCAAAAAAATCCTATTAAGAAAAAACGTATTCCCATTGAGACCTACATTGCAGCACTTCGACAGCTATCTGTTATGCTTGATGCCGGGATGCCAATTAACCTCTGTCTAGGCGAGGTTATTAAATCGACCCAAGAGCCAATGTTAAAAGCTATTTTAACCAACGCAACAGAGAGTGTTGAAGAGGGAGCAGGATTAACTGATGCTCTTAAGCCCTACTCTACACAACTTGGGAATCTCTCTATCTCTATGATTCACTTAGGAGAGCAGACAGGGACACTTGCAGAGTCCATTGACAGACTTTCAGAGATCCTGCAAAACATTCATGACAATCGAATAAAACTTAAAAAAGCGACACGTTACCCACTCATTACTATTATTGCTATGTCCATAGCATTTACAGTAGTAATTACCTTTGTTGTACCACAATTTGAAGAGCTTTTTCGTGAAAGTAAAACAGAGCTTCCTTTTCCAACACTTGTTTTACTATGGCTTGAAAATGCTATATCAACCTATGGTCCTTATATTTTAGTTGGTGCTGTTTTCTTGGCAAGTATCTACTCATATATGTATAAAAAAAGTGAAGCATTAGCACTTAAAAGTGACAGACTGCTTCTAAAGGTCTATATTGTTGGAGCAGTGACAAAATATGCGATGCTTGGACGCTTTGTCTATATTTTCAATGTTTTAGTTCATGCTGGTATTCCTATTGTTGATGCTTTAAAAGCTGCAACAGGTGTGGTTGATAACCTCTATATGAAACAGCAATTTAATAAAATCACTGAAGCCGTTGAAGAAGGACGGTCACTGCATGAAGGTTTTGCATCATCAAACTTTTTTGAGAGTATGATTTTACAGATGCTTAAAGCGGGTGAAGATGCCGGAGCACTTAATGTTATGTTAGATAAAATCACTACATATTATAATGCCAA
>JAYEKO010000053.1:0-14085 GCA_034661055.1 Campylobacterota bacterium
AGCTCCTTCACTAATGTTTAGAATAGAGAATGATTATAAACCAACTGCAAGAATCTATTTAAGTCTAGGTCTTGTATTTGGACAGAGTTATTACCATGATAGTAGAAAATTTTATAATGATTATTAAATAAAATGTTAAAATACCCTAATGGGTACCTCTAATACATAAAAAAGGTCAATTATGCGTTTAGAAAAGAGAGCAACGGTGGTATCAACATCAGTTGCAACACTATTGGTTATTATTAAGATGGTTATTGGAATTATGAGTGGTTCAGTTGCAGTTCTTGCTTCTGCAATTGACTCGTTTTTAGATTTATGTGTCTCTATTTTTAACTTTTTTGCACTCCACACCTCTGAGAAAAAAGCAGATGATCAGTTTAATTTTGGTCGCAGTAAAATTGAGCCTTTGGCATCAGTAATTGAGGGAACAATTATCTCAATCTCTGGGCTTTTTATTTTTTATGAAGCGATGGTTAAAATAATTCACACACGAGAGACAGAATACCTTAATGCATCTATTGGAGTTATGATTGTCTCTATTGTTCTTACGGCGGCATTAGTTATGTACCTAAACTATGTTGCTAAGAAAACTGATAACATGGTCATACGAGCCGATGCACTGCACTATAAGACCGATCTCTACACTAACGCTGCTATTCTTTTAGCTCTTGTGCTAATCTCATATACATCCCTTGGCATTATTGACCCTCTTTTAGGTATTGCAATCGCAATCTATATGATCTACTCTGCTTACCCAATTATTAAAGAGGGTATCTTGATGCTTCTAGATGCTGCACTTGAAGAGGAAGATGTCAACAAGATTATAGACCTGCTGAAAAATGAGAAACGAATTACCGATTATCATTTCTTGAAAACGCGAGTATCAGGTTCTGAAATTTTCATTTCCGTACATGTAGTTTTTACAGTAAGTATTTTACTCTATGATGCGCACCATATTAGTGATGATATTGAACTGGAAATAGATAACTTATTTCCAGATAAAGATGTTCACTCTATTATTCACCTTGATCCATATGATGACTCAGAAATCAATGAGGATGAGTACTAAGATTTCATTATGAAGCAAATCCACTCTTAAAGCCACACCCTTTTTTTACTACTATCTCTTTTTGCTTCTCTTTACGTCTTGTGTCTTTCTCTACAAAAATTTTCTTGCGAGTCTTTGGGTCAAGTTCAGTGTAGTACATTACCGCAGAGTAAGTACTTGGCGTTGGTGTAAAGACCTGAGCTTGCTCTGGATTCATCTTAAGTTCATGGGTAGTAAACTGCTTAAGAGCATGCATATCTTTCTCTTGGCATCCAGGATGAGCAGCAATTAAATAGTAAGTCAAAAACTGCTTCTTGCCCTCTTCTTTGTTTAATCGATCATACATCTTCTTAAAATCAATAAGAGTCTGTTTTCCCGGTTTTCCCATAAGCTCAAGTACTCTCTGCTCAGTATGTTCAGGTGCTACTTTCATCTGCCCTGAAATGTGGTGTTTCACCATCTCTTTTAAGTAGGAGTAGCCGTGCTGTTTATCGGCAGTAATAAAATCATATCTCACTCCAGATGCTACAAAAGCTTTACGAACACCTGGAACTTCTCGAATTTTACGCAACAAGTTAATGTTACGGCTATGGTCAACATGCATCACCTTACATAGACGTTCAGCATCAACACAACGCATATGGTCACACACCCCTTTTTTAAGTTTTTTATCACACTCATAACCGTACATATTGGCTGTTGGTCCGCCAACATCAGCAATAATACCTTTAAAGTCTTTGTATTGCGTGAACTCTTTGACCTCTTTTAAGATAGATTTTTCAGAACGGGTACGAATAGTCTGCCCTTGATGTACTCCAATAGCACAGAAGTTACATTCACCCCAGCACCCTTGATGAGTTGCGATGGAGAACTTAATAGTCTCGAGACATTTAACTTTACCATCTTTGGTATAATGTGGGTGCAACTCACGTGTAAATGGCAGTGCGGCAATGGCGTCCATCTCATTTTCATTGAGGTAATCACACGGCGGATTTTGAATTAAAAAACGTCCATCGACCTCTTGGCAGAGTCCTTTGGCTGTAATAGGGTCATTATTTATGTAAAAGCTGTCAAAAAGATCAATATATTTCTCTTTATCTTTAAGACACTGGGCATGCGATGGAAGCTGTTCGTAATCATAGTTTGGCTCTTTGGAGATGTAGCTTACTCCTCGTACATCTCTAAAGTCACGACCATCATCAAGAGCTTTTGTTAACTGCTCAATCGCTATTTCACCCATTCCGTAAATTAAAATATCAGCCTTAGCATCAAAAATAATAGGTTTACGCAATTTATTTGACCAGTAGTCATAGTGGGTAATGCGGCGTAAACTAGCTTCAATGCCACCTAAAACAAGCGGTACTGTATTTTTGTAAAAACGTCTAATAAGATTACAGTAAACTAGTGTTGCACGGTCTGGTCTTTTGTTATTTTTACCACCTGGAGTATAGTCATCAGAGTTTCTAAATTTTTTTGTTGCGGTGTAGTTTGAGACCATGGAATCTACGCTTCCACCACTCACGCCCCAATAAAGACGAGGTTCTCCTAAACGGGTAATATCCACATCACTATTAACATCAGGCTGGCCAATAACTCCAACCTTGTATCCCCAACTCTCAAGCATTCTTCCTACGGCAGCAACACCCATGTATGGAGAATCAATGTAAGCATCACCAGTCACCAATACAACATCACACTGTTTCCAGCCTAGAGCTTCCATCTCCTCTTTCGTTGACGGTAAAAAACGGTTTTTTTGAGGTCTCATTTTTTTCTTGCTACCAAAGATGCAATTTTTACTTTCTCACCACGAAGATTAATATCTACTTTCTCTTCATAACAGATTACTTCAAAATCTCTAAACATCTCTAAAAGCTCATTTACATGTAAATGATAACTCTCGTTACTTGGCATGTGGAACTCCTCTCCATTAGCTTCTACAAAAGTCTCAAACAAGATAATACCGTCTATATTTAAGGCTTTTTTTATTTGAGTAATCAAAGCTCTATCAAGAAAATTGCAGTTTATGATTAAGTCATAACCCTCCTCTAGTTCGTACACATCAAGGTCAGCACAGACAGCACGTATGTTCTCTCTGTTTTCTAAATACGAGAGTGCAGTATCAGAAATATCAACTGCATCTACTTTAAAGCCCTGCTCTGCTAAGAACATTGAGTTACGTCCTGGACCACTTGCAATATCTAAAGCACGGCCTACCTTAGCATGACCAATATGATTTTTTAAGATTTTACTAACATGAGACGGCATCGGAAAATTTTCATATTTATAGTTCCATCGCTCTTTATCTTTTAGCATTTGCTCTCTTTTTTAAATATAAGTATGATTTTATCATCAACATCATAAAGTGATAGAGGATGATCTTCTACTAGTTTTAAAGAACCGTTATTTTTTAAACTCTCCAAGTTATAGTAGTACTGCTCAATAATCTCTTGTGATTTTTCATAATGTCCATCATTACATTTCTCAAAAAGTGTAAATTCTGTGTAGAGTTTCTCCTCTTCATACTGTGCATTGACATTTAAGAACATCATCTCATCTTCAGCGCACATCACTCCCTCAGCAACCTCACTAAAGCCAGACTCAGAGTTAATATCTGCAATAAAAACGCCACCCTCTTCTAAGACATTAGATATACATGTAAAAAAGCTTTTTATCTCATTTTTGGGAATAAAGTTAAGAACATCAAAGACAGCTGTAGCCGCTTTAAAAGTCCCTCTCACTTCACAAATATTTTTACATGTAACGTTTAGACCACTTTTAAGAGCCTCCTCAATCATAAGCTCTGAGAGATCAATTCCCTCTGTCTTAATATTTAAAGCATTTAGTTTTTTCATTAAACCGCCACGACCACACCCAATATCAAGAACAGAATTTATCTTCTCATCTTCTAGCAAAGTCACAAAAATAGAGTGCAAAATCTCCGTAGACTCTTCAATTCCCAATAGATGCTCACTCTTGGCATATATATCTAACTCTTTACTCACTGTTTCTCTCTTGTAAAATCTGTATCATATTATCATGTGTTTGAGGTTTACAGAAGTAGAACCCCTGCCCAAGTTCACAACCACTCTCACGCAAGAACACCTCTTGTTCTTGATTCTCAATACCCTCAGCAGTATTACTGTAACCTAAATTTTTAGAGAGTGCAATAATTGCTTTGGTAATAGAAGCATCGTTGATACTATCAGGTACGTCATCAATAAAAGATTTATCGATCTTAAGTTCATCAATTGGGAAACGCTTAAGATAACTAATTGATGAGTGACCCGTACCAAAATCATCAATTGAAATATTAAAACCAGCATCTTTAAATTCATTTAAAATTTGTATGCCAAGTTCAATATTTTTCATGACATGCCCTTCAGTAATCTCTAAAACAATATGACAAGTCTCAAGCCCTACCTCACCACATATAGTAAGAAATGTATTTAAAATATCTTTTTGGTAGAGCTGCACAGGTGATACATTAATAGCCATAAACTTGCATGTTGTAGCATGTTTTTGAAACTCTAAGAAATGTTCACAAGCAGTTCTAAATACAAATGCTCCAATATCTAGTATCATTTCCATCTCTTCTGCAATAGGAATGAATTTATCAGGAGGAACGGCTCCAAGCATACTGTTACTCCATCTACACAGCGCCTCAAAGCCTACAATCTGTTTACTAGTAAGCATATATTTTGGTTGGTACACAACAGATATCTCACTATTTAAGAGTGAGTTTTTAAGAGCCTGCTCTAAGTTTAGACGGTTGTGAACATCAACTGAGAGTGATTTTTCATAATACGCATACCTATTTTTACCACTCTCTTTAGCCTTATACATAGCGACATCGGCGTGCTTAAGAAGTGATTGATAATCCTTGGCATCATCAGGAAAAATTGCCACCCCAATACTTATAGTAACATTTAATATGTGATTTTTAGTCTTAATGGGTTGCGAAAAAAGGTCTAAAAGCTTTTGGGCTACTTGGGCAGTAGAGTAGTCATCACTAACTGGTTCAACAATTACAGTAAATTCGTCACCACCAATACGAGCCAACATATCTGAGTCTCTAAGCACCTGTTTCATTCGCAAAGCACTCTGAACTAAAAGCTCATCACCAACGTCATGCCCTAATGTATCATTAATAGTTTTGAAACGATCTAAATCAATAAAAAATAGGGCTATCTTATCAGCGCTTCTCCTTGCTACATTAAGACGTTGCGTTAAATACTCCTCCATATTCATTCGATTTGGCAAGGAGGTTAACGTATCATGATAAGCCAAATGCTTGATCTCATTCTGTTTTTTTATGTAATCGGTTATGTTGAGCTTAATAGCCAAGTAGCTAACAAGTTCATTATGAATAAAAATTGGTGAAATAGCTGCTTTTTCATAAAATAGTGATCCGTCTTTGCGTTTATTGACAAACTCACCTTCCCATTTTTCGCCTTTTTCTAAAGTGTCATGAAGATTATCATAAAATGACTGTGGGGCTTGGTCTGATTTTAAAATACGTGGATTCTGTCCTATAGCCTCTTCTTGTGTGTAGCCTGTCTCTTTCTCAAAAACGTCATTAACGTAGGTAATATGTTTTTGCGCATCTGTAATAACGATGGAGTTGTCACTGTTTTCAACTGCAGTTTTAAAGCCAAGAAGTTCATCTTTAATTTTTAGAGAGCGTCGATACATTACTAAAAGTACTAATAAAATTACTATTGCAATTACAAAAAGAGCTGTGGTTATACTTTTTTTAATCAGTAAACTCTTCTTATAGTAAGCATCTAAAAAATGATCTAACGCTACTAATGTCCTGTGTAAATCAGGTTTATATACAGACTTTTCAACCGACTCAAGAACTTTAATATGCTCAAGATTGCGTCCAATATGTGTCAAAAATATCTTTAGCTCTATACTCCTGTATTCATTTAGTAGTGATTGCAAAATACTAATATTTTTATTTAAATAGTAGGTATCAATATAGTTGTTGACATAAAACTTAATCATAACCAAAAGAGTATGATTTACTAAGGCAATATCTTTTTCATCTAGGGTGCTTTTTTGTGCGATTACATCATTAAGGTCGAAAAGATAGTGAATTGAGTTTAAAAGAGAAGCATTTCTAGATTTAAAAAGCTCAATGTTATCTCGCTTGAGATTGTACTCTTGCTTTACTTCAGCAAGAAGTGATTTGTATTCCCTACCAAAAAATGCCGAACTTGCTTCCATATCTAAAAACTCAACTTTATCTTCAAACTGCTCAATATGCCCATTAATGTCATCATAATTAATAAAAGAGGCTTTTTGTAGCAGAAAGTTGTCAAAGCCCTTATCTAAAATTTTCAGCTCACTCATTGCATTATGATACATATCGTATTCTACAATATTGTTATTGACCTTAACTAGATAGGCATACAAAGAGAATAAAAATAGAGTGAAAAAGAGCAGCAATGATGTTATAGGATCAAAAAACCTTCGGTACCTAATTATTTTACTTTTTTTCATCAGTTCTACTTAAGTGAAGCAGGAATCTCACCTGTCAATGCATGTAAAAATCGTACCACTTTAACGACTTCCTCATCTGTGATAGTGCGTCCTAACTGATAGTGTGCCATAAATTTCACCACATCTTCTAGTTTTTCAAAACGACCATCATGCAAATAGGGTGCTGTATGCTCAATGTTACGAAGCGAAGGAACTTTAAAATAGTACTTGTCACGCTCTTTTTTTGTCACTTCATAGCGTCCTAAACGCTTAGACTCTGCATCTCTCATAACACCAAACTTATTATATAGATTTCCACCAATATTTATTCCGTGATGACATGCGATGCAGCCTTTTGACTTAAAGATCTCATAGCCCTCTTTTTGCTGCTGTGTTATTGCCGAGTCATCTCCTTGTAAATAGTTATCAAAAGGAGCATTTGGCGTAATCAATGTTTTTTCAAATTCAGCTATTGCATCAACAATATTTTTCTTTGTGATGCCGTCACTGTAAATTTTAGAGAACTTTTTATTGTAATGAGAACTCTTTAAAATTGGCACTAATATCTTAAAATCATGCCCCATCTCAACAGGGTTTTCTACTGGACCTTCTGCCTGTTGGGCAAGATCACGTGCGCGTCCATTCCAAAATTGACGAAAATTAAACACTGCATTATAGACTGTTGGAGAATTAATATCACCCTCTTTTCCATCAACACCAAAAGAGAACTTCAGACCGTCATCACCACCATTATTGAGATCATGACAACTCGCACAAGAGATGGTATTGTCTTTTGAAAGCAGTGTTTCAAAGAAAAGCAATTTCCCCAGATCTGCTTTTTTAGTATTTACATGTATTTTTTTAGGAATAGGAGAGATAGGTTCTGCATAAAGAATAGGTAATAGAAGTAAAAAAATGGTGACTATTTTCATTTAGCTTAAACTTTTAATTGTGATTTTATATTGTACAACAATTATATTAAAAAATTGATTTACTCTTTCTCATCAATTAAGTAGGTCTTAGCTATTTTAGAACGCGAGGCTAGCTCCTGCACTGTTGAGGAGATGTCATTTTGAGCAAGATG
Organism: Campylobacterota bacterium; assembly: GCA_034661055.1. GTDB lineage: Bacteria > Campylobacterota > Campylobacteria > Campylobacterales > Sulfurimonadaceae > QNZR01. Next base: position 7,617 of record JAYEKO010000053.1, read on the forward strand.
GTACTGCTCATAAAGTTTCTCTAGTGTCATGTCTATTTTACTATTTAATGCAATAGAGAGCTTTTCAAGCTCTCTATTTCTACGCTCTATATCTTCATCTTTTGTACGGACTAACTGCTTAGAAAACTCATTAATCTCACTCTTTATGCTTAGTGACTCTTGTTCAAGTCGATTTACATGTTGTGCAAGCTTATCGATGTGAATGTTGATATCACTCATCTGTTGCGTACTACTGTAGATATGATCCATCTTTTTAGAGACTAAGACCATCTGCTGCACTAATACTTCACTCTGCTCTTTTAAGTTAGACAAAAGCGACTCATTCTCATTAATACTAGTTGAAAGTGTTTCACTTTGAGAGTGCAAACGGTGCAGATAAGACTCATACTCATTAAAAGTAGATTTAAGATTAGTACTCGTTTTTTCTACAATTTTATTAGCAACATCACTACTAGAGTGTTGCAAAGAGCTAATACTGCTGTGCATACCATTTAAAGTCTCATTTAAATTGCATTTTTGATTTTCATTTGAATCTAATGCACTCTTTATTTTGTTAAAATGGTCTTGTTCTGCAATACGAAGCATCTCAATATGACGATGAATAATATCATCAAATTCAGGCATTTTTATGTCAGAAAACTCTTCAAATTTTTTAACACCATCTTGTTGACGATTCATGATATCTTCAAACTTATGTATAAAAAGTTTTTGATTATCCTGAATTACATGTAGTGCTGAAATGTCTTCTTTAAACACTGATCTAACGCTCTCAAAAGAGTTATCATCACTACTATTTAAGGTTGCAATTTTCTCATTTAGGTAAATAACTTCATCTTTGACTACTCTCATATCTTGCAAAAACTGTTTGCGTAGCACTACCTCTTCAAGAACAGCACTGCTATGCTGTGTCTGATTTAAAATATTGAGTATAAAGTACATCAGAAGACTTACAAAAATAGGAATTGCAGACTCACGTAAAAGCAGAATCACATCCTCACTATGAGGATGTAACATTAAGTGAATTAAACTGCCACCAACACCAATAACAATAAGAAGTGGTGCGTAGTTGATTTTAGATGGCTGCTTGTAGATAGCAAACTGTCTTAGAAAAAGAAGGGACAATAACACTAATATTACAATCATCTCAATATCAAACATTTTTATGCTCCACTATTTTAATTATGGTCGGGCACTTATCTTATGGGCACCTCTAAAAGCTTTAATTGAATTGTATCATAACTATAAATATCGTCTAGAAACTGCACTAATAATATCACCTACATGTTTTGGATGCTCTGCGCTATGCATCCCTTCCCCATCTCTACTAAAACCCCAACGTGCAAAAATTGAGTCTATCTGTGCATTCTTGGCACTAAGCATGTCTTTTGAATTATCACCAATCATCCATGCTGCATCTATATTATCATTAAAATTATAGTGTTCTAAAATGGTCTTTAGCATCTGCGCATCTGGCTTAGGAGCTTCAACCATATCGGCACCTATAATATGATCAAAAAAGTCATCTACATGTAAATAAGTAAGCATTCTTCTTGCAAATATTGAAGGGGCATTGGTTGCCACTGAAAGTTTGACATCATTAACTCTTAGCAGTTCTAGCATCTCAATAACTCCATCATAAAGTCTTACATTCTGAATACACTGATCGTAGTAGTGTTCCTCAAAAAGCTCCTGTGCACCCTCTTCATAAAGTTCTGTCTCATAAAACAGCTTTGCTAAGTTACGCTTAGGAGCATTGATAGCATCGACAATGTACTTTACTGAGAGGGGTTTTAAAGAGTAGATTTCATCTCTTACATGATTAACAGAGTGTGTAATATCAGATCCTGAGTCAATCAGGGTACCGTCCATGTCAAAAATAGCTATTTTCATGCATCCATCTTCTCATAGATATCATAAAGAGCATCGACAAAAAGAGTGTCGTCATTAAGACATTTACAGACACGATACTCACTAAAGCCCTGCTCTTGTGCCACCTCTTCATATTCAACACCAAGTTCAAAGTCCGTTTCAGAGTTATCTACTGTAAACGCAATAGGATAGATCACTACTTTTTTATTAAGCATTGACTTTAATGTTGAATCTAGTGCCGGTTCTAACCATTTCATTGGTCCAATTTTAGACTGATAGGCAAGATGTACGGCATTGAACTTCACCCCCTGAGTGCGTAACTCTTCTTGAATAAGAGCAACATGACGACGTACATGTCTTTCGTAAGGATCCCCTGCATCAACAATTTTTTGAGGCAGTCCGTGAGCTGAGAAGATCAGGTCAAATGAGTCGCTCTCATCATCACTTACTGTCTCACGTATGCTGTTTACAATAGCCTTATTTAAAAGAATATTTTCAAAATAGTGTTTTGTCTCAACTAAGATAGCATCCAGACCACTGCGTTGCAGTGCTTCTTCAAAGTCTTCTAATGAAGATTTTGTTGTTGTTGTTGAGTACTGCGGATATAGCGGTAATAAAAAGATTTTTTCAACATTAAGAGCCTTTAGCTTTTCAACCACATCGCTAGCAAATGGTGGCGTATAACGCATTACAAAATCTACATAAGTATTTTCATCAAAACGCTGCTGTAGTGATGAAACCAGCTTTTTTGTATGTCCGACAATAGGTGATTTTCCACCAAGCTGAGAATAGATCTCCTGTGCCGATTCTGTACGACTAAAGGTAATCATACTGCCGACAAACTTACGCAACAGTGCACTCTTCATTGTTAAAATATTGGGGTCATCAAACATATTTGTTAAAAACATCTCAACTTCATTAAGATTGTTGGGACCACCCATATTAAGTAATATAACTGCTTGTTTCATTCTATAAAAATTCCTTTTTTATATAGCGGCGTAAAAAACGCGATGGAAGTAATCTAGTGTCAATTACTTCATTAGATACAATGTGATCACAGAGAATCTGAGCTAAATAAGGCCCTAAAACAAAGCCATATCCACCGACACCATTTATTGTGTATAGATTATTAAAGTACTCATATTCATCCGCATTGTACTTCTTTCCCCTTAAAATTTCAGGAAGTTTTTCAACTGTTTTTTTAGCATCAACTACCGCTCCAACAAGTGGAAGGTGATCAATTGAGGCAGAACGCATACCAATATGATCTTCTAACACTTCAATATCTTTAAGAGCAATGCTCTTCTGCGCTCTTTGAAGTAACTCAGCACGTCCTGCTTCATAGTCATAAGCGACATCAGATTCAAGTAGATTATAGTGAACGTCATGCGTTGCACCGATGGCAATAATGTCATCATCGATTGACTTAGATATAGAGACAAATTGATGAATATTAACAGGGTTGTGGGTAGAGGTCTTAATATTTATACGATGACCAAAAATGGCACGTGGAGTAAAATAAGGCATATTCACAAGATGTTTGTGAGCACCCGTAGTCAAGATAACTTTTTTAGCTTCAATACCTTCAACATCATAGAGGCCATTTTCATAACGTACTGAATTTACATGTAATTTAAAAAAGGTTGCATCTTTAGCCAACCCTTGACAGACTTTATGTGAATCTACAAGAGCACACTCTTTTAAAGTAATATGTTCAAACTCTTTGGCGTAGGGAGTTAAGAGATTAAAACACTCTTCATTGGTATTTGCTTGCGTAAAAGTGGTATGTTCTTTAAAGTACTTAACACGGTCATTTGACAGCTCACTATTGGCAAGATGTAGCAGCTCTGAGAACTTTGTAGCATCACTAAAGTGTTCTTTATAAAACTGCATTGCGTAGGTAAATGCAGCCTCACTTACATCTTTTACCGGACCACTTTTAACAAATTTTGGAGAGACAAAGGCACCGGCAGCTCCACTACCACCAGCAGCAATACCACTCTCATCTATAAGAGCAACGCTAAGTCCCGATTGGGTTAGGAAGTAAGCACTGCTACAGCCGCTAATTCCTGCACCTATTATGGCAATATCAAACACTTATCTCTTTAATGTCTGCAATGTTTAATAGGGCTTTGTAAATACTGCCAACTAATGATTTTCGATTAGTCTTGAGTTCTTCATCTTCGGCGTTGACCATAACATTGTCAAAGAAACTGTCAAGTTCTGGTTTGAGTGAAAAAAGCGCATCTAATTCTGCTTCGTATGAATTATAAAATTCTTTTTGCTGCTGTGTAAATACGTCATACAGTTGCCTCTCAGCATCTTCACTTAAAAGGTCTGTATCTACATAGAGGTCATGAGTAACATCAAAATCTTTAGTAATGTTTGCTACACGCTTAAAGGTTGAGAATACACTAGAGAAGTTTTCAGCTTTTGCGATGTTGTTAACTGCTTCTATTTTTGCATCAATAGCAAGAAGTTCACGCTCTCCTGTGCTAAGAACTGCACTTATAACAGAAGGATTTACTTTATAAAACTTGTTAATACGCTCTACAAAAAACTGCTCTAGTTTAACAAAGTCAATTGCATTATAGTTACTTCCTAACTCTTTAAGTGTTGCGACAATATCAAAAGATAGTTTATGCTCTTTGGTAATGCGAATAATTCCATTAACTGCTCGACGAAGCGCAAATGGATCTCGTGTGCCAGTTGGAATCTGATTAACACTAAACAAACCTAAAAGTGTATCTAGTTTAATTGACATTGCCACAACGGCACTAAGTTTACTTGAGGGAAGGACACTCTCTTCACCATCTGGAAGGTACTGCTCTTTTATGGCAGTAGCAACAGCACTGTTCTCACCCGCTTCTATGGCGTAGTAATATCCCATTAGACCTTGAAGCTCTGTAAATTCATACACCATCTCACTCATCAGGTCTGCTTTTGCCAAGGTTATAGCACTATTTAGGTCCTCAATCTCGCTAGCATCCAAATAACGCTGAGCCAAGATATTAGCAATGCTCTTTTCGCGCTCAATTTTATCCATTAGTGAGCCTAGTCCATTAATAAAGACTACTTTTTCCAGGCCATTCGTACTTAATCCATCACGCAGGTCGTTGTCATAGAAGAAGAGTCCATCAGCAAGGCGAGGACGTAGTACTTTTTCATTTCCTTCAACTACTTTTGTAAAATCATCAGTTAAAGCGTTGCTTACAACTACAAACTTATTAATAAGCTTACCATCTTTAAAGACTGGAAAATAGCGCTGATGCTCTTTCATTGAAGTAATGATAACCTCAGGAGGAAGACGCAAAAACTCCTCATCAAAGCCACCCACTAAAGCGGTAGGATGCTCTGTAATAGCAACAACCTCTGCAAGAAGATCTTCATCAATCTCAATAGTTATCCCTTGCTCAGCTTCTAGTTTAGAAAATTGGCTCAATATTGTCTCTCTACGCTCACTCTGATAGAGTGTTACACCACCCTCTTTAAGAAGATCAAAGTAACCATGCATATCAGCAATATTTTGCTCATCATAAGCGTGCATACGATGAACCAAAGTAGTAGGCTTAGAAGTGACATTAAAAAGCGTCATATCAATGCTTTGGCTATTGAGCATTACATTAATCCAACGAATTGGACGAATAAAGCTCTCGCTCATACTTCCCCAACGCATACTTTTTCCAAAAGAGAGACTCTTAATCCACGTCTCAATCATGACACCTAATAACTCAGATGACTCTTTACCACTAATCTCTTTTTTATAGTAAAGTACCTCTTTACCATTTTTCTCAGATCGACCTACTTCTTCCAAGCTTACACCGCATTTTCTTGCAAAACCTTCAGCTGCCTTAGTTGCAACACCATCTTTAAAGGCCACAGCAACAGGTGCACCAAAAAACTCTTCTACAGAGTCTGGCTGCTTAAGCATAAATTCATTGTGCCACAAGACTAAACGACGAGGTGTGTAGTAAAATTCAAATTCACACCCAAGTGCATTCTCTTCTAAAATGGATAACCATTTTTTTTCAATATTTTTCAGTTCTTTTAACAGAGGTAGTGCCGGTAGCTCTTCAACACCGATCTCAATAAGTAGAGGTTTTACCATTAATATGTTCCATATTATATTTTTAACGCGATTTTATCTCTATTATGGTTAAAAAGTTCTTTACTGAATAAAATCTTAAATAAGATAAATATACTCTTCTTTATGTTTAATTAAAAGTAAGGACTGATACAATACCAATAATTAAACCAAAGGATACACATGCCAAAGATTAACAAATACGTAGATATTGACACAGTAGAGCGCGAAGCTAAAAAAGATTTAATTGACCGTCACTCACCATTTATTACAGTTTTAAGTGATGCTAAACAGGGCGAGATGCTCTCTGTAAATGTAAAAATGGGCAACGAATATACTCACCCAGATGATTTTGACCACTACATTGAAAGCATTACACTGTTTAATGGGGAGACAAAGCTAGCAATGGCTACATTTGTTCCAGGTACTCTTGGAAATGAGAAGTCTCACTGTGAAGTAACATTCAATATCCGTCCAATGGGTAAAAAACTCAACCTAGTTGCACACGGCTACTGT
>JAYEKO010000054.1:0-41964 GCA_034661055.1 Campylobacterota bacterium
AAGCTCTGGGCGTAACGTGTAGATAAACTCAATAATATCCGCCATTAGGTAGCCGTGATGCGCACCAATTTCACAAATTGTAGAATTTACATGTAAAAAACCATCATCTACTAATTTAATAATGTGCTTAGCAATAGTCCCACCAAAAAACTTTGAACTACTCACTGAAGTGTAGAAATCGCCCTCTTTTCCTATAGCACTGTAGGTAGCATAATAGCCATCATCCCCATAGAGCCACTCTGTCATATACTCACTAAATCTCATTAACCATCTTTTCATAAAGACTTAACAGCTCAAACTGCTTATCTATCTCTAATATTTTATTTCGTACTATAGATTCTATCTTTAGATTACAGCTTAGAAATAGCGCTGTTGAGGCGAACAAAGCCCTCATCAATCTCTTCTTTTGTAATCGTTAGTGGCGGTAAAAACCGTAGTGTATTTTTTCCAGCTTTTAAAATAAGCAGACCTGCTTCACGCGCATAATTAACAAGATTACCTAGTGAATCAGCATCTTTAACACGTAAACCACGCATCATTCCAAAACCGACACTTTTTAAGAAGAGTTCAGGGTGCACCACTTGAAGTGCCGTCACTTTTTTCTCAAAGTAAATCATCATCTCATCGAGTTCACCACACTCTTTATAGTTATTTAAAACATCCATGACGGTATTTGCAGCAGCGGTAGAGAGGTAATTACCACCAAAGGTAGAGCCGTGATCACCTGCTTTTAAAACCTCTTTTTTGGCCGTCATCACTACACCAATAGGAACACCTCCACCAAGACCCTTAGCTAAGGTAATAATATCAGGTTCAATATCATAAAGATTTGATGCTAAAAACTCACCCGTTCGGTATATTCCAGTTTGAACCTCATCTACAATAAGTAAAATATTTTTACTTTTTAAAAGTTTTGCCAAATTTTGAACTTTTTCACGCTCTAACGGCTGAACACCACCCTCTCCTTGAACCAATTCAATCATAACAGCAACAGTATGCTCATCTAAAAGAGATTCTATCTCATCGACATCATTAGCGTAAACAAAGCCATCAGGAAACGGTCCAAAATAGTTATGCATCGCCTCTTGCCCTGTCGCTTTAAGAGCGGTAATGGTTCTGCCATGAAACGAGTGTTGCAACGTTACAATCTTATAGCGTTTAGACTCACCATCAACTTCACCATATTTGCGAGCAATTTTAATAGCACCCTCATTAGCTTCAGCACCGCTATTTCCAAAGAAACACTTCATGTCATAGCCACTTGTCTCTACGAGTGTCTTAGCACACTTTGCTTGAGGCTCAATAAGGTAAAGATTAGAGATATGGGTAATGTTTTTAGCCTGCTCACAAATAGCTTGTGATAGCCTATCGTTTCCATGACCAATACTTACCACACCAATGCCAGATGTAAAATCTATATAGTCTACACCTGTACTGTCTTTTAAATAGGCATTTTTACCACTTACAATACTGATGTTTTGACGTCCATACGTCGGCAACACAAAACTATCATCCATATTTTTTAAATCATCTACTTGCATCTTTTAATCTCCACTTTTTTATCTTGAAACACTGCATTTTCTCCTTCGTAACTTAAATATGATGGGGTTAGATTATTGACACCATGAACACCCGAATAGATTAACACCGTATCTTCTCGTAAACTATCATCATTTTTTACATGTAAATTGACACTGCCAATATCTGAGCTAACCTCTACCTCTTCACCATCTCTAAAGCCCAAAGCAGGATTTACATGTATTTCATTATCTCTTTGAAACTGAGAGTTTAAACTTCGAGGGCTTTTACATGTAATTAAGAAAAGTTTATCGTCATTATTATAGGAAAATTCAAATTCGTCCATAAACAAAAAAAGCTCATTATCGGTATCAAAACCATTTTCATATGCTAGCTCATCTCGACCCTTTACTCTACTTCCACACTCTTTAGCATCTAAAAATGATTTAAAATGTTTTAAATAATCTTCTTCAGATTCAAGTTCAATTTGAAACTCTTCTGAGAGTGCTAATGTTAACTCATACTCACTAATACCAGAACTTCTCTCTTGAACTTGTGGCATCTTCAGCATATGGTTACTCCCATAGGAACAGCGAATGTCACTCTTTTGTAAAAAATTACAGGCAGGAATTACCAAATCTGCTGCCAATAAAGTTTCATTCTCATAGAGCCCATAATAGACGCACAGTTCTACCTTAGACATATTCTGTTTTACCTTTAGTGATGATGGCATCTGATTTAATGGATTTGCCCCTTGAACAAAAATCATATTAAACTTTGAAAAGTCGGCTGTGGCTTTGGGAACTCGCTTACTCTTTAAGTCAAAAGGGTTACTAATGCCTTCTTGTGAACTTCCCAAGTAACTAACACCACACCCCTCTTTTGCAAAAAGTCCCAGTGTCGCAGCAAAGGCATCTATGGCTCTAAGTGTCGATGCTCCATCACGATTTTTCTGCACACCTACACCAGCAAGAATAACCACTTTCTTATCTTCAATAAGATCCATTAGCTTTGCAACATCACCTATATCAACATCAATAAGATCTAAATTGCTTTTAATCCTAATGGTCTGTGTCAGCTCATAAAACTCCTCAAACTCATCAGTATGCTTCTTTAAAAACTCCTCATCATCAAGCTCATTAATTACTGCAAAACGGCTTAGTAGTAGTGCTAATAGCATATCACCATGAGGTTTTAACTGAATAAAAAGATCTGCGCACTCTGCCATTTTTGTTCTAACCGGATCAATCACAATAATTTTTTTATCTTTTAAATACGGCAGTAGATGTGAATTAGTTACATGTAAATTTCGTCCCCATACAATGACAACCTCAGACTTGTTAATCTGCTCTAAGTCCAGAGTTTTGTTACTTCCTCGTCCTTCAATAATTCCTGCCTCACCCGCCCCGTCACAGAGCGATCCAGAAGTGAGTGTTGCACCAACTTTAGAGAAAAAATAATCTGTTACACCCTGCATTAATGCAAAGTTTCCATGACCTCTGTAGTGCAGTATTTTAGAGCCATTGTATTTTTTAATTGACGCTATTAAAATCTCAACAGCTTTTTGCATTGAGATTGGCTCACCTTTATAGGTGGGGACCTGTATCTGATTAAACTTATCGTAATGGTTTAAGTGTGGGCAGAGATAACCTTGTGTTAACTCGTGACGCTTACTTCCAGCAAGTTTTCCATTGCCATAAGTGATAGCACAAGCATCATAACAGTCAAGTGGACACGCCGTACTATTAATCATCTCGTAACTCCACTTTTATTAGTCGTGAAAAGATTTTTGGTGCATCAATTACAATTTCGGCTCTATAATTTGAGAGGTGCTTTGAATCGGCGATATTCCATACTCTTGTGATGGTGTAACTACTTTTAACACCATCTAAATAAAGTGCTTTACTTTTGTAATTTACCATCTCTTCATAACTTAAGTAGATAACCAATTTTCCTTTTGAGATATCCGCTAAATCGGCTAAAGGAGTAGAGGGACTTACAAACTGTCCCTCTTTTACATGTAATTTATACAGAGTAAACTCTGTCGAACTAATATGCTTGTCACTAACACTTTTTAAAAGAACCTCTTTGCGAAGATTTAGATCATTTAATTGAACTCTAATATTTTCAAGCTCTTTTTTTGTATTAATGTACTGGTTTTGACTATTAACTAAGTCATAAAATTCACGATCTTTTTCAACACTAGATTTAATCTTTAGGCTTTTAATACGCTCAAAATTAGTAACTTTCTTTTTTAATAGAGCATCGTAATTTTTAATGACCTCTTGATTAAGTTCAATAGTACTGTTTAGCAGTAGCATTTTTTTCTCTATCTGTTTGAGCTCTATTTTATCTAGCTTATCATCAAGAGTAATGTACTCATCGCCCTTAAGACGCTTTCCCTCTTTTGTAATATCTGCAAACATAACTAATGCAGAGACGTTTGATGAAATTGTCTTAAGTTCATACGGTTCAAGCTTGGCATAATGCTCTTTGGCAAACAATACGCTTACGGTTAAAAAAATAAAAGTAATAAGTTTCATAGGTTTTCCATCATTTTAATAGCTCTTATTTTACACATCTATTGCTTCAAATAGACTTTTTTTCACTATTGGACACCTCGAAAAAGGCAACCTTAATGTGTTTTATAATGCTTTTTTTGGTACAATAAAGCTAATACGCATATAAGGTCGATTAATGTCACTATTAGAGCATGTTGATGCATCAACAAGTTTAGCGAAAAACAATGAAGTTCAGCTTTTAGTATTTAAGATCAGTGAAGATGAAGAATCTCCATATTACGCCATAAATGTTTTTAAGACACGTGAAGTTGTAGAAGCTAAACGTCATAAACTAACATTAATACCTTCGTCACATCCACTACTTGAAGGTACAATGATTCTACGTGGCACTCAAATTCCAATTTTGAACCTACCCTCTTGGCTTAATCATCCAATTAAAAAAGAGGGGTTCTCTGCCTCAAATTATCTAATTTGTGATTTTAATGGGGTAATCATTGGTCTTAGAATCATGTTTGCTTTTCGTGTTATAAAAAAGAATTGGGCAGAGATGCATGCGCCAGAGAGTTACAGTGTAGGTGACAACTCTATGATTATTAACGACACTCGGCTTGAAGATGGCAGTCTCTGTCTAGTGCTTGACTACGAGAAACTCCTTGCCGATGTTATTCCTCAGGCCATGGTAGATGTTACCGCATCACCAGCAAACTTAGAGAGTCTTCGTGTTCCAGAGAAACTACTTAACGGTACCGTCTTAATTGCAGAAGATTCAAAGACAGCTCAAAAACATCTGAGTCAGGTTTTTAAGAACTCTAAGATTGATTATAAAATATTTAACAATGGTAAACTACTTATAGATTATGTTTTTGACCTGCCTGATCCAACTGTTATTCCAGCAATTGTTACAGATATTGAGATGCCAGAGATGTCAGGATTTACAGTACTTCAAAAATTACGTCAAAATCATGACACAAAAAATATTCCTGTTATTGTTAACAGCTCTATGACCGGAGATAATAACAAGCGTGAAGCACAAGACTTAGGTGCAGATGGTTTTATTAACAAGACAAAGAGTAAAGATATTTTACCCCTCATTGTTGAGATAATGAATCAGTAAGACTTTAAATAGGCTTTGTTCACAATGACATTCTCAATCATTGGGAACACAAAACAGATCTTTAAGTAGAGTTCCTACTTAAAGATTGAAAGAAGTACACCGGCAGCAACCGCTGAACCGATTACACCTGCAACATTTGGACCCATCGCATGCATTAGTAAAATATTACCTCTGTCATACTCCATACCGACTTTATTCGATACACGAGCCGCCATAGGAACTGCAGAAACACCTGCTGAACCAATAAGTGGATTTACTTTAGTTCCTGGGAATTTATTCATAATCTTAGCCATAATAACACCTGCAGCAGTACCTGCTGAGAACGCTACAACACCAAGAGCTAAAATTGCCAAAGTCTCACCAACTAAGAACTGATCTGCAGATAATTTTGAACCAACAGATAGTCCTAAAAAGATAGTGACAATGTTAATCAGAGCATTTTCCATAGTATCTGAAAGTCTATCAACAACACCTGATTGCTTTAAGAAATTTCCAAACATAAACGCACCAATTAGTGGTGTCGCATCTGGTAATACCAAAATAGCCAAAGTCAGAACCATAATAGGGAAAATAAGTTTCTCTAAACGTGACACTTGACGAAGAGTCACCATCTTAATCTTACGCTCTTCTTCCGTTGTTAACGCTCTCATAATCGGAGGCTGAATGATTGGAACCATCGCCATATATGAATAAGATGCCACGGCAATTGCACCAAGGAGTTCAGGTGCCAAGGCACTGGCGATAAAAATGGAGGTCGGACCGTCTGCCCCACCAATAATACTAATCGCACTTGCTTGCTTAATGGTAAAGTCAAAAAGTCCCATCTCTGCAAGTGCCACCGCACCAACAAGAGTACCAAAAATACCAAACTGTGCTGCACCACCAAGGAGTGCTGTTTTAGGGTTAGCAAGCAGTGGACCAAAATCGGTCATGGCACCAACACCCATAAAAATTAGAATAGGAAAGAGCTGATTAGCAAGTCCCATCGAATACAAAACACCTAAAAATCCATCTGGACCCCCAATACCTGCAATAGGAATGTTTGCTAATAGTCCACCAAAACCAATAGGTAAAAGTAATAGAGGCTCAAAACCTTTCTTAATTGCTAAGTAGAATAGCCCAAAAGTGATAAAGATCATAATAAGACGACCCCAACTTTTGTGAAAGTCACTCATCTTCTCACCATGAGAATTAAGCTCATTCTCATCAGGTGATACTAATGCAACAATACCTGTAGAGCTAATGAAACCACCTACCATTGCACCCAAACTCTGAGCTTTATAGTCCTCTTCTTGGTGAGAGCTAGCATCAGCTGCAGCAGTATGACCACCAGCATATGCTGCAGTCATTAACATTAAAACCGAAAAAATTGAAACTAAAAATTTCTTCATAGGTTAACTCATTACTGCTACGACTTGGCCTTCAACTACTTTGTCGTTCACATTAACATTGATTGATTTTACAACACCAGCTTTTGGAGCAACAATGTCAATTTCCATTTTCATTGACTCTAAAATGATAAGAGTATCACCTTCAGCTACTGAGTCACCAGGATTAGCAATAATTTTCCATACTGAACCTGGTAGCATCGCTTTAATATCTTCGGTCTCACCTGATGCTGCTGGAGCAGCTGCAGCTGGAGTTACCGCCGCTGGAGCTGCACTTTCACCATTAACTGCTGTTACTTGAATATCTGCATTACCTTCAGCTACTTGAACACTAAATTTCTGTCCATCTACTACTACTGTATAACTTCCTGTACCCATACCTTTTTTCTCCTCTGTTGTTGCTACTGTACTGTTTGCTGCTTCCATCTCTGAAAGTTTTCTAACATTAACTTCACCCTCGCCTTTTAAGAAAGCGATACCTTTTTCATCACATGAAGCTGCAATAAATACATTCTCTTCATTAACTTTGATGCCCTCTTTTTCTAAACGCTCAATCCAACATGCGATTGATTTACGCTCATCTGCATCAGCAAGGTCAATTGCATTCTCAGTTGTCGGCTCTAAACCTAATTTTTCTGAGGCAATTTTTACAATCTCAGGGTCTGGAGCAACTGGTGTTTTACCAAAATAACCTAGAACCATTTTTCCATAACCTGGAGCAATTGCTTTCCAAGGTCCCTGAATAACATTGTTTAGTGCTTGTTGGAAATAAAACTGTGATACTGGAGTTACAGACGTTCCATAACCACCTTTTTCTACCACTTCACGCATTGCACGGATAACATCAGGGAATTTTTCCATAATATTGTTATCACGCATCATCTGGGTATTAGCAGTTAATGCACCACCTGGCATTGGAGAAAATGGAATAATTGGAGATACCATTGTCGCTTCTGGTGGCATAAAGTAGTCACTTAAACAGTCTGTCAATGTGTCTTCATATGCCAAGATCTTATCGATCTCTAAACCACCTAAATCGTAGTTCATTCCTTTAGTGGCATGAAGCATTGTTAAGATATCTGGCTGTGATGTACCACCACTCACTGGAGCTGCAGCCATATCAATACCATCAATTCCTGCATCAAGTGCTGCTAAATATGCCGCAACAGAGACACCTGCTGTCTCATGCGTATGAAGACGCAAGTGAGTATTTTGAGGAACAAGTTTACGTGCCATTTTAATTGTTTCGTAAATCTTATTTGGATTAGATGTACCACTTGCATCTTTAAAACATATAGAGCTATATGGAATACCACTATCTAAAATTTCGCGAAGTGTCTTCTCATAAAAATCAACCGTATGAGCACCCTCACAATGTGGGGGAAGGTCCATTAGTGTTACCACTACCTCATGGTTAAGACCATGATGTGCAATACGCTCACCCGAATACTTTAAGTTCTCAACATCATTAAGAGCATCAAAGTTACGAATGGTCGTTGTTCCATGTTTTTTGAAAAGTTTCGCATGAAGATCAACGAGTTCACGACTACCTGTATCTAACATTACTGTGTTTACACCACGAGCAAGTGTTTGAAGGTTTGCATCTGGTCCAACAATAGTTCTAAAACGATCCATCATATCAAATGCGTTTTCATTTAAGTAGAAGAAAAGTGATTGGAAACGTGCTCCACCACCAAATTCAAAGTGTGTAATCCCCGCTTCTTTCGCAGCTTCAACTGCTGGAAAGAAGTCATCCATTAAGACACGGCCTCCAAAGACAGACTGAAATCCGTCTCTAAAAGTTGTATCCATTATGTCAATAAATTTCTTAGCCATTATATTCCTTAAACATTATTATGATGCATGATTGCAGCTGTAATGGCAGCAATCTTCTTGTTATCTTTTGCTGGTGCACTCGGTGCTTTGCTCGGACTATCTGGTGCCGCATGAGGTTCAGGAAAGTATCGTGTGATGACTTTAGCCTGAAGATTCATCATTCCAATTAAAACTATTAGAAAAAGGAACACGGTTCCCATTCCTAAAGCCATAAACTTTAAACCCTCAACTATAAGGTTAGTTTCCATACTCTGCCTTTTGTGTAAAAGTGACTAATAATATAATAATGATGTTTGAAATTAGCTTGAAGCGACATAAATTATTAACTTAAAATAAAAAAATGTTACATTTTAGTATCTCTTTGGTTTTTTAGGCTAGAATTCCGTCAGTTATTTTTTTGGAGAAGACTACAATGAATCTAGACAAAATCAGTTATGGCGAAAATCCAGATAAAATAAGAGCGATAATTGAAGTTCCTTACGGATCAAATATTAAGTATGAAATTGAGAAAGAGAGCGGCGCACTTGCTCTTGACCGCGTCATGCACTCTGCAATGTACTACCCTGCAAACTACGGCTTTGTTAACAAGACACTTTCTCAAGACGGTGATCCAGCAGATATATTGATTTTAACAGAGTATCCAATACAAGCTGGTGCAGTTTTGGACTGCCGCTTAGTTGGTGTACTACTTATGGAAGATGAGAGTGGAATTGATGAAAAACTTTTAGCCGTTCCTACTTCAAAGATTGATCCAACGTATGATGAAATTAAAGACTTGCAAGATATTGCTCCACACACGTTGGCAAAAATTAAGAACTTTTTTGAGACTTACAAAATGCTAGAACCTAATAAGTGGGTAAAAGTTAGAGAATTTAAAGATAAGGCAATTGCTACTCAAATCTTGCAAGATGCAATTGACAACCTATAATATGAGAGGATTTTAAATGATTGCAGGTATGTACGAACAAGATTTTGCCGCTTATATGATCTTTGGATTGATCTTAAATTTTCTGTTTTCAATTCTTTTTGGTCTCTATTTAAGTAAAAATATTGGCCTTGAGACAATGATGCAGACAAAAGGTGAGAAAGAGCAGTCACTACTGGTTAAACTCTCCCTCTTTATTCCTTATGTAAAAATGTTTATAACACTCTACCGTGTTGGCATTTTACAGGTCTACTTTTTAAACCAAGGGCATAGCCACCAAGACTTTTGGGTCTATATGACAACCAATACTGAAGAAGCTTAAGGGCACTTCAGGTCTACTTTAAAACATTCACGCATGATCTTAATATGGGATCGGAATAGATTCCCTTTTTCTCTCTACGAGCTCTTAATTCAGCACGTTTAAACTTATATTCAAACACAATATTTTTTACTTTAACATCTCTTACTGCCAAACCATTTTCTAAAAGAATCTCTGAAAGACTCTTTCTTCCTTTGGCATAAATAATACATTGATTGTTGAGAATATCTAAATGATATTGCTGATAACGTTTTAACTGTAGTGATGAGAAGTGAAAAATTTCCGGATGATTTTGTACATATTCTTTTAAACGTGATTTACATGTATTTTCTACATTACTAATTTCACCTACCATGATTATCCCATAGTTTTTACATGCGTAAGTACTCCTTGGGGGTGTAAAATTGTTGGAGTTAATATTAAAATACAGCAAATTGTTAGATTGAACTTTTTTTAAGACCCCCAAAGTTGGCTCAGCAGAAAGTTCATATAAGAAAAATGTAGCTATCAAGATAAGACTGAAGTAAATGTTTTTCATACCCGCTATCATAAAGCCTTAATCTTTAAAACTGTATAAATATAATAGACTTCTTACATAAGAAGTCTATTATGAAAAAGAGGAACAGATGTGCAAGACTATAAATTAAAACTAATTCTAAGCGTTCTTAGTGGAGTTATATTCGCACTTATTTTTGTTCTTCTAGCCTTTGTTTCCCCTATTAAAAAAGAGCAGAAACAGTACACTTTAAAACCAAAATCTACATTAGAAAAAATATCACATTCTGCGCGTGGGAGCCAATAGAAGGAATTAATTGCTACAAAAACTAACTTTAAGTACAGGCTAACCTATTAGAATACTTTTCAAGGATAAAATTATGAATGTTTCACAAGCGTTACTGCAACGAAAATCGGTGCGAGCCTACTTAGATAAAACTGTTGAAAAAGAGAAAATTGAGTTAATTTTAGAACATGCAAAACACGCTCCATCAGGTGTCAATATGCAGCCATGGGATCTCTGTGTTGTCAGCGGAGAGAGTAAAAGAGCTATTGAAACAAAACTACTAGAAGCTTTTAACGGTTCCCATGATGAACCTATGGACTACGAGTACTATCCGCTGACATGGAACGAACCTTATAAGACAAGAAGACGCAACACCGGACTTCTGATGTACAAGACCCTCGACATAAGACGAGAGGACACTGAAAAACAGCACAAGCAGTGGGAACAGAACTATCGTGCCTTTGATGCTCCCGTAGTAATGTATTTCTTCATAGATGAGAGTCTTGAGAAAGGATCATACATTGACTACGGTATGTTTTTACAATCTATTATGCTCATGGCTGAAGAGCTAGGATTAGCCACCTGTACTCAAGCAGCCCTTGCACAGTACCCAAGCATTGTAAAAGAGGCTTTAGATGTACCTAAAAATAAAAAGTTGCTCTGTGGTATTGCACTAGGCTATGAAGAGAAAAACGCTCTTGTAAATAGCTATAGAACTTCTAGAATTGAACTGGATGAATTTGTAAAGTTTTTTTACTAACCACTGATTTACATGTAAATTAAAAAATATAATTGATAAGGAGTTATTTCATTTGATTCAAGCTACCGTAAAAAACCATATTCGCTACTACGAAGGTGATATTCCCATAATTCTAAGTGTCCCTCATGGTGGAGAAGTTTCCCCTGATGATATTAACAACAGAAGCAGTGGCGTCTTTGATCTGGATGACTTTACTTTAGAACTCACTGAAGATATTATGAGTGAATTCTACAGACAGACTAAAAAAACTCCTTATGCAGTAATTGGAGAGATTTCAAGAAGAAAAGTAGATCTTAACCGACACAGAGCTGTAGCCTATGAAGACGAAAGGGCAAAAGTAATTTATGATGAATTTCATCACTTCATACAAAAAAGTAAAAAAGAGGTAGACAAAAAGTTCTCTAAAGGGTTGTACATTGACATTCATGGACAGTCACATCCAAAGGGATATTTAGAGTTCGGGTACCTTTTAGTTAATGATGTTCTTAAGCTTGATGATGAGAACCTATTAAAATATCAAAATAAAACAAGCATTAGGACTCTTTCAAAGTTTTCTACTGAAGTATTTTTAGACCAATTAAAAGGTCCTAACTCTCTTGGAGGCCTAATGTGCAGTGAAAGTTACGACTCTATTCCTTCACAAAAGCTTCCTTACGCAACGGACGAAAACTACTTTGAAGGAGCTTATGACACCATTAGGTATGGTTCTTTAAAGGGCGGGAACATTAGTGGCATTCAAATAGAGTTTCCTTATGATAATATTAGAGACACAAAAGAGAATCGCCAAAAGTGTGCTCAATCATTTGTCAAGTCTATTATTAAATTTATGCAGATTCATTTTAATATAGACTTAAAATCTAAACCAAAAATTAAAAAAGTTGTCGATAATTTCATATCTTAAAGTCCTACTCCTCTCTTTTGCAAAGACAATAAGGTGACAGCAATAAAAAGCGAAAAATTGAGAAAGACTTGAAACGCCCGTGCACAAGTGGTGGGTTCAGAGTGACTCGAACACTCGACCACTCCGTTATGAGCGGAGGGCTCTAACCAACTGAGCTATGAACCCACTTTGTTTGAAGAATGCAATTCTACGGAAAAAAATCTTAGAAACTACTGATTTAAAGAAAACTTTTTTTTCCTCTATCATCATACATATCTCTAAAACGAAATGCTATTAAGTTTTGCATAATAGCAAAAAGAATAATAAAGTTTACAAAACTACTGCCACCATAGCTAAACATAGGCAGAGGCACCCCAACTACTGGGGCAAAGCCTATGGTCATTGAGATATTTACCGTCATATAGATAAAAATTAAAAACGAAATACCTGAAGCAACAACTTTAATGTAGTAGTCTTGATTCCACACCGCAAGACTGAGCAGATGTAAAATAAGCAGTGCATAGACTGTAATCAGAGTTACTGTACCGAGAAAACCAAATCGCTCTGCAACATAAGCAAAAATAAAATCACTTGAGGCGATAGGCAGAAACTTCATCTGCGTCTGAGTTGCATCTTCTTTATTTTGCCCCAATAGTCCACCAGAGCCTATCGCAATAATTGACTGCTGTACATGATAGGATGGCTTTTCTGAAACAAAATCTTTAATACGTTTTTTCTGATAATCGTGCAGTTGTGAATATAATAGAGGTGCTGAAATAATCACTGCAGTCACTAATGTTGCCCAAATTTTCCAATTGACTCCTACAAAAAAAAGTATACTAAAACCTAAAAGTAGTAGTACCAGTGCCGTTCCCAAGTCAGGCTCTTTGGCAATAAGAAAAAATGGAAGTAAAATATAAAACGAAATTTTTAAGAACTCTTTTAAATTGTAGCCTTTTAACTGGGGAGGATTTCTACTAATTAAATAGGCCAACATTAAAATAAATGCCGGCTTCATTAGCTCAGAAGGCTGAAGTGTAAAATTAATAAAAGGTATCTCTAGCCATCGTTTTGCACCTAAGCGTGCATGTCCAAAAAATTCAACCGCAATAAGCAATAAAATGTTTAACCAGTAAAAGATGGGAATAAACCAGTTAAAACGTCGAATTGGAAGAAAAAAGAAAAGTAGAAAGACAACCACACCAACACCAACATAGACCATATGTTTTTGAGCAAGGACAGGATGGATTTCAGCAATTAACCAACCAGAAACAACAACTAAAGGAATAATAAAAATAATAGAAACAATGTCGAAATGTGCTAAAATACGCCGATTAAGTTTCCACAAAGACTCTATCCTAATTATTAACTAAATTTGACTAAAATAATAACACAATAAAGGCAATATTTATGAATCAACCCGCTACATTTGATGTTAACGAAACCTCTAGACTTGACACATTTTTAACTAAAGCACTGCAAGAACCCAGAAATCAAGTGGCCCATCTCATTAAAAACAGTAACGTAACCGTTGATGGCAAAACAGTTACCAAACCAGGACTAAAACTCAAATTTAACCAAGAAGTTTTAGTCAGCTTTCCCGAAGCAGAGATTACGCCAGCACAAGAGATTGACTTTGATGTAGAGGTGCTTTATGAAGATGATGATATTTTAGTGATCAATAAACCAAGCAATCTCACAGTCCACCCCGCAGCAAGTGTTAAAGAGCCCACGCTGGTTGATTGGCTTAAACATAAAAATATTCGCCTCTCAACTATTAGCGGTGAAGAGCGTCACGGAATTGTACACCGGCTTGACAAAGGAACCAGTGGGGTTATGGTGGTTGCTAAAAACAACGAAGCACATGAGAAACTATCGCTACAACTTCAAGATAGAAGTATGGGACGCTACTATTTAGCTGTTATCTCACCTCTACTAAAAGATGAATTTACCTACATTGACAAACCTATTGGACGCAGTAGCCATAATCGCCTCAAAATGGGTGTAGTTGAACATGGAAAAACAGCGCAGACACTCTTTAAGAAGCTCTATCCAAGCAGAGATGAGTCAGTGGAGTTAATTACATGTAAACTATTTACAGGAAGAACGCATCAAATTCGTGTTCACCTAGAGTCTATTAGTCGGCACATTGAGGGGGATCATTTATATGCTCTTAAGAGCAAAAAAGATAAAATCTCAAGAATTTTACTGCATGCATATCTACTCTATTTAGTTCATCCAACTACAGGTGAGACCATGCAGTTTTGCGCACCAGTAGCTAATGATATGCAGACATTTATTAACGAACAATTTAACAAGGACACTATTAATGAACTTATTCTTCCGAACAATTTTAACCGCCACTTTACTGATTTTATTCTCTAGCGGCTGCTCTAAACAGCCTGCTACACCAGAAAAAACACTTTTAGACTCATCTCTACCTAAGGTTGTTATTAATGGCTACCTTACCGATATGAACTCCATTGCTTTTGAATGGAAACCTATAAAACACCCAAAAGTTATCGGTATAGCAATCTACAGAGCTCAGCCTCAAAGTAAAGATAAGAAGCTCCATCTTATAAAAAAAATTGAGAGTAAATACAAAACTCACTTTGTAGATAACGACATCACGCCGAACACCCCGTATCAGTATGCTTTTACTACCTATAATTCTGATGAAGCAGAATCTCATCCTAGTGATATTACCAATGTCAATTCACTTCCACGACTAAAATCTGTCAGTTTCTTCACCTCTATTGGAAATATGCCCCGTAGTGCGAAACTTATCTGGAGACCGCACACCAACCTAAAAGTTGTCTCCTATGATATCCAACGTAGAACCATTAATGACCCAGAATGGGAAAATATAACAACAATAAATGGTCGCTTCAATGCCGAGTTTATTGATGAAGACTTAGATGACAATCAAATTTACCAATACAGAATTATTGCTACAACGTTTGACAACTTAAACTCCTTGCCTAGTGACATTGTAAAGGTAGTCACAAAAGCACTGCCAGATAGCATTACAAAAATCTCTGCCACGTCAACTATAGCCAAACAGATTACAATCAATTGGTCACCAAGTACCAGCAAAGGTATTGATTACTATAACATCTATCGCAGTTCTAATAAAGATGGTAGTTATGATTTACATGTAAAATCACGTCAAAACAGCTATAATGATATGATCAATGAAGATGGCATTGAATATTATTACAAAATTACTGCAGTTGATGCTGACGGACTTGAGAGTCAACTTAGCTCACACTACGCCTATGGAAGTACATTAGGAAAACTCAAAGCTCCAACAAACTTTAGTGCAAAACTAGTAAACAAGACCGTTCAACTTAATTGGAAAAGTACTGATCAACGTACCCGTAGTTTTACCATAGTCAAAACAACCCGCGAAGGTTGGCTCTCTAAAAGCACTAGTAAAATTAATGGTATAACAAAAACAGAACTTACAGACATGAACATTGTTGCTGATACGCTCTATCAATATCATGTCCTAGCAGTAGATAGTAATGGTATTGAGTCTAAACCGTCTGAAATTGCTGAAATCTCATTTGAATCAAAAAAGTAGGTTCTAATTTATGCCACATATTCATATTAAAGAGTCTCGTAATGCGAGCTTTCCCACTGCAATTAAGGGAACAAAGTTTGACTTTATTGCTACTAATGTAAAACATAGTGATGAACAACTTATTGCTACTGAAGTTGAGGGTAGAAAGTTTTTTACTCTACTTAAAAGTGGCGAAAAACGATTAATTAAAAGCGATAAAATTACTCGTCCTTCTCCAACATTTTTAATGCATAAAGCACTGCTTGACTATGTTAAACTTACTGATGCGGAGGTCTTTAGCTCTAACGTACATACCGCAGAAAAAAATATTCATTTTCAGCATGATGAGTTAAAACTTAAACATATTTCCTATTTTGCAGATAACTTCACTACGGACAAAGAGGTACATATTGAGGTCGGCTTTGGTTCAGGTCGTCACCTAGTCCATCAAGCTATACAAAACCCTGATATACTCTTTATTGGCATTGAAATCCACCGTCCCTCAATTGAACAGGTCTTAAAACAGATTAGCATACACAACATTGAAAACCTTCTGCTATTAGACTATGATGCCCGTCTTTTTATGGAACTTATTCCCTCTAACATTGTAGGTAAAATCTATGTACATTTTCCTGTACCTTGGGACAAAAAACCTCATCGCCGTGTCATCTCAAAGCCTTTTATTGAGGAGGCAATTCGAGTTTTAAAAGTTAATGGAAGACTTGAACTTAGAACCGACAGCGAGAACTACTACGCTTACTCTTATGAAACATTTATGTCACTGCAACAACTCTCTCTTGAAATCAATAAGAATAAGTCAATTGCTGTAACAAGTAAATATGAAGACCGTTGGCGATTAATGGAAAAAAATATCTATGATGTCACGTTAATTAACTCGCAAGAGAGTCCAAATCGCACCGTAAATGCCAACTTTGACTTTCCAAAAGGCTTACTCAATCCAAAACACCTGCATGAGCTCAATGGAAAGACCGTTAAGTTTGATGGTGGATTCATCCACTTTGAACGACTCTATTCAATTGAAGGTGGTGGTATGATGTGCAGACTCTCACTCGGAAGCTTTGAGCGCCCTGAACATGTCTATCTTATTTTAAAAGAAGATGAGACCAGCTATTTTCCTCAAAACCTTATTGCGACACGTACAAATTTACATGTACACCAAGAGTTATGTAAGGTACTTCATGGATAAGGTCATCTACGCAAAAAATCTTTCGCTCTCATACAATGACAAAGAGACTATCATTAACGATGCATCATTTTCCATTGAATCAAAAAGTTTTGTTTTTATAACTGGGCCTAGTGGTAGTGGAAAATCAACACTTTTAAAATCATTTTATGGTGCTCTAGAACCTAGGAATGGTGAATTAATTGTTGGTGGTGTAGAGATGAACGACATCAGCCAGAAAAAACTCAATCTTCTCAGACGACATCTTGGAATTGTTTTTCAAAACTTTAGACTCGTAAAAGAGTGGACCATTGAAAAAAATGTCATGCTACCTCTAATTATTTCAGGCTATGCTAAAGATGTCAGTAATGCTCAAGTAGAAAAGCTCCTAACCCATGTCAAACTCAACCATCAAGCAGGAAAATACCCTCAAGAACTTAGTGGTGGAGAGCAGCAACGTGTCGCAATGGCACGAGCCCTTTCACATAATCCCATTTTAATATTAGCCGATGAACCAACGGGTAACCTTGATGACTACTCATCTCAGGTCATATGGAATCTGCTCCAAGGAGCAAATGAGCAACTAGGTACTACAGTTGTGGTCGTAACCCACAACATTCCTAAAAACCTTAACCTTGAATATAAGCATTTCAATATTGAGAACGGAGTCGTTCATGAGGTCATTTAAAAACCACCTTTCTCTCATTTTGGCAATAGCAACCATACTATTTTCACTACAAATTTTCACTATTACAGACCGTGCTATTACTGCTTATGAATCAAACCTGCAAGAGAACTACTCTATTGTTGTTGTCTCTGAAAAACGCATGGATGACCAGACATTTAGAGCTATTAATCCGCTAATTAAAAGTAGCGAAGAGATCCAGACTGAACATGTTTTAAACAAAATAAAAACACAGATGAAGCAGACCAATGTTGAACTACTAAAAATTGCACTTCCTAAATTTTACAGGATTCATCTTACCGAGTTTCCATCCCCAGATCAGATTAGTACCATTACATCTCTTATTAAAAAACAGCCCGGTATTAAACGCATTGAAAGTTTTACAAACAGCCACAATACTACCTATAAACTTCTTCTGCTATTTAAACAGGTGGTATTAGTTTTAGCACTGTTTATCTTTGCAGTCACATCACTTTTAATGCTTAAAGAGATGCGTATTTGGCAGTTTCAACACACAGAGCGTATGAGTATTATGGCACTCTTTGGAGCACCGGTTTGGCTCCGTTCAGCAGTACTGTTTCGGCTTTCCATTGTGGATGCCCTTATTGCAACACTCTTAACTGTTGCCACATTTATTACTATTTTACACTACGGTTGGATCGAATCTGAACTCGATATTATTGGTATTCATATTACCATTTTTGATCTTTTTAGTGACGGAGTGGCGATGTTAAGTCTAGCACTTAGTCTCTCGATATTTTTAGCATCTATGATTATGTTAGGACATAAAGAAGAGGTATGATTCATTTTCTTCTTACTTTTGTACTAATACTCTCTAGTGTAGCTCTAGCACGTAATATTGATGCTGAAATTTCACAAACATCTAAAAAATTAAAGACCTTTAATAAAGACAATACTAAAATTAGTAACAAGATGGCTAAAAATGCCAAAAACATCTTAAAACAGAAAAATATTGTCTTAAAACAGAGTAAAGAACTCAACACTCTTGAAGAGGAGTTAGCCCTTAAAGAGCAAGACTACTCCTCAAGCAAAGCTGAACTTATACTGCTTAAAGATAGCAATAGTGAACTAAATGACGAACAAGCAAAAATTGAGCAAGAGTTAGTTTTTGCTATTGCACGTAACGCCTCACTTATGCTAGTTTTAGATGACAAAGACCCTGTTAATGAGCAATCCTTAATTGTTCAAGAGTCCCTCTATGCTCTTAGCAGACAGATACAAAATGAGATTAAATCATTAAACAGTAACTATCTTGATACTACAAAACAGATTGAATTGTTACAAGCACGAATTACAGAACTTCACAGTACTATTGCAATGATTGATGCTAAAAAACAAGAGCTTTTAGTACTAAAACGTTCCAACTCCAAACAGTTAAAAGCACTACAAACCAATCAAAATATATATAAAAAATCATTTGAAAAATTAAAAAATGAGCAGAAATCACTTCGCAAAACCTTAGCCAAACTCAATATTGTTAAAGAGAAAGAGAAAGAACGTATCGCTAGAGAAAAACGTGAAGCAAAAGAAGAGAAAAAGCGTTTAGCGCAACTTGAAATTGATAGAAAAAAAGCAATAGAAACAGGAAAAGAGCTTCCTGAAGTTAAAAAACAGAGTATCTATCATAGTGTAAAAACCAAAAAGTATAGAGGTAAAAAAACCATTGCTCCACTTTCTAGTTATACTCTAGTTAAAAAGTTTGGCCCATATACTGACCCTATTTATGATATTAAGATATTTAACGAATCGGTCTCTCTTAAACCTAAAGCTAAAAATGCAAAAGTTAAAAATGTTCTTAACGGAAAAGTCATTCTAGCCAAAGAGACCTCACTGCTCAATAACATTATTATTATTGAACATAGCAATGGAATGCACACTATCTACGCACATTTAAGTCAGATTGCACCTACTATTAAAAAGGGGAAACGTCTTAAAAAAGGCTCTGTTATTGGTCGGGTCAGTGATGAGCTAATGTTTGAAGTAACACAAAAAAATTACCATATCAATCCAATGCAACTAATTAATTAATATCGCTAAAAAGGCCAAACTGCTTTAATTGCTTTGGTCCCCCATCCTTGTTCAATAGAACGATCTAACTCACCTTGTGAGTTGTAAAGTATTTTGGCATCACTTATTTTACCTGACCCAATTTGGTTGTTCTGATCAATATCGTAAGGTCGAATAACACCACTAAGTTGCAGAATCTGTTTTTCATCATCAATCATCATCTCACGACGACCTGAAATAAAATAGTTTCCATTCTCAAGAACTTTAATAATACGAGCTGAAACAGTTGTTGTAAATGTTGCTGCTTTGGAGTACGCACCTGCTCCCGTATAACTACTTGTAGAACCTGCTGTAAATCCAACATTAGTCAGATTGTTGGCACCACTCACTACAGAAGAGACAATACCACTGTCATTACCGGAGCTAAATGTTCCTCCACCAAGTTCTGTTGTATCACTCTCAGATGTATTTTTATTTACACTATTAGAACTATTAATGCTCTCGGTAATACTAACGGTCACAATATCATTAACATGCATCGCTTTATGATCTGAGAAGAGTGGGTTATCGCCTTGTCCAAAAATACTTCCTTGAGAGGTACTTAAATTCTCATTCTCCTTTGCGGGCATCTCTTCTACATACTCTGGTGGTTTAAAGTCCATCTCTGGTTCTATATATTTTCCAGTACAACCACCAAGTAGCGCTATTGCTATTGTAGATATTACGAGTTCTTTTCTCATTCAATTATCTCATATTATATTTTTGCTAAAATAAAGCAAATTTAGTTCCAAGGGAAATAATGAGTCTCAAAATACAGATAAAAGATGATATTAAAGCAGCAATGAAAGCAAAAGAGGTTGAAAAACGTGACGCACTACGCCTGCTTGACAGTGCTATGAAGCAGATTGAAGTAGATGAGCGTAAAGAACTTAGTGATGATGATGTTTTAGCTATTATTGCTAAACAGGTAAAACAGCGCAATGATTCAGCTACACAGTACAAAGAGGCAGGACGTGATGACCTACTTGAAAAAGAGTTAGCTGAAATTGCTATTTTTGAAGTCTATCTACCTACACAACTTAGTGATGACGAACTAAGTACCGCTATTAAAGAGATTATTGCACAAACAGGTGCTGAATCTATGAAAGATATGGGTAAAGTCATGAGAGCAGCTAAAGGTAAAATTGGTAATTTAGCTGATGGAAAACGTATTAACGAGTGTGTCAAAGCACTTTTAGGCTAACCTAGATTTACATGTAAATTTTCTACTTACACCCTACGCCTGTCTTTAAACAACGTAAAGCCTCTTCAACATTGTCTTGACGCATTAATGATTCACCAACTAAAAATGCGTCAACACCTGCTTTATGCAGGTCTGGTAATTGACCATGTTCGTAAATACCGCTCTCAGCAACAATAATCTTTCCGTTTGGAATAAGTGGAATCAAGTCGTAACATAGATTCATGTCCATCTCAAAAGTATCTAAATTTCTATGATTAATCCCAATAATATCAGCTCCAGCATAAATGGCTTTCGTTAAATCTTTTTTATCATGAACCTCAACGAGTGCCTCCATGCCAAGATGACGTGTGTAGTTAAGTAGCTCTTTTAACTCTGAACGACTTAGACACTTTGCAATTAAAAGAACAAAATCTGCACCATACACAAGCGCTTCAACAAGTTGATATTTTGAGACAATAAAATCTTTACGAAGAAGAGGAATACCTACATAGCGACGAATTCCAGCCAAGTATTCTAAGTCTCCCTGAAAAAAATGAGGTTCTGTTAAAACAGAGATAGCATTAGCACCGCCTCGTTCATACCCTTGAGCAATGTCAAATGGGTCAAAATCTTCACGAATCACTCCTTTTGAAGGGCTTGCTTTTTTGACCTCTGAAATAATACGGTAAGGCTCCTCTTCTGTAGAAGTTAAAAAGCCATGCACTTCACGTGGAACTCGCGCATTAAATGCTAGTGATTTGCCTAACCAATCAAGGGTATACTCTTTTTCACGAACAGCTAAATCTTCTTTTGTCTTTTCAATAATATCATCTAAAATCATCTATCTTTTTCCTTTAAACATTTTTCAATTGCTCTCATGTGATCCTGCACTTCTTCATCATCTTGACCTAATGATTCTTCAACTTGTTTCATCAACTTATATGCCTCTTTGCATCGTTTCTGTTTGTAATAACCCCATGCTAATGAATCGAGATAAAATACTGAATCTGGAGAGATGTCAAGAGCTCGATTGACATACTCCATTCCCTCTTCAATATCTAAATTATGGTCAATCATCAAGTAACCAAGATAGTTTAAAAAAAGCGCATCTTCATTTTGTAATACTGCATTTTTAAGCTCTTTTATTACCTTATTGAGCATCGCTGTATCATTTTTATTTTCACTTGATTCATAACTGAAAATAGCGCTCTGTCCTAGAAAATAGCTCTCACCACTCTCTTGATAAATCTCTTTTGCAAGCAGTGCTGCTTTTTTATAGTTTTTTGCATTAACGTAAAGACGCAATAGCAGTTCACTGTTTATTTTATTTTCTTCTAAAAAAACAGTTAATTTTGGAAAATCTTGTTGGTAATTGTAAATATTTACAATAGCCTCACCAACGTGCACATTTTGATTCTCAGCATACATTCTCATATAAATAGAGAGCATCCCCTCAATATTATTTTGATTACTGTAAAAACCAGCTAATCTATTACATACTATTTCAGAGCAGCCATGAAGTCTATTATGTGTCTCTAAATAAGATATTGCTTCATCTTTACGTCCTAAGTTAACATAGAGCGTTACAGCAAGAGTATCTAAAATATTCTCACCATAATTAATAGCGTAAGCACTCTCTAAATATTTCATGGACATCTCAAAGTTCTCTTGCTTTTGGTAAATTTGACTTAAAATAAGGTAATCACCCTCTTCTTTAGTCATGGCCACAAGTTCTAACGCTAGACTCTTTGCCTTTTCAATCTTCTCTACTTCAAGTAGAGCTGCAACTTTAAAACGCATTAATTTAGCATCATCGTCATTACGAAGCAGCTGCTCAGATGTTATGGTAATCACCTGATCGTAGTTTTCGTTTTTCATCAACATATTTATCGTTCTGTAGCGATACTCCATGTTGTTAGTCTTAGTATATAAAATATTGAAATATTGAGCTGCACCACCATAATTATGTCTAACCTCAGCATCAAGTCCATACATAATAAACTCATCTTCTCTATCAAAGGTCTTAATATTGCTTATTTGAGAATCAGGTTGTATCTGCATACATCCACTCATAAATAACATAGCAATAAAAAACAGTGATTTAAACATCGATAATACCTGGACATTCATCTTTTAACTCTTGTATATTATTTTTAAAATAGTCCCAAAATGGGAACGTTTTACACTGTTGTGGTCTCGCTTCATAGATGGAGCAGCCGTTGATTTCTCGTGAATAAAAAATACAGTCATGAGAGTCACCTACTTTCTTCTCTTTAAGGGAGTATTTATAGCCTTTTTTAACTAAAAACTCTTTAGTAAAAGCCTGTTCATCAATTTTTAATAACGCCGCCATAGCAATGACTTCTGAACGTTTTACAAAAATATTACCGCTCTCTCCAGTACAACAACGTCCACCACAATCACTACAGTAACTGTAGTCAAATTGGTAAACAAAACCTTCTTGAGTCATCACAGTTGACATTTTATACTCTGTGTTCTTGCTTTTTCATAGACTCGTTTAGCTTCTTTAGAAAATTCATCTCCATCAAAGGCTATAAATGGTGCTAAAGTATTCATGAGTGACTTGGAATTTTTTCGAGCATGGACCATTACAAGTGACGCTTTTCTATCTATTTTTGAATGCACGAATTGTACATCAACAACCCTTAATTTCACCGTATTTAACTCTGCACAAATCAGTCCAAACTGCATAGAATCATAACAGAAGATAAAATGTCCCTGTGGACGTAACAGTCTGCTCACTTTTTTAAAAAACTGCTGCAGTGGTAAATGAACATTATAGCGCGAAGTATGACGCATAATGTCACTGCTTTTTTCTACTCCATCATGATAAAAAGGTGGATTAGAAATTATGTATTGAAACCCTCTTTCATCATGAAAGTCAAGCAGGTCGCTATGATGAATTTTACATGTAATATTATTCACCCGTGCATTTTGTGTAGCGTATTCCACAAAGGTTTCCTGTTTCTCAACAG
This sequence comes from Campylobacterota bacterium, assembly GCA_034661055.1. Taxonomy (GTDB): domain Bacteria; phylum Campylobacterota; class Campylobacteria; order Campylobacterales; family Sulfurimonadaceae; genus QNZR01. The sequence continues at coordinate 23,723 of JAYEKO010000054.1, forward strand.
ATTCCAAAAGCACTTTTGGAAAATCGCGTGCTACAAGAAGCCCTACAACCCCTGAACCTGCACCAACATCAAGAACTCTGCCTTTGGGATTAAATTTACTGATAAAGTCATATAAAAACATTGAATCACTGTTATAACAGTAACCCGATTCTGGCTGATAAAGTAGCATTAATCCCTTTTTTTGTATAATTTACGCAATTATACAATTACAAGGTTAAATCATCATGATAATTATTCCTGCACGTCTTGCATCAACCCGTTTTCCGCAAAAAGTTTTAGCCGATATAGGCGGTCTTCCCATGGTAGTTCGAACTGCCAAACGCGTTGAACACCTTGGCCGTGTTGTTGTTGCAGCTGACAATGAAAGTATTATTACTACATGTAAGAAACATGGCATTGAAGCAATGTTAACATCAGACACCCACAAAAGCGGAACGGACCGAATTAACGAGTGTGCCAATCTTTTGCAACTTGATGATGATGAGCTTGTCATTAATATTCAAGCAGACGAACCTTTTATTGAACCCGAAGTAGTCGATGAGCTCATGACACGACTTGAATCTCTAAAAAGTGCCAAAGAGCCATTTATAATGGGAAGTTGCTATAACGCTATTAATGCGGAATCTGCGCAAGATCCCAATCTTGTTAAAGTTGTTCTCGATGATATACAAAACGCTATCTACTTTTCTCGCTCACTTATTCCTTTTAACAGGAGTGGAAGCGCCACCTATTTTGGACACATTGGAATTTACGGCTTTACCAAGAAAAGCCTCAATGATTTCTGTTCACTTGACGATGCCCCAATTGAAGACATTGAAAAATTAGAGCAGTTACGTGCCATCTATCATGGTAAAAAAATTACTATGGTTAAAGTGACAAGCACCGGCTTTGGAATTGATACGAAAGAGGATCTAGAACGGGCTAAAGAGATTTTTTTAGTTTAGAGTCCCTATCTATAGGGCTTTGTAGATATTACAGAAAATATATAAAAACTAAAAAGTGGAATATTTATGGATGAAGGTATGTCACCTAAAAAGGTGACATAAAGTAGTTACTACTTAGATATTGTCACGAAGATCTAAAGCTTCGATTAGTTTTGCATACTCTGCACGGTTGCTACGTTTTAGGTAACGCATTAAACGACGACGCTGACCAACAAGCTTTAAAAGACCTAAACGTGATGCGTGATCTTTTTTGAATGATTTTAAGTGCTCTGTTAGTTCAGTAATACGTGCTGAAAGCAGTGCAACTTGTACTGAAGTTGAACCAGTGTCTGTTTCTGATTGTCCGAATTGTTTAACAATTTCTTGTTTTTTCGCCGAATCTAAAGCCATAATGACCTCCTGATGGGTATATTAAATTTGCTCAAAGCATTACTGCTTTTTTTTGCTGATTGGAATTATATCCAAATAAATCTGCATTTAAAAGGCTTTTAAATGTATATGGTACATAAAAACATTTTACTAAGACAGCTTTATTATCTTTTGATGTTGAACCGCTATAATACACAATTATATAATATTTATTTAGGAATTTTTAATGCTAATGACACGCGCAAGCGAATATGCTCTTCTATCATTAATTGTATTGGCTCGTTCACAAAAGCCTTTAGGGGCTGAAAACCTCTCAAATGAACTCAATATTTCAAAAAGTTTTTTGGCAAAAATTTTACAATCAATGGCAAGAGCAAAAATTTTAAACTCCTACAAAGGTGTTAATGGAGGATTTTCTCTTGCTAAAGAGAGTAGTGAAATCACCATATTAGAGGTGCTTCAAGCTGCTGAAGGAAAATCTCCAGCAGTATTTGACTGCTCTCCTTCTCCAGAGAGCTGTCCATCAGACAGAGCTGGAACATGTGGCATTTGGCCTTTTTTAAATCGTCTACAAGGAAAGATTGATACGTTCTTAGACGATCTAACCTTAGCAGACGTCATAGAAGAGTAACTTTTTTGGCAGGAGTAAAAAAAGGAAAGCAAAGACTAGGAGAGACCCTTAGTTTCATAGTAGAGAACCGTGACTTAGGTATTGTAGTCTTTGTCATGTCTATTTTAGCAATTATTATTGTTCCACTCCCTACTGCTCTTCTTGATTTTATGCTAACCATCTCCATTGCTGTTGCCGTTTTAATTATTTTAATTTCACTCTATATTCCAAAACCTACCGATTTAACAACATTTCCAACACTTATTCTTGTTATTACCCTTTTTAGGCTATCTCTAAATGTAGCCACTACCAGAATGATTTTAAGTCATGGTAATGAGGGGCCAGATGCTGTTAGTGAGATTATTGGAAGTTTTGGAAACTTTGTTGTCGGCGGTAACTACGTTATTGGTATTGTTGTTTTTAGTATCTTAGTACTTATTAACTTTATGGTCATAACCAAAGGTTCAACCAGAGTTGCTGAAGTAGCTGCACGTTTTACACTTGATGCAATGCCAGGAAAGCAGATGGCAATTGATGCGGACCTCAATGCCGGCCTCATTGATGAGGCTGAAGCAAAGTCACGTCGTGCTGAGATTTTACAAAGTGCCAACTTCTATGGAGCTATGGACGGGTCAAGTAAGTTTGTAAAAGGTGATGCGGTTGCGGGAATTATTATTACCCTCATTAACATTATTGGCGGTTTTTTGATTGGTGTCTTTCAATTTGACATGGATGTCAGTGCAAGCGCACAGACCTACACAATCTTAACCATAGGTGATGGACTTGTCTCTCAAATTCCAGCACTTATTATCTCAACTGCAACAGGTATTATGATTACACGATCATCAGATGATGGCGGTAGCTTTGCTGAAGGCACCATCAATCAACTAATGAGTAATGCCAAGACTCTTATTATTGTCGGGTTTATCATGACAGTCTTTGCTTTAGTTCCTGGGCTTCCAACACTCTCAATGGGCTTTGTTGGTCTTATTTTTCTACTTCTTGGGTACTCGCTCTATAAATTTGAAAAGGGAGAATTTAAACTTTTTCAAGAGGCTTCTGAGAAAAAATCAACAGAAGAAGCAAAACAGGAGATGGCAAAAAAGCCAAAGAAAACACAACAAGAGATTGCAAAAGAGGAAGAGACTGCTTTAGAAGATATTTTAAAAGTAGAGATGCTAGAATTAACATTGGGGTACCAACTTATTAAACTAGCAGATGCATCACAAGGTGGTGATCTACTCGAGCGTATCCGCTCAATGCGTCGTAAAATTGCTTCTGACTTAGGTTTTTTAATGCCTCAAGTCCGTATTCGTGACAACTTACACCTTCAGCCCAATCAGTATCAAATTATGCTTAAAGGGACTAATATTGGTGATGGTAATATTCAGCCCGAATCATTTTTGGCTATGGACAGCGGTATGGCTGTAGGAGATGTTGAAGGAACACCAACAAAAGAGCCTGCTTTTGGATTAGATGCACTATGGATAAGACCTGAGCTAAAAGAAGATGCTATCATGAATGGCTATACTGTTGTAGACCCAGCTACTGTCATCTCAACACATATGAGTGAATTGGTCAAAAAACATGCTGAGGAACTACTCTCACGTCAAGATGTACAGACACTCATTGATAAGATAAAAACAGATTACCCTGTTATTGTAGATGACCTTCTTAAAGTAACGAGCATAGGTCTAATTCAACGTGTATTTAAAGCACTTTTACATGAACGAATTCCATTAAAAGATATGCTCACAATTTTAGAGAGCATAGCTGATATTGCTGAATATACTAAAAACGTAGAAATTATTACTGAGCAGGTGCGCTCCAGACTATCTCGTACCATTACAACCATGTATAAAGGTGAAGATGGTGTCATTAAACTTTTAACATTTGATACAGCAAGTGAACAGAAGCTACTTGAGAAATCTCATGAACAAGATGGCGTACGTAACTTTTTGCTTAATGTAGGAGAGATTAACCAACTCATTCAAGCAAGCAGTGAAAAAGCATCTGAGATTCTTCAGAAGGGGGTTTCACCTGTTATTGTCATTGTTGATCCTGCACTTAGACATCCACTTTCTGAGATCTATGAGCGATTTGGTCTTGATATTGTCACCCTCTCACATGCTGAAATTGACTCCAATGCCAAATTTGAAGTCTTAGGATCCATAAATATTGAAACACAAGGAAACTCTTGAAAAAAATCTATCACCTATCACACATTGACCTAGATGGCTATGGCTGTCAACTTGTTATGAGCTACACACCTTATACTATGATTTCTTATAATGCCAACTATGGCGCAGAAGTTTTAGAGCGTCTTAAAGAGATTTTAGAGGCTGTTAAGAGTCATAAAGATGACGCTACGATTTTAATTAGTGATCTTAACCTCTATCCTGATGAGTCTCGCATGCTTCACAGAGAAGTTCAAGACCTTTGTGAACGGGGAAGGAATATTGAGATTATCTTACTAGATCATCACGGAAGTGGTGAAGAGTCTGCTAAAAAATATGAGTGGTACTATCTTGATACGACACGCTGTGCCACAAAAATTGTATATGACTATGCTCTTGAACATTTTAATCTACAGAGTAATGAACCAGAGTGGCTAAACAGTTTTGTCAATGTCATTAACGCAGTTGACTTATGGCACCAAGATGATGTCGACAACTTTGAGTACGGAAAAGTATGTATGCGTCTTATTACAGAAACTCGTGAGTTAAACCGTGTTATCTTTAGTAATGAAGACAGAAACTATAAATTGTCACTGCTTAAAAAAGCGGCAGCACTTCGAAAAGACAGTAGCTCAAATATTGAGCTTGATGCAAGTATTCACAGCTTTAAAAAGAGCTTCTTCATGGAAGATACAGACAATACTCTTGACAACCTAGCGACTGCTAAAGTAGTCTCTCTACTTGGTTTAAAACGCTCAACTATGACCATTTACTATAAAGGCTATCGTGGTTTCTTAAGCTATGGTGTTGGAAATACTTCCATTGTAGGTAATGGGTTCTTACTAGCCTATCCAGAATATGACTTTATTGTAGATATTAGCTATCGTGGTACCATGAGTCTTCGTGCCAATAACCAAGTAGATGTCTCTTTAATTGCTAAAGAGTGGGCCAATGGAGGTGGACATCCTAACGCCTCTGGTGGACGTATTCAAGGCTTTAAAGAGCAGTACCGTTATGACAAAGTAAAAGAGCAGATAGAGAAGATTGTTAATAAAAGTGAATCCGTAGCAGGTAAGCTTGAGGCTAAAATAGAAGATTAATATCTTCTATTGGTTTTTTAGAAAATAACGCTCTATTCCCTCAGCCATCCCCTGTGCAAAACGTTTCTGATAACTACTCGTAATAAGGCGCTTTGCTTCCATTGGATTACTTACAAATCCAACCTCAACTAAAACAGCCGGCATCTGAGCACCAACTAATACCCAAAATGGTCCTTTACGAACACCACCATCTTTAACATTTGAGTAACTTTTTCTTAGTCGCTTTAAAATGCTCTGCTGTAGGTCTATACCAAGCTTATTGGATGCTATTATTTTTTCACGATTTAAGAAATTTAAAAAACTATCTTTTCCAAAACGGTTCATCGTACTCACATCTTTAACATTCTCTTTTGCAGCAACACGCTCAGACTTTTTACTTTTTGCCGGTGATAAAAAATAGGTCTCAACTCCTTTGGCATTGTGAATATCACCATTTCTAGGAATAGCATTGGCATGAATTGAAATAAACATATCTGCTTTTCTTTTATTGGCATATTCAGTACGCTTGGATAGTTTAATAAAACTGTCTTTATTGCGAGTCAAATAGACTTTATAGCCTTTTTTATTTAATATTTTAGAGAGCTCTTTAGATATTTTATAAACAATATCTTTCTCATAGATATTTTTTTTATATCCAACAGCTCCACTGTCTTTACCACCGTGACCAGGGTCTATTACTATAATTTTATTTTTTTTAATAGGGGAACTGACTACAGGACTGTGAGAGATCTGTGCTTTGTAGCTTTTAATCCCAGGCTTAATAATTAGCCTATTGTCTTCATAATAAAATCGTAATTTCAACCTTTTATTATGCTCAATGACAAGTCGCACTATTTCATGTTTATATTGCGACATACTTACCCGTTTGAGTTGTGATTTTTTTAGTTTATAATTTTTACCCAAAAGGGAGCTCTTAATATCAAAAATATATCGGTAACTCTTCTTTTTTTTATCTTCTATTTTAAAATAATTAACTCTATTTTTAGTGAGCTTCTTTGAAAATGTGAGAATAAGCTCATTCTCTTTCCACTTGGCACTACTAATACTGTGTATGTTAATTACATGTATTTTTTTGGGAGATGTTTTATTGGTCGATTTTTTAACAATCTGTTTTTTAGAAGATACTTTTTTCTTGTAATCACTTACATCAATATGAAGTTTCGTTCCCGATGCAACAATACCATTTAAGGCCCTATTTTTAAGCTTACTATCACCACTCATAAGTGCTTGCAAATAGAGATTTTTGTAATCATTATAGGCAGTAAATATTTTACTCTTATTTCCACTTTTAAGTGCACTGTCCGCCCGTTTTAATAATTCACTATTAGATATACCATAGAGGTTAAAAGCCAATAGAAACGGGAGAATAAGACGTAACAGCAAACTGTTTATTCACCCTCTACTAGTTTATGCATCAACTCTTTAACTGAAATTAGCTTATCTAATTTATAACCATTAGTACCAGAGAAGAAAAGTCCTGTTTCTGTATTTCCTAAAAAAGCATCACTAAGACGATCTGCAATACAAAAACCAACTTCTTTGGCTTCTACACCACGGTTACAAGGGGTCACACAGTTTGAAATACATTTAATAGCCGGTCCAGTCCGTGTCTCTATTAGTGAAGTTAAGTTTGTTCTAACACCTTGAGCCGGATAGCCTACAGGTGAGCCAAAGAGCTCAATATCTTTCTCCTTAGCATTAATAAGAACCTGCTTAAAATCATCATGGGCATCACATTCATGAGTACCAATAAAACGTGTTCCCATCTGAACACCTGAAGCACCAAGCGCCATCATCTCCTCTATATCACTCTTATCCCAAACACCACCGGCTGCAAAAACTGGAATATCACCCCAGTTTTTAGCCTCTTCTACCACCGGTGCTACTAAGTTTTCAAGTTGATTTTCTGGCAACTTACACTGTTCGTATGTAAACCCTTGATGCCCTCCGCTCTTAGGACCTTCTAAAATAAAAGCATCAGGAAGACGATTGTAACGTTTTTGCCACCGTTTACAAATAATCTTCATCGCCTTTGGTGAAGAGATAATTGGGACTAGTGCAACATCAGGATATTCAGCAGTAAATTCAGGCATATTAGTTGGAAGACCAGCACCTGTAATAATAATGTCAGCACCTGCTTCACAAGCATCTTTTACAACACGACCATAATCACTCATGGCATATAAAATATTACATGCTAAAGGCTTATTACCACAGACTTTTCTCGCATTCTCAAAAATTTTCTTAAGTGCTTGAGGTGAATAGAAATTTGTCGCTTCCAAGGGACGATCAGCAACTAAACGTTCTACATGTATTTTGTTCTCATAATATCCCGTTCCTACTGCACTAATAACACCAAGTCCACCCTCTTTAGAGACATTTCCAGCTAATTGGTCCCAGCTAATACCAACACCCATTCCACCTTGAACAATTGGAATCTCAACACTGTATTTACCAATTTGTATTGATTTGTAGCTCATTATTTAACCTTCAATTTCGCAAATTTTCGTTTTCCAACTTGCAGAATATATTCACCAGATTCGAGCTGTAGTTGCTCATCACTTACTTTAATTTGATCTATTTTAACAGCACCTTGCTTAATATCTCGTCTAGCCTGTGAAGTTGATGGCTCAATTTGACACTCTTGTAACGCTTTTGCAATCCAAATTGGACCCTCAAGCTCAAATAAAGTAATATCTGTTGGTATTTGACTCTTTGCATGCACATTGTCAAATTCAGCTTTTGCACTATTTGCAGCCTCATCACCATGAAAACGTGCCACAATCTCTAACGCTAAAGACTCTTTTACTTTTTTAGGATGTAGTGTTCCATTAGTAACACCGGAATTTAGTTCTTCAATCTCATTAAGTGATTTTGTACTTAAAAGTTCATAATATCGCCACATTAACTCATCAGAAACACTAAGCACCTTTCCAAACATATCATTTGGCTCATCAGCAACACCAATATAGTTATTGAGTGACTTACTCATCTTCTGTACGCCATCAAGTCCTTCAAGGATTGGCATCATTAAGACAGCTTGCTGCTTATTAGTTTCATAAGCACGTTGAAGATGTCGCCCCATTAGAAGATTAAACTTCTGATCTGTCCCTCCAAGTTCAACATCACTCTGTAAATAAACACTATCATATCCCTGTAGCAGTGGGTATATAAATTCACTAATAGAGATTGATGCACCACTTTTATAACGTTTTTCAAAATCGTCACGCTCTAACATACGAGCGACATTAAATGTTGTAGTCAACTCTAACATTCCAGCGGCGCCAAGAGGGTTAATCCACTCCGAGTTAAACACTACTTCTGTCTTTTTAGGGTCTAAGATTTTAAATACCTGCTCTTTATAGCTCTTAGCATTCTCTTGTATATCAGCAGGAAGCAGCTTCTTTCGTGTCTCACTCTTACCTGTTGGGTCACCAATTTGTGCGGTAAAATCACCAATTAAAAACTGTATAGTTGCGCCAAACTTTTGAAAAGTTGCCAATTTTTGTAATAGTACAGTGTGCCCTAAATGTAAATCTGGAGCAGTTGGATCAAATCCTGCTTTCACCGTGTAGTTTTTACCCTCTTCATAATACGCTTTAAGCAACTTTACAATACGTTCTTCATCAATTATCTCTGCCGATCCACGCTGAATCTCTTTTAAAGCCTCTTTGATCATCTCTACCCTTTTAACTAAATACTGTTCGATACGCATCATCAGTACGAACAAATTGTATAATTTTTATTTTTTTATCACGTTCTATTTTAGATCGAATCTGATTAATATCAGACTCTTCACTTTCAAATTCAATTTCACAATACTTTGTATGTTCTTCTTGTGTTTTACCCAACTCAATAGTAGCAATATCAAGTCCTACTTTAGCCAAGTGAGTCAAAACATCTGCCAAAGCTCCCTTAGTGTTTTGCATACTAATAATAAGATGAAAGTGAAATGTTTTTTCTCTAACCCATTGAATAAAGAGCATCTTTTCGCCACCATCAATCATAGAAGATGCATTTTTACACATCTTATGATGCACATGAGCTTTTGAGCCCTGTAAAAAAGCTACTATCTCGTCACCACTTTTTGGATGACAACAGTAATCAAACACAAGGTCAGAAACTGCTAAATTTGTATAGATATTAAGTGCGCCAAACTGATATAACTTCAATTTAAATCGGTGTCGTGCTAAAAAGCCTCGAAAACGACTGTTGGTTCGGATCTCATCTGTATAACGATGCAGTACTTCTTTGAAATTATCAAGTTCACGTGGTATTTTTGAACGGTGGGAGGTACAACTACAGTGCTTAAACCACTCCTCTATACGACTCATTTTAAGTCCCATTGCTGTTGCTACAATATTAACTCCACTTTTTGAATCAATATCACGAATTCGATGATTACAGTTGGTACGAATGTTACTTTTAGCACGAGATGTTTTAACCGCATCGAACCAACTACATCGGGTAATCTTCTCATCTGATGTCACAATTTTTACTATATCACCATTGCTAAGTTCACTTAAAAGACTTGTTTTTTCTTTATTGACTAAACAGCCTTCTGCACGGTCTCCTACTTCAGAGTGTACTGCGTATGCAAAGTCTAATACCACAGCACCACGAGGGAGAGTATAAGGTTTTCCTTTTGGTGAGAATACACATATATCTTCACTATAGAGATCATTTTTAATGAGTTCATAAAAGTCTTCAACGGACTCATTTTGATACTGAAGATTCTGTAACCAGTCAAGGTTAACCTCACTTCCGGTATTTCCCTTATATTTCCAGTGTGCAGCTACTCCCAGTTCTGCAGTCTCATGCATCTCAAACGTACGAATCTGCACCTCAAAAATAGAAGTACTTGAAAATACAGTTGTATGTAGTGTCTGATAGCCATTATCTTTTGCAATAGCTATATAGTCTTTAAAACGTGAACTTAATGGCTGAAAGTTCAGGTGGATTAACCCTAAGACCTTGTAGCAATCTGTCGGTTTTTTAACTAAAATTCGAATTGCCAAAAGATCCAAGATCTCATCAATACCAACACCCTTACGTTGCATTTTAAGATAAATAGAGTAATTATGCTTAACGCGACTAATAATCTCAAACTCATCATTTACAAATCCATTTTGAATGAGTAACTGATGCACACGATGTCTAAAACCATTTAACTTCACTTCATTTGCTTGATAATTGTCTTCTAGATAGGTATCAATCTCATATTTTTCATCTTTAAATAGGTACTTAAAGCTTAAGTCTTCGAGGAGGTTTTTTATAAATGAGATACCCAAACGGTGAGCAATAGGAGCATGAACAACTAAAGTCTCTTCCGATATTCTATGCTGTTTCTCAGGTGGAAGTGCATCTAAAGTCAACATATTGTGAAGTCTGTCACATAGCTTAACCACCAAAACACGGACATCCTCAATAGATGCCAAAAGCATTTTACGAAATGATAGAGCTGATGCAACCAGTTTTTCATTAGAGCTTGAAGGGAGTAAATTCTCTCCACGGATTGCATCAATCTTAGTAAGTCCACCGACTAGGTGAGCAACGTCATCACCAAAAGCATCATCTACATCTTCAATAGTAGCATAAGTGTCTTCAACTACATCATGTAATAGAGCTGCTTTAATCATTGCCTTATCTTCAGTGATAGTGGCAACTATGGAGGCAACTAAAATGGGATGAACAACATAAGGCTCTCCGCTTTTTCGATACTGCCCATCGTGAGCCTGAATTGAGAACTCTAAAGCCTTTTGAATGTCATCAGTTTTACGGATACACGTGTAGAGGTAAGTGGTAGCTGAGGCAACATCTTTGAGATGTTCAATTTTATTTATATCTAGTGTGCTCAAACTGCTGCTCTTTGTAGACGTTATTCTTTAACGAATCCCTTAATTGAGACAACGCCTTCAGCAATTTCCATTAATGCTAAATCTGTCGCTTTCATTGTCTTTAAATCAATGTTTAGCTTACTTTGTGCACCATTTAAAAGCTCATCTGCACGTTTTGCTACAGCAATTGCCAACTGATATCTGTCAATTCCTTCTATATCCAAAGCTTTTGCTGTTAATGTCTCTAATCTCATTTTTTTTCCTATTTCTTAATTAATATTATTTTACTATTGAGCAGTTGTCTAGACTGCCATTGACAATATCTAGTAGATTACCAGCTTTAAACATATCGCAAACAATAATTGGTAACTTATTGTCTTTTGCAAGTGCAATTGATGTATCATCCATTACCTTAATATGATCATTAAGAGCTTGATCATATGAGAGTACAGGCAATTTTTTTGCATCATCAAATTTATTTGGATCTTTATCATAAACACCGTCAACTTTAGTTGCTTTAATAATGACTTCAGCACCAATTTCTACAGCACGTAGTGTCGCTGCTGTATCTGTTGTAAAAAATGGATTACCTGTTCCTGCAGCAAAAATTACCACACGGCCTTTTTCCAAGTGACGTACTGAGCGTCGCTGAATGTATGGCTCAGCAATCTGCTCCATTTTAATTGCTGTTTGAACACGTACTTTCATTCCAACATGCTCACACGCCTCTTGCATTGCCACTGCATTAATCACCGTTGCCAACATTCCCATGTAGTCACCTGCAGTTCTACGAATAATACCGTCTTGTGCCGCGGTTACACCACGAATAATATTCCCACCGCCAATAACTAAGCCAACTTCAATACCTGCATCTACAAGTGATTTAATCTCTTTAGAGATATAGTTTAAAATCTGAGTGTCAATTCCATGACCAGCATCACCCGCTAACGCCTCACCGGAAAACTTAACTAGAATACGTTTGTTACCCATTAAACACCCCTCTTAGCTATTTTAAAAAGTATAGGATTATAGTGAAATATCGCTTTGAAATTGCTTTGAATAAAGTTATTGATAGGATTTTGGTCTAGAGGGGGAGCTTAAAAGAGATGTTTTAAGATAAAAACGGGGAATCCCGTTTCTATGATTAGAGTCCTAAAGAGCGTAGCGTATTAAGTGTCAAAGCACCTTGAGATAGTTTATTATCTTTTTGATACGCTTTTACTGCACTTTTTGTTTCATTGTTATAGATACCATTAACTTTTGTAATTTTGTACTTTTTGCTTTTTAACTCTTTTTGTAATTTTGCAATGACGTCAGCATCAGTATTTGTTTCACATAAAATTGATTGCCATCTTAAATAAGGTTCAGATACTTGAACTTTTTTATCATACGTAGAATAAACAGCTGGAATAGTAAGTTTCTTCTCTTGTGCTGGAGTATCAATAACTTTTGTTTTTACCATTTTACAGATTCCAGGAACTTTTACCTTTTTTGTACTTGCTGGAGTCACAAGAACCTTTGCAGTTACTGTTTTGTACACTGCAGGAGTTTTAACCTCTTTTGTAAAAGCTTCTTTATCTAAAACTTTTTTCTTTACTGTTTTATACACTGCAGGAGTTTTAACCTCTTTAGTTGTCTCAGGTGAAGCTACTACTGTTTGACTTACTGTTTTATAAACAGCAGGTGAAATAACCTCTTTAGTTGATGTATCTGTGATAAGTACTTTTTTACTTACGTTCTTATAAACAGCAGGTACATCCACAAGACACATAATCTCCCCTGTAGTATTACCGATTTTTTCAATCTCGCCTCTACCTTTTTTCCAAGTAGTATGTGCTGCTTTCACTAAGACTTTTTCACTTACAGTCTTGTAAGTTGCTGGAACTGCTACAAGCTTTGTCTTCTCTGGTTCAACCATGATTGTTTCTGTCTCAGTTGTATAAGTAGCAGGAACAACTACAAGTTTTGTCTTCTCTGGCTCAACCATGATTGTCTCTGTAGCAGTTGTATAGGTAGCAGGGACAACTACAAGTTTAGTTTTCTCTGGTTCAACCATTACTCTTTCAGTGACAGACTTATAAGTAGCTGGAACGGTCTCTAGTTTTGTACTTGCTTCTCTAATTGAGACCTTTTGTTCAACTACCTTATAAGTTGCTGGAATAACATTTATTTCTGTTTTAGCTTCTTTAACTAATCTCCTAACTCTCTCTTTTTCATAAGTAGCGGGCACTAAAACCTTAGCATAACACTCACCAGCTTTTGCATTTGGTGGCACTAATGAATTTGCAACGGCATTCTCATCACTACTTTCAACTAGTCTAGTATTAGCAGTTGATTTAGCTGCTAGAGCACCTGAAACTTTATCTAATTCAGATGCAGTTTTATTCTGAATTTTTTTTGCATCCTCTAACTCTTGTGTTAACCTCTGAATTTCACTATCTTTTTTAACTAAAAGATCTTCAGACATATTTTTTGTTGAACACCCTGTAGTACCTATGACTAATGCTGCTAATAGAGCAGATGTTTTAATATATTTAACCATTACTATTTCTCCTGTTATTTAATATAAATGTAATAATAACAAACAAAAAATAAAATAACAATAAAATATATTAACATTAATATAATTTTAACATTTTACATAAATAATAAAAAATAATTACATATTTTAAAATTACTATGTTATAATTCCAATCAACAAATATCATTTCAAGGAGTAGACGTTGAAAAAAATTCTAGTTTCATCGTTAATTAGTACAATAGCACTACTAAGTAGTATCCAAGCACAAGACTGTATTATGGTTGAGGATTTAAACGTAGAGTTTAAAAATGCATCAACTGTATATATGAACAACACAGAAAAACAAGAAGTTGTTAATTTTGCAAAATTTCTAAAAGACACAGACCTTTATGCTGTAATAGAAGGGCATACAAGTTCTACTGCATCGGCAAAATATAACTATGACTTGTCAACTTCACGAGCAGTAAAAGTACTCAGTACTTTAAAAGAACTAGGTGTCAATTCTAGTCATGTTAGAGCAATGGGATTTGGAGAGAGTTCTCCTCTATATAACAATGACACCAATGAAGGTGCAAAAAATAGAAGAGTAATCGCAGAAGTCTTTAATACTAAGGCAGAGTTAAATGATTACATTTTATCAGAAAAGTCACGTATTAAGAATATTAAATATACAGAACAGTAAGATAACACCCTCCCTATTGCGGCTCTAAATTCACTTAGTGCCGCAAGAAACAGTGATTTATCTAAAATAGTAGATAAATTATCTTTTTTAATTTTTTAATGATACAAATTTAACTAGAATGTCTTTATTACATGTAAAACACCTATTAAGGTATAAATAAAGGATATTTTATATTATGAACAAAGTCCCCTTTTTAAACTTTCAAATTAATCTTGATACTTTTAATAAAACCCTACAATCAACACTTATTAGCAACGAAGATATAATTGAGACACTTCTATGCATTGAGAAAAAACAGTATGATAATTTCATTAAACCCTTTGAGATGCTTGACGAATATCTTTCACAGCTCTTTACACCACTTGCACATATTAATGCAGTGAAAAATTCTGAATTGACTCAAAAAGTTTACGCAGATGCTTTACCAATTATTACTAAATACTCTACAAAAATTAGCCAAAATATTGATATTTATAAGGCATTTAAACAAATTAAAACTGAGGAATATACGCAATTAAATAGTGAGCAACAACGTATTATTGATCTTAATATTTTAAACTTTGAACTTAGTGGTGCACACCTAGATACCAAGACAAAAGAGCGACTTGAAGTTATAAACTTACGAAAAAGCACTCTGACCAATGACTTCTCACAAAACCTTCTTGATGCCACAAATGCATATGAAAAAATTATTGAGAAAGAAGATGATGTTAAAGGTATTCCCCAAAGCGATTTAGATGTTGCTAGATTTGAGGTAGATGGAAAAACCAAATACCGATTTACACTTCAAATGCCCTCTTATATCGCCTATATGACCTACGGGTCAAATCGTAATATTCGAGAAGATCTTTATAAGGCATATACCACTCGCGCACCACAAAACGAAGCTATAATTGATGAGTTAATGCAGCTGCGCCAAGAGATGGCAAAGCTACTTGGATTTGAAAACTATAGTCAATACTCTATTGCATCTAAAATGGCTGAAAAAAATAGTGATGTTATCAATTTTTTAGAACGTCTTTCAACTGCTGCACTGCATCAAGCACACCAAGAGTTACAAGAGCTTCAGGAGAGTACTAACATCAAAAAGCTAGAAAGCTTTGATACCTCCTACTATAGTGAAATTCTTAAAAAAAATTCTTACGATATAGATCAAGAACTATTTCGTCCCTATTTTGAGCAACATAGTGTTGTTAATGGACTTTTTAATTTCTTACATAAACTCTTTAATATTGAGTTCAAAAAAGCACAAACATCCCTTTGGGACACAAAAGCAAGTGCTTATGATTTACATGTAAATTCTAAGCTAATAGCTCGGCTTTATTTTGACTTAGAAGCACGTAAAGGCAAACGTGGAGGAGCTTGGATGCATAACTGGCAGAGTCACTGTCAAGATGAGTATGGTAATGAAATTAAAGCATCTGCATTTGTTGTTTGTAACTTTCCAGCTTCAAGTAAAACATCTCCTTCACTTTTGAGGCATGATGATGTCGTGACTCTTTTTCATGAGATGGGGCATGCACTACATCATATGATGTCAGAAGTCAATGAAAATGGAGTTAGCGGGGTTAATGGTGTGGAGTGGGATGCTGTAGAGTTTCCATCACAATTTTTAGAAAACTTTGCATATGAACCTAAAGTGCTTCAGATGTTTGCAAAACACCATAAGACCAAAGAAATTTTATCAGATGAGATGATAGAAAAATTAGTTCGTGCTAAAAATTTCCAATCAGCACTTTCAATGCTACGTCAATTAGAGTTTTCTCTCTTTGACTTTAAGCTTCATATGAAACAACACTCTGGAGATGAAATACAGGACCTCTTAGACAGTATTCGTGACAAAAATGCACTTATTAAGCCTCCAGAATATAACAAATTTCAAAATGGATTTGCCCATATTTTTGCAGGTGGCTATGCTGCAGGATATTATAGCTATAAATGGGCTGAAGTTTTAAGTGCAGACGCTTTCTTTTCTATTGTAGACGAGGGAGTATTTGGCTCTAAAACTGCACAAGATTATTATGATATTATTTTAAAAAATGGCGGTGCAAAAAGTATGAAAGTACTTTTTGAAAGTTTTCTCCACAGGGATCCAGATGTCAACAATTTATTACGCTTAAATGGTATAAATGCATAGATTATTTCTAATTATTCTATTGTCAAATATACTACTAGCAGGAGATATGGTGAGAGTAGCAAGTTATAATGTTGAAAACCTCTTTGATATGCAAGTCAGTGGCTCAGAATATCATGAATATATTCCTAACACTTCTTGGAAATGGAATAAAACAAACTATAAAAAAAAGCTACATAACATAGGAAAAGTCATTCATGATATGCAGTGTGATATTATCTCACTACAAGAGATTGAATCACGTTCTGCACTACGAGCATTGCAAAAAGAACTCAAAAGACAAGGAAGCTATTTTCCTCACATATCTATAACCACCAAAAAAAAGACCACTGTTCATGTAGCTATACTATCTAAATATCCCATCATCTACTCCAAAGAACTTTCTGTAACATCAAGTAGAAAATACAGAGATATCCTAGAGACAAAAGTAAAAATAGGCTCTAATAGTCTCTATATTTTTTCTAATCACTGGAAAGCAAAAAGTGGTGCTGAAAGTAGGAGAATTATATCGGCTAAAGCACTGCAACGACGCTTATTAAATTTAGGACATAATAAGTCAATAATTCTTCTAGGTGATTTTAACAGTCACTACGAAGAGTATCTAACATTTAAAAGACGTCGTAAACATAATGATACAAAAGGAATGACAGGAATAAATCATATTTTAAATACTATTATTAATAATGAACCCACTACACTTAAATCACTTTCTACATGTAAAAACTGCAGCTACAATTTATGGTATGAACTTGAGACATCCAGACGATGGACTCACAAATATAGATCTTATAAAGAAGCACTTGATAGCATCATAATTACTAAAGGTCTATTCAACAATATAGGCATAGACTATATAGACAACAGCTTTAACCGGTTTGATCCTAAATATCTTCTTAAACGTAACAAACCATATCGTTGGCAACGAACTAAAAATTACCCAAAACACCATACTGGAAAAGGTTATTCTGACCATCTTCCTATCTACGCAGACTTTAAGATTATAAGCACCAATTAATTGGTTCTATATTTTGAGACTCTAAATATGCATTTGTAGTAGAGAATGGTTTAGATCCAAAAAACCCTCTGTAAGATGAAAGTGGTGATGGGTGTGGTGCCTTTAATATTAAATGTTTTGTCTCATCAATCAAAGAAGATTTCATCTGAGCTAGTTTACCCCATAAAATAAACACTACATGATCTTTTTTTTCACTTATTTTTTGAATTACTGCACCTGTAAACTGTTCCCAACCTTGACCCCTATGAGAATTGGCTTGTGATGCACGAACACTAAGCACTGCATTGATTAAAAACACACCTTCTTCTGCCCAGTGAGTGAGCATACCACTTTTAGGTATAGCGCAACCAATATCATCAAGCAACTCTTTAAAAATATTTTTTAGTGAAGGAGGATGCATAATGCCATCTTGAACTGAAAAACATAAACCATGTGCCTGTCCAGAACCATGATAAGGATCTTGCCCCAAAATAACAACTTTTATATCTTTAAAAGAGGTGATATTAAAAGCACTAAATATATCATCACATTTTGGATAGATATCATACTGCTTTTTTTCAGATAATAAGAACTCTTTTAAAGAGAAAAAATATGGTTTTTTAAATTCGTCATCTAAAAGATGAAGCCATTCGCTGGTGAGTTTAGGATTAATTGTCATTGAAGTACTTTAATAAGAAATATATATTTTAAATTATACATGTAAAACATAAACCAAAAAATTAAAAGTAAGCTAATTGCGAAAAAGATGATAATAGATTAAATCCAAAAACTAGGCGGCGACCTACATTTCCAGTCCTGAAAGGACAAGTATTATCAGCGATGAGAGGCTTAGCTTCTGGGTTCGGAATGGGGC
>JAYEKO010000055.1:0-13836 GCA_034661055.1 Campylobacterota bacterium
AACCCTAAATAGCCTCAGAGGAAAAAAGAGACGTAAGATTGTGCAAAACTTTTTATGAGTCATAGCCAAAGCTACGACGAGTAAAAATTTTGTGCAAGGCTATGTCTCTTTTTTCCTCCCGTAGGGCATTACAGAGAAACACATACTCTGCGTTAGCCATTGACGCCATAGCTACGGCTATGACTTACAATGTCTGCCTTGATTATGAATTTCTCTGTAATGCTGAGGCTGTTTAGGGTTATTAGAGGTGCCCATAAAGGAAATCGATGACTAAAGAGTATATTTTTACTTCAGAGTCTGTAACAGAAGGGCATCCAGATAAAATGGCTGATCAGATCAGTGATGCTATTTTGGACTATATTATTGAGCATGACAAAAATGCGCGAGTAGCGTGTGAGACAATGGTCTCCAATGGTTTTTGTATGATTGCTGGAGAACTTAAAACTACTAGTTATGCACCTATGCAAGATATTGCAAGACAAGTAATTTACGATATTGGTTATACAGATGCTATGTACGGTTTTGATTATCGTGCAGCAGCAGTACTTAATGGTATTGGAGAACAGTCTCCAGATATTAACCAAGGGGTTGATCAAGTTAGTGGTGATATTGGTGCAGGTGATCAGGGCCTCATGTTTGGTTACGCTTGTAAAGAGACCAAGGAGCTTATGCCGTTACCAATTCACCTTTCCCATCGTCTTACGGAGCGTTTGGCACAAGTACGTAAAGAGGGAATTATTCCCTATCTGCGTCCTGATGGTAAAGCACAAATTAGTGTGAAGTATGTTGATGATAAGCCTGTTTCAGTTGAGACCGTAGTTGTCTCAACTCAACACCATGATAATATTGATCAAAAGCAATTACATGTAGATGTGATTGAAAAAGTTATTAAGCAGGTTATTCCTGCTGAACTTTTAAGTGACGATGTTAAATACCATATTAACCCAACAGGAAAATTTGTAATCGGTGGTCCTCAAGGGGATGCAGGTCTTACTGGACGTAAGATTATTGTAGATACATATGGTGGAAGTTGTCCTCATGGTGGTGGTGCATTTAGTGGAAAAGATCCTACTAAGGTTGATCGTTCTGCCGCGTATGCTGCACGCTATGTAGCTAAAAACTTAGTTGCTTCAGGAGCATGTGAACGAGCTACAATTCAGGTTGCCTATGCCATTGGTGTAGTTGAACCTGTCTCTATTATGGTAGATGCTCACGGTACCGGTAAAGTAAGCGATGAGCGTCTTTCAGAATGTGTTAAGGCACTTTTTGATTTAACACCAAAAGGGATTATCAACTCACTTGACTTACTTCGTCCAATCTATAGAAAAACAGCCGCTTATGGTCATTTTGGACGTGAAGATGACGAATTTACGTGGGAAAAAACTGACAAAATAGAAGCAATTCAAAACTTTTTAGAACTCTAAAGATTTAGTGTAGATGCAAAGTAACATCTACACTAAAATATCACTTCATTACCCCTCTCTTTTAGCTACGTTTAAAACTCTTATTGGTATAGTTTTCTGTATTTAAATTATAGGAGACTTTTATGGCAGTAATTATTAATGACACATGTATCAATTGCGGTGCATGTATTGATGAATGTCCAACAGAAGCAATTGTTGACGAAGATGATAACCCGACAGGTGAAGAAATCTACTACGTTTATGAAGATAAATGTGTAGAGTGTATTGATCATCACGATGAGCCAGCATGTGCTACAGCATGTCCAACTGAGGGCTGTATTATATGGAGTGAAAACCCAACAACTGAAGGCGCAACTGCAGGCGAGCCTTGCGTTGAGTAGTCTCAATTAATAAGTACCATTCCTTGGTACTTATTGCTACTTTCTTTTGCAAAACTTTCTTTTCTTTTTTCTTTTAAACTAAAAAACATGTTTTTTTCGCTATAATTGCACCCTATTTTTAAAATTATATAGGAGTTTTAATGGAACGTACATTATCTATTATCAAGCCAGATGCAGTTGCAAAGGGTGTTATTGGTAAAATTTTAGATCGTTTTGAGAGTGCAGGATTACGTATTGCTGTAACTAAAAAGATTCAGTTGACACGTCAAGATGCAGAAGCATTTTATGCAATTCATGCTGAGCGTCCTTTTTTCAACGATTTAGTTGATTTTATGATTAGCGGACCAGTAGTTGTGACGGTACTTGAAGGTGAAGGTGCTGTTCTTAAAAATCGTGACCTTATGGGAGCAACAAATCCTAAAGAAGCTGAAGCTGGAACAATCCGTGCAGACTTCGCTGAAAATATTGATGCAAATGCAGTTCACGGTAGTGACTCATTAGAAAATGCAGCAATTGAGATTAACTTTTTCTTCGCAGATAAAGACATTTCATAAGTTGTCATAATGAAAATTGAGTGTAGACGCATAGGTAAAACACCTCTTGAGTTTAAACTCAACTATGAGGGAGCTGAGTTTATTGGAGACATTGTGTTTCAAAAAGGCTCTCTTTTTCATTTAAATGGTCATATTACTGGTAGCTTTACTGCTCCATGTGACATATGTGCCGAACCTTTTGATACAATACTAGATGAAAAGATAGAAATATTGGTTTCAGATGGTCTATTCGAAGGTATGAATGAGACACTTGATGTCGTTGAAGCAATTGATTCTATAGTAGATATGCAAGAGATTCTTCACTCGGAAATCGAGTTAATAAAATGCGACTATCGACGTTGCCAAAACTGCGATGAGCAGTAAAAAATTAAAAGAAAGGAATTCAGATGGCAGTACCTAAGAGACGAGTGAGTCACTCCCGTTCAGCAAAACGTAGAACTCACTACAAAATTTCACTAGCACGTCCTGTAAAAGATAAGGACGGTACTTACAAATTACCACACCATGTTAACCCAACTACTGGTGAGTATAAATAATATATGATTAAGATTGCAATTGATGCAATGGGCGGGGACTTCGGTCCTGAGCCAATTGTTAAGGGATGTATCCAAGCACTTAAAGAGAAGAGGTTTCAACCTATTCTTGTTGGTAAAAAAAATGAGATTTTGCCTCTGTTACCTAAGGGTTATAGAGACAAAATTTTAATTGTAGAAGCAGATGATGTAATTGATATGAGTGATGCTGCTACTGATGCACTTAAGCGTAAAGATAGTTCCATTTTTGTTGCAGTTGATTTAGTAAAAAAAGGTGAAGCAGATGGTGTAGTATCTGCTGGTCACAGTGGTGCAACAATGACCTTGGCCACACTCCGCTTAGGACGTCTAAAAAATGTAACACGTCCAGCTCTTGCCGCTTTAATGCCGACTAAACTTGGAAAGAGAAGTATCTTACTTGACGCTGGTGCAAATGTTGACTGTAAAAGTGATAATCTTGTTGAGTTTGCAATCATGGGACGACACTATGCACAAGATATGCTTAACATAAAAGAGCCTCGTACAGGGCTTCTTGCTAATGGTGAAGAAGAATCCAAAGGTAATGAGCTTACTAAAGAGGCTTTTAAAAAACTTTCTACTCAAGAGGGTTTCATAGGTAATGTTGAAGGCAATAATATCTTTGATGGAAGTGTTGATGTTATTGTGTGTGACGGCTTTATAGGAAATCTTGTTTTAAAGGCTTCAGAAGGTGTCGCTAAAACTATTACCGAGCTTATTAAAGAGTATATTAGAAAATCTCCTATTGCAATTACCGGAGCACTTTTAATGCGCAAGGTTTTTAAACTTCTTAAAAAACAGATGGACTATGCTGAAATTGGCGGTGCGCCGCTTATTGGTATTAAAGGGTGTGCTATTGTTAGTCACGGCAAGAGCAACCCTAAAGCCATTAAAAATGCTATATTTCAGGCAATCCGTTATGTTGATACGGGCGTTAATGCTCACATTGAAGAGAGTTTAGATAAAATTATAAATAAAGGGTAGTTTATGTATGCAGCATTTCGATCAATAGGTGCGTATACTCCAGAGAAAATCTTAACCAATGATGATTTAGCGCATATGGTCGATACTTCTGATGAGTGGATTACTAAACGAACAGGTATAAAAGAGCGACATATTGCTGCTTCTGATGAAACTACTTCAGACATGGGTGTTAAAGCGTGTGAAAAAGCGATTGAACGCTCTGGTATTGATAAGAGTGAAATTGATATGGTCGTCTGTGCAACCATATCTCCTGACTACTTCTGTATGCCTTCTACCGCTACTATAATCTCTACAAAATTGGGTCTAGCAAATGTCACCGCTTTTGATATTTCGGCTGCTTGTACCGGTTTTGTATATATACTTAGTATTGCTAAAGCCTTTATTGAGTCTGGAATGAAAAAAAATGTACTTATTGTCGGATCTGAAAAGCTCAGTGCTATTACAGACTACAGTGACCGTGGCACATGTATTTTATTTGGTGATGGTGCTGGTGCTGCAGTAATCAGCGCAACTACCGATAAAAGTGAAGCAATTATTGATGTGCGTACGGGTTCAGATGGAAACTTTGCAGATCTTCTTATGACTCCTAATGGAGGAAGTGGCTCTGTTCATGATGAACTTGAAAGAGAAGCTGCTGGATGCTTTATGAAGATGAAGGGTAATGAGACATTTAAAGTAGCAGTACGTACACTAACCAAAGATGTCGTTGAGATTTTACAAGAGAATCAGGTTGATGCTTCAACGATTACCCATTTCATTCCACATCAGGCAAACTACCGAATTATTAAAGCCGTAGGGGATGCTCTTAAGATGCGAGAAGACCAAGTAGTTTTAACCGTCTCTAAATTTGGAAATACTTCAGGAGCCTCTATTCCTATGGCAATGAATGACATTTATGAATCTGGCGACTTAAAAGCTGGTGACAGTATGCTTCTTGATGCTTTTGGTGGTGGTCTTACATGGGGAAGTGCGCTCGTTCCATTCTCACCTAAAAGTTAAACTTTTTGCCTATTTTTAAAAATGACCTTATACATGTAAAAATACATGTAAGTGAGGTTCCTTGGTTAATTGTCTTTACCAATGACGTCAAAAAAGAGTTTTCACACTGTAGTGTTCAAGAGAAAGGTATGATTTTTTTGGCTCTAGATATTATAGAAAAAAAGATGCTCTCCTATTATCAACCAGAAAAAATAAATCTCGCTTCATTTGGAAATATGTTACCACATGTTCACTGGCATATTAGTGCACGTTTTAAAGAAGATAGCTATTTTCCAGAGCCGATGTGGGGAAGTGTTCAACGAGAAGGTAAGCTAGACTTACCTTCATTTGAGAAGTTTTGCAATGAAGTTGCTAGTGAGCTAGAGACTAGTCTCTAGAGCGGTTTCTATCACGGCCGCCACCGCTACGGTTTCTATCTCCACCGCTTCTATTTCTATCACGGCCACCACCACTGCGATTGCGTGAACGATGATGAGAGCGATTTCTACCATTACGACTACCGCCACCACCTCTATTGTTTAAGTTTTGCATGATCTTCTCTAAGCGTTCTGGTGCAATACCAATAGTGTTTGGACCTTTAATGCTCTGATTGTCAAGAAGCATTGATGAGAGTTTATAGATAATCTGTTCCATATCCATATCTTTTTTAAGCTCATCTAAAATTATATGTGCTTCATCATAAATTTTTTGTTGCTCAATTGTCTCAATAAGACGATTTAGTCCTGCTTGTTTAACATCAAGTTTACTTGGAATAAATGCATGTTCCATTGTCGTACCGACTTTTGATTTAATGCGTTGAAGCTCTTTAAACTCCATTGGAGTCACAAGTGTAATTGCCATACCTTTTTGACCGGCACGACCAGTTCTACCAATTCGGTGAACATAACTTTCAGGATCAAAAGGAATGTGGTAGTTTATTACGTGACTCACATCATCAATATGAATACCACGTGCTGCAACATCAGTTGCTACTAAAATAT
The DNA here is from genome assembly GCA_034661055.1 of Campylobacterota bacterium. GTDB lineage: Bacteria > Campylobacterota > Campylobacteria > Campylobacterales > Sulfurimonadaceae > QNZR01. Next base: position 5,873 of record JAYEKO010000055.1, read on the forward strand.
CTGTAGCACCAGTTTTAAGTCCTCTAATGGTTGATTCACGTTGACGCTGCTCCATATCGCCATGAAGTCCTTTAGCGTTGTAGCCTACTGCAGAAAGGACATTGCTGAGACGATCGACTTCTCTTTTAGTACGACAAAATACGACAACTTTGTTGGTCTCTTGAGCATCTAAAAGACGGATAATAGCATCATCACGCTCGCGCTCATCAATAACATAGTACTGTTGTGAAATATCTTTGTTAGTCGTCTCACCTTTAGTAATTGAGATAAACTCAGGATTTACTAAAATTCGCTCTGCAAGTTTTTTAATTGGCATCGGCATAGTTGCTGAGAAAAGTAGTGTTTGACGCTCTTTTGGAAGGTAAGTAAAGATTTCGTTGATATCATCTAAAAATCCCATATCAAGCATCTCATCAGCTTCATCTAGAATAACTGTTTTTGGTGCAAAATCTTTAATCATATTACGTTTTAAGATGTCAAGAAGACGTCCTGGAGTAGCAACAACTACTTGAGCGCCACGTTCGATAAGACCAAGTTGACGGCTGTAAGAGCTACCACCATAAACGGTAACAGTACGAGCACCTAGCTGTTTACCATACTTGAAAATCTCATCACTAACTTGATTGGCTAGTTCACGAGTTGGAGTAATAATTAGTGCTTCAACTCCACCCTCAAGGTGCATTGCGTTAAGAATAGGTAGGCTAAATGCAGCCGTTTTTCCTGTTCCGGTATGTGCTTGACCAACAACATCACGACCTTCCATAATAACGGGAATGGCTAACTGTTGAATTGGACTTGGGACTTTGAAGCCTGCATATGATAGTGCCTGCATAATTGGACGTTTAAATCTAAATTGATCAAAACTTGTTTGAATTGTTGTATCTTCAGTAGATGTAGCTTCTTTGGTTGTGTTTTCTTGAGACATTAATGCTCTCTTTTTCAATAAATTTATATTGTTGAAAAAGGGTAAGTCATCACAAGATGATATTACACGTAAAGTACTCTTTTGGTGTCAATGCTAATTACAATTTAATCAGGAGTAATTTATGAAGTATTCTAAAGCGATAGAAGTTCTCAACAATATTTGGGCGAATTATACCCAAATATACTTAGAATTTCATTTTAAGTATATTTATTGGCATTTTTTCTGACCAAATTGCTTCTTTTAGTTTCAGTAAATTTCGAACTTCATCATTTACTAAACGATACGAGAGGTTAATCGTAGCACTGTCAGCAGCTTCTTGAAGAGGAAAACTAACACTTTTTGAACCATTTGCAGGAATGGAGACATCAGCAGACTGTTTTACTGCTAAATGAGGAATAGTTGGTTTGTCTCGTTTGCTGGTGTAGTGACGAGTTAATGACATACTTTGACGTTTAACTACTTCACCGACACTTTTGAATTCTACATCAATAATTAACTCTCTTGAACCAAAACCGCTTGGAATATTATGTGGATTGGAATTTTTAAGTGTAATAATGAGTTTACCGTCTTTTGCTTCTGCCTTTAAATCAAGTGCACCTTCCCACATACTTTTAGTATGTGCTCCACGAAATCCGTGCTTACGAACTTTACGCTTAACCTGCTTGCCGTCTTTAATGCGTAACGTAGAGGCAATCCCATCAATGCGCGGACTCATGTGACAATCGACACACATCTTTTTACTTTTTTTGTACTCTTTTTGCATATTAGTAAATTCTAAGCCTGCAACAGATCGATCGTTAGCGTGACAAACAAAGCAGAGTGTGTCTGCTTTGTCGTTAAAGAAATCACGCTGCTCAGTTTTGTGATATGGAGAAAATGCATTCTCAAAGGGTCCGACCATAGTTCCTTGAGGCATCCAGCTAACACGGTTGACACCACGTTTGCTATCGTCTAAATCAGTATGAATTTTGTCGATATTATGACAGACAACACAGTTGATTCCTTCTGAAAGTGTATCGCTTGCTAGGGCTTTATTGACTTTGGAATTTTTATCGAGCTTCATGGCTACTTGAAGCTCGTAGTCCATACCAGTTTTAGTGACTGATATACGTGGATTATGGCATCCTGCACACTCAATTTTTATTGCATTTGCTGATTTTCTACTTTTTCTTCCAACGTAGTCAACAGTTTTACGAAAATATTCATCATTTTTATAATGTGATTTTGCGTGCCATGAATGTTTCCACTGATCAATAATTTGATGATGGCACGATTTACATTTACTAGAGTCACTATATTGTTGCGTTAGAGCAACGCTCTCAGCGGCTTGTAAATAGCTTGAAAAACATAAGAAAAAGAGTAATAAAAAATATTGTCTCATAAAAACCCCTAGAGTGTCACAATTTTGGCATTTAGTATTATATCAAGAATTTCTATGTTTATCTAGCCAAACCATTAACCCTTTTTGAGCATGAAGTCTATTTTCTGCTTCATCAAAGATAACACTTTGCTCTCCTTCAAGAACACTTTCACTCACTTCTTGACCTCTGTATGCAGGAAGACAGTGTAAAAAGATAGCATCTTGTTGCGCAAGAGACATAAGTGCATCATCAACAATATATCCGGCAAATATTTTTAGTCGCTCCGCTTTTTCATCTTCTTGTCCCATAGAGGCCCATGTGTCTGTGGTTACCACAGTAGCACCTTTAACTGCAACTTTTGGATCATTGGTAAATGTAATAACGGCACCACTATCTTTTGCAATCTCTAAGGCATAGGCGATAATGCTATTGTTAACCTCATAGCCTTTTGGTGTTGCAACTCGCAGTTCAAATCCAAGTTTAGCAGCGAGCATCAGCCATGAATGTGTCATGTTATTGCCATCGCCAACATAGGCAACAATAGGGTTATTGGCATGGTTATGCTCTATCATAGTCATATAGTCGGCTAGGAGTTGAACAGGATGGTAAGAGTCAGTAAGACCATTAATAACAGGCACTTTAGAGTAGCGGGAAAATTCTTCTAGCATTGTATGTTCAAACGTTCGAATCATTATCATGTCACACATTGAGGAGATGACTCGTGAGGTGTCTTTCACAGGTTCGCCACGTCCTAAATGAATATCACGATTGGATAAAAATAGACCATGACCACCAAGTTGAAAAATACCTGACTCAAAACTTACGCGTGTACGAGTGGAACTTTTTTCAAAAATCATAGCCAGAGTTTGACTAGGCATATGGTGTGTAATATTTCCAGACTTAAGCTCTTTTTTAATAGAGAGCCCTAGGTCAATAATTTCTAAGATTTCTTCTTTAGTGTAATCTTTTAGTGTTAAAAAATGTCTCAATTTTTCCCCTACATGTAAATAAAACTATTTACGAAAAATAAGGGCACACTATACCATAATTACGATAAAAGCTTTGCAACCTCTTTGGCGTGGTAGCTAATAATAATATTTGCTCCGGCACGTTTAAAGCCGATCATTGTCTCCATCATAACTCTATCATAGTCAATAAGTCCAGCACTGCCCGCATGTTTTAGCATGGCATACTCACCGCTAACGTTGTAAACTGCTAATGGTAGAGAGGTGTTTTCACGAATATCACGAATAATATCTAGGTAGGCAAGCGCTGGTTTTACCATTAATATATCAGCACCTTGCGCTTCATCGGCAATACTCTCAGCAATTGCTTCACGTCTATTTGCAGGATCCATTTGGTAAGTACTTCGATCGCCAAAGCTAGGAACTGACTCAGCTACATCACGAAATGGTCCATAGTAACCGCTTGCAAATTTTGTGGAGTAGGCCATAATTGGTAAATTCTCAAAACCGCCACCATTAAGTGAGTTACGAAGTGTCTCAATGATGCCGTCCATCATTCCTGAAGGAGCAATCATATCAGCTCCAGCATTTGCATGAATAATAGCTTGATCTGCTGAAATTTTTAAGGTTGCGTCATTATCGACGGTTTCATTAGCTATATCAATAATACCACAGTGACCATGGTCAGTATATTCACAAAAACATAGGTCAGTGACAACAAACATATCGGGATGTGCCTGTTTTAAAGCGCGTACTGCTGAGGCAATAATACCGTGCTCACAAAGTGAATCCGAACCAATTGAATCTTTAACATCAGGAATTCCAAAGAGAATAACTGAGTAGATGCCAAGAGCTTTTAAAGTATCACATTCACGAATCATTTCATCAATGCTCATCTGAAAAACACCTGGCATTGATGAAACTTCTGTTTTAATTCCCTCGCCGCTACGAATAAAAAGTGGATAGATGAAATCATCGGTAGTGACGTGCGTTTCGCGCACTAATGAGCGAAGATGTGTGTTTAATCTAGTTCTACGATATCGTTGAAACATAATTTTGTTACCTTGAATTGAAATCTTTTAGTTATAATTCTAGGATTATAACAACTAACTACCTATGGAATAATAAAAATTAAATTTATGAACGTAAAAATATCAGATAGTGCCAATTTGCCATCGCGTTTTGGTGACTTTAAAGTAAAAGCTTTTAAAGAAGAGATAAAAGAGCATTTAGTAATCTACAAAGAGCCTCTAAGTGATACTCCTATTGTACGAATTCACTCAGAGTGTCTTACTGGAGATGCTATTGGAAGTTTAAAGTGTGACTGCCGCGATCAGTTAGAGTATGCTATGAAAATTGTTGGTGAAAAGGGTGGCATTATTATCTATCTTCGCCAAGAGGGACGCAACATTGGCCTACTTAATAAAATCAATGCCTATGCCCTTCAAGATAAGGGTTTTAACACCATTGAGGCAAATCATCAGCTTGGATTTAGTGCCGATGAGCGTACCTATGAAGTAGTGACAACTATTTTGCACCATTTCAATATTAAGAAAATTAGACTCTTAACCAATAATCCTGAAAAAATAAAGTCGCTAGAAGATATTGAGATTATTGAACGTCTCCCTATTGTGATGGATACTAATGAGCACAATGAAGGCTATCTGAATGTTAAACGTGATGAGATGGGTCACTTAATATAGACCCACTCTTTTTATTATCCATCAAATACTACCACCAATACTCAAGTTGTACACCGATGTTATTTCCCGAAGTTTTCCCAGCGTAGTAGTCACTTCCCATATTTTTATTCTCATCATTCCAGTTTGCATGAGTGTAATAGAGTCTTAGTACCGGTCGCTCCCATATTCCTTTTTCAAATGCAAACTCTATGGTAGTAGTCACTTTTGTTAAGTCATAACTCTCATTATTGACTTTATTTTCAACATGGTCATATCCCAATTCTAAAAGTAGGCGAGAATATTGATGAATAAACCAATAAGGTCTAATACCAAAGGATAACCACTCCTGCTTCTCACCAATAAAATCTTTATCATCGCGATATTCATAGACAAAGTTACTCATAATTCCTATCGTGTCATTTTCAAAATAGTTATTGTTTAAAATTCTAAATGTATTAGAATTTTCAATAGTTTTTCCATTATTAATTAGGTTCTCAATGAATTGTTCACCTTCGTGTACCATCTGCATGTAGGGAGTATAGGCTCCAGCATTTTTAGCGACACCTGAACCATAAAATATTCCACTAATATTACTACCCTTCATTGCGAATAACTCATTAAAGAGTACTCTGTCTTCATAAAGCAAGCCGACTGCATAGCCATTGACATCATCTACTTTTTTTGCCTCACTAAAATGTTTAGCTCCTACAGCCATGTAGTTTAAAAAGAGTGTAAACTCACCACGTTCAATCTCTTTTACAAACCTAAGATCATGACTTTGAAGCAGGGCATAGGTATTGTTATTAACGGTAGTTGGCTCTAGTTTATGAAATAAGAGGTTGTAAGAGAGTGCGATGTCTCCTAAATCAAGGTTATTGACTCCCATACCATCACCGCTTATGTTTAAATACCAGTAGTCGGTCATGTGACTATCATAGCGTTGATTAAATTTTCTACCAATCCAAAAAACGGCACTGTTATCAAAAACATTTGAAATTTCAGAGTAAAATTCAGCCCAATCAAAAAGTTCTATACTCGTATCATTAGCACCTAAAAATATTGGTCTCACTTGATTGTGAATAACAATATCATTGTCAAATTTTAACTCTTGATAGAGTGCTAGTTCTATCCATGTTTCACACTCATTACCGAGTCGATATTTTGAACCAGCACCCTCTGCTTTAAAACAGACCTGCTCTTTATCACCCTGTAGTGAGGTCTGAAAACGAAAGTAGCCATTGGTTCCCATAACATTTTCAAAAGCAAATATTACAGTACTTAAAATAGACAAAATCAGTACAATACGATACATTGTTAACTCCTCATATCACTCAGAATTATAATTAAATTTTAGCTTAAGCTAATTGTGCTATTACTTAGATTAAAAATAAATTAAACCAACAGAGAGAAAAAGGGTTGACAATGCGTATGTTACAGTCAGTTTTAGTCATCTTTACTTTGTTAATACTAACGGCCTGTAGTGATAATAGTTCAAAAATAGATAAAACTGATGATATGCCATATATAGGGCAGTCTATAATGCTAATAGTACCAACCTTACATGCAGACCTTATTCGTGGACCTATCTTAAAATACTCTAAAGTTTTTGAAAAAGAGAGTGGTGCAACAATACGAGTGGTTATGCCTGGCTGGGGCGATACAATAAAAAATATTGAGAAATCACTTCACGATGAGAATCTTCATTACGATATTTTTGTAGTGATTGCTATGTGGAATGGAGAACTTTTAGGCAATGGGCATATTGAGCCTATACCTCAAAGCATCAAAGATAAGATTGATTGGGATGATGTATTGCCAATATACAAAGAGAATATACTCTCTTGGGCAAATGTAGCTTACGGCTTACCCTATGATGGTGACTGCATCAATCTTTACTACCGTAAAGATATCTTTGAAGATGAAGAGAATAGAGCAAATTTTAAAAAGCAGTACAGTTATGAACTGGCACCACCTAAAACCTGGAAGCAGTATCTTGAGATAGCATCATTTTTTAATGGATGGGATTGGGATCATGATGGAGTGGTTGAATATGGTAACGCTGGACTTCGAATTAAGGGTGATGTGGCACTACTTCAGTTTTTCGCTCAAGCAGCAGCCTATGCAAAACATCCTGACGATAAAGCTTACTATTTTGACCCCGATACTATGCGACCTAGAATAGATAATCCCGCATTTATTCGTGCGCTTGAAGATTATATTAAAGCGATGGAGTATGGACCAGTTGGCATGAATAAATTTGCCGGACATGATGTGCGAAACTCGTTTGTATCAAGTGAAGTAGTAATGGCTATAGACTGGGCAGACTTAGGTATTTATGCAGTTAATTCACCTGTTTCCATTGTTCAAGACAGAGTAGGATATGCGCAGTTACCGGGGGCAGAACAAGTTTATAGCTCTATTAAGCAAGATTGGGAGAAACGTTATAATCAAGTCTCATCAATTAGTGGAAACTGGATGTTTTTAATCAATAAAGATTCTAAAAATAAAGAATTAGCATTTGACTTTGCCGCTTATATGAGTTCTACTAAAATGAGTAAAGAGCTTGTCTCAACGAGTGGAAATGCAGTGAATCCTTCAAGGTTTTCTCATTTTAAAGATCCTGAGTCTTGGAATAAAAGTGGATTTTCTACAGATTCTGCTAGGAGGTATCTTGATGAGATTTCACACTCACTTACCAATAAAAATACTGTTTTTGATATTACCATACCAGGCGCAGCAGAATATTATCAGGTACTTGATAATTTAGTTTATCAAGCAGTCATAAAAACCATTACACCACAAGAAGCACTTAAAAAAGCAGCTATTGAGTGGGAGGTAATTACAGATAAGCTAGGCAGGGAAAAACAGAAAGAGTTTTACAAGTCATCGCTTAACTTAAAAAGGTAATAATACTTTATGCCACAGTTTTTAATAAAAAAGTTATCGCTACGGGGATTCTTACTTTTAATCATTGGCTCTATGATAAATACAGCTATATTATTGGTGTTACTGTTTCGCTTTGATAACTTAA
>JAYEKO010000056.1:0-13557 GCA_034661055.1 Campylobacterota bacterium
TTCAAAAAAATGACAAAAACATTGAAGAGGGAGCCGAAAGTATATAAAACTATGTTATGATTTTAACCTACATTTGGTGGGTCACTTTTAATCAAAAAAGTGGGTCAATTTTCAACAAAAACAACAATAAGCTAATTATTGCAGTTGTTGATTTTAAACATAGACAGCAATCTTATGATTAACACATAACAAGTACTCGGAGACAAATAAGTAGCCTAGCGGCGACTTATTTGTCAAGATAGTCGTTATGAGTCTATCGTAAGCACCTCGCTTAAGATAAAAAAATATAAAAGAAGTAGAAATCTGCCAAAATCTTTGTAAGTAAACTCTTATAAGAAGTTTATTGTAACCATTATGTTTTCAAACTGCATACAAAATGTTTCTTTATCGTAGCACAGATGTTATCTATTTTATATATTCTTGCAGATATCAAAATATACGGAGAATATAAATATGACAATAAAATGGCTCTCTCTTGCTGCTGTAGCAGTATTGGCAACTAGTTTTACAGGATGTAATAGTGATGATAATGAAGTTGCTGGTGTTAACGCTAAAAAAGTTGAATTTATCGGCATGAATGCTCCAGGTAAAGATAAAATGCATATGTCCTATTCAGAGGCAAAAGTACGTGTTTATACTACCGATACTGAGTATACTGAACACGACCTCTCTTATAATACTCTTTTTAATGTAAAAGATAAGGTTGGTACCAACCCTTACCAAGCAGGTCAGATTTACAACTATGAGATGGAACCAGTTATGGATCCAATGGGCGCACCTGTTCTAGCAGAAACTCCGGATGCAAACTCACTGTTAAACGTAGGAGGAAGTCTTTATCTTGTTTCACATCTTGAATATGACTGGATCCTTAGTGATGGAGTAAAAGCATACAAAAAAGAGGGTTGGTACTCTCGTATGCCGATGAGTATGTTGCTCACATCAATCAATCAAGACGAGAATGGTAAACTAGTTGCAACTGAGCAAGAGCCTATTGATTTTTCAGGTGTAGGTGGTATTTGGATTCCATGTTTTGGTTCTCAAACTCCATGGAATACGCATCTTGGTTCAGAAGAAGATTACGATCTCTATTATACAGCAGGCGTGAAGGGCTCTAAAACTGAAGCAGGTATTAAAGCACTTAGTGAAGTCTATTTCAAAGGTGAGAAAACTGCCAATGCCTACAATTATGGTTTTATTACTGAAGTAGAAGTGAAAAAAGATGCTTCTTATGAAGTGACAAAGCACTACGCTATGGGTAAAGGCACGTGGGAAATGGCTAAAATTATGAATGATGGTCGTACAGCATACTATGGTGATGATGGTAAAAACGTTGCGATGTTTATGTTTGTTGCCGATAAGAAAAACGATATGAGCTCAGGTACAATGTATGCTGCAAAGTGGACTCAAACAAGTGCTGCTGGTGCTAATGGCGGTTCTGCAAATCTGTCATGGATAAAACTTGGACACGCATCAAGCAGTGAAGTTAAAGGCTGGGCCGATCAGTACACATTTACAGATATCTTCTCTTATAAAACAGAAGAGGAAGTTACCGGTGGTGTTCCTGCAGGATATAAAGCACTTAAAATGGGTCACACATCTATTGAATATCTTAAACTTAATAGTGGCATGGAGCAAGTAGCAGCATTTTTAGAGCCACGTCGTCTTGCAGCATGGAAAGGGGCAACGACTGAGTTTAATAAGATGGAAGGCGTAGCTGTTAATGAAGCTGATAAAAAGCTCTATATGGCAATGAGTTATATCGATAAAGGTATGATGCAAGATGACTCATTTGCAGCAGATGATATTAAAATTGCTAAAAACAACTGTGGCGCTACCTATGAGATTGTCCTTAAGGGTTCTCAAAAAGATAGTGATGGCAATGCAATTAATTCTGATTATGTTGGCGTTAGCATGAGCGTACCAGCTGCACTTTTGGGTGAAGAGATTGCTACAGATGCAAATGGTAATACTTGTAATGTAGATAAAATTGCAAATACAGATAACGTCTTCTTCTCAGAGAAAATGCGTACACTATTTGTAGGTGAAGATAGCGGTACTCATACTAACAACTTTGTATGGGCTTATAATATTGACTCTAAAAAGATGTCTCGTATTTTATCACTCCCTGCAGGTGCTGAATCGACTGGTCTTCAGGTGGTTGATAATGAAAACGGTCACGCTTATATTATGAGTAATGCACAGCATCTTGCTGACTTTACAAAAACAACACCAGAGAGTCTTCAAAATGAGCTTTCAGGAAAAATTGACAAGTTCAATGCACCTATTGGGTATATTGGCGGAATTCCAGGTCTTAAATAAACCTTTTTCTGAGGCCTTTGGCCTCAGCTTTTCTCCCAATCTATTACTAAAACTTAACCAGGAAAAATATGATGTATAAAACAGTAGCTTTAGCTTTTATTAGCGGATTGATAATGTGGGGTTGCAGTAGTGATGGTGCCAACACTCCAGAAGTAAGCAGTAATGACTTCAGCGATGATGCACCTATGATTGGACAATTTCGAAGCCGTACCCTTTTTGACAATCCCTATGCCAATATTCCAGCGCAGTGTTACATAGAGACCTCAAACGGAACACAGAACGCTTGTCTATTTTGTCATACAAATGCACCAGCAAGAGCGATGCTTGGAAACACTACACCTCAAGCCGGGGCGAGTGGTTTAATTGGAGATTTGCAGCTAGAGTACGCTTTTGGTCCAGCAACTCAGTTTACAGTCTCTCCAAATATCAACCCTTGGGAGAATACACTGCATCCCCATAAGCTTGATGAAGCTTTTAATACAACAGGCATTGATGCTTCAAAATGGGATATGAAAAGTTATATTAAATCAGATAATTGGCAAGCTGCTTACAATAAAAAGCAGGGAGAAAAAACCAGAAGCAATAGCGGTATAGCTGATGATCCGTTTCGCCTTTTACCGGCACTCAACCCAGAAGCACTTCCGGCAGATAGTGACGGCTTTGTTAGGACTGCCAGTAAGGACGAATCTCTTTTTAGTGATGAGACAGGTCTTAATACTGGATGGCGCAGTATTAATTTTATGCCCTATGGAATTTTTACTCCTCATGCAGGTAGTGTCAGTGGTGTCTATATTCGATTGGCAGAAAAATTTATGAAAAATAGTAATAATGAGTTTGATATTAATATTTATAAAGCCAACCTTGAACTCCTTGAGCAGGCCATCCAAGACCGCATAGAAAATGGTGCAACTCACTATCTTGGTGCTGCTAGGCAAATTGATTTAGATCGTGGACTTTTTCCATTAGGCACAGAGTTTGCACATCCTCTTCACTATGTAGATGTAGAAGCAGATAGTACCTATGCATATGGCAATAAATTTCCTGGAACACGTGCTAACCGTATTAAAGAGATTCGTTACATGTATAAATGGAAAATGCACTACCCCGGTGAAGTAAAAGATAAAGAGGAGAATGGACCGCTCTATTACAATAAAAATGAACACTGGATTGATGGTGGAGCGGGATGGTACCTCTCAGCATTTATTGAAGATGCTGATGGTGAATTTCGAGGACAGACTCCTGAAGAACTTCTACAGTGTGTAGGTTGTCATAGCCAGCGTTATGGTTTTGAACCTGAGCAGTTCTCATCAGGAACTGGTAATACTATTGATACCGTCTGGTCATTTTCACGAAAATTTGCGGGTGATTTAGGATGGAGAGAGATGGACTATTTAGGCTACAAATATAATACAGATGCAAAACCAAATGAGACAGCTGGAACGGCGCACCGTGGAGACCCTATCAATAAAAATGCAGGCATAGGAGAGTATAAGAAATTCCTAAATCATGTTGTAGGCGCATCACTTTATGGAGATATGCCGGACTCTATGGAAATATACTTGCAAAAGAGTATTACAAAAGCAGAGGGTTATAGTTCAAACTTTCCATCTTTAGCTTTTAATACGGTTGAAGAGTTTAAAAATATTCAGAAAAAACGCCAAGCACTTATGAGAGAATTTACAGAAAAAAATGATTATCTCAATAAAGATGCTTTTATACAAGCATCTCTACTCTATCCAACTGAAGAGTCTTCTCTTAATGCTGCCAAGGGGTATAGAAAAATTGTATCAACACAGCGTTATACAGAAGGTAAAGACTATTTTGGAAAGACACTCTTTACATTTAAGTACTATCGCGATGAGATAGACGGTTTTAGTCATATTGACGGTAGCGAGTATAAGTTTGGAGAGATCATCACAGATAGACCTTTTGATACTTCAGAGACAATAACCAAAGGAGTAGGTAATGCCTTAACGCTTATTGATGAGGATGGCGACAATTATGATGGCGAGTATATGCCTATTTTTTCATATCCACAACAATATGAGACAAAATAATTTTTTACATGTAATCAAGATGTGACGTAAGAGTAATGAGCTTGAAATAGATTTGGAGCATAATACATCATTAAACAATATAAGGATGTCTTATGCCAACACACTCAAAAGAACTTTTTCACTTCTTGGTAAAACATTACGATATGAATGCAGCTAATGCCACTATTATGATTGAAGAAGAGTGGGATTATGTTGAAGAGCATTTAGAACTTGACGGTGGTATTGAAATAGTCGCTAAAGAACTCGTAGATATCTATATGGTGGCATAACAATATGGCTATTTCCGTTGAGCGTTACCTCACAAGCAATTATACTGCATTTGAGCGATTTCCTCATCTTGTTCAGCGCAGCATTGTCTCTCTTTTTCAAAGTATTTTTCACGAAAAAGAGGTTAACAGCTTTTTGCAACTGCATGCCAATAAAGATGCCTTTAGTTTCATTGAGGCAATTTTAGAATATTTTGAACTTGATATTGGCATCAATAAAAATGAGCTCTTACGCATTCCCTCTTACGGTCGTGTAGTCATCATCTGTAATCATCCTTTAGGAGCACTTGATGCACTAGCTCTTTTACATGTAATTCAAGATGTCAGAAAAGATATTAAAATTGTAGCATCTGATTTTCTTAGTAATTTTGATAATCTAAAAGAGGTTCTTATTCCTGTTGATAACATTCGAGGTAAGATGGAAAAAGAGTCGGTTAAGATGATTTATGAGGCTTTAAATAAAGAACAAGCCGTAGTTATTTTTCCTTCTGGCGAAGTGAGCCGTGCACGTCCTAGTGGCATTCAAGACACCCCGTGGAGGCACGGGTTTTTAAAAATCGCGCAGAGAGTACAAGCTCCCGTTTTACCGATTCATATTGATGCAAAAAACTCTAAAAAGTTCTATTTTTTATCAATGCTTAATAAGTCTGCAGCTGCAGTAACTTTACCTCATGAGATGTTTCAATTTCAAAACAAGAAGATTGGCTTTCGAATTGGTAAAAGTATTCCTTATGAAAGCTATAATCTTCCAAGCATATCTCTAAAAAATAGAGTTAAGCTTTTTAGAAAACATTTTAATACAATGACAAAGAAAAATGGAGGGGTTTTTAAGACCTACAATGAAATTTCTCTTGCAGAAAACCGTCAAGAACTTAAGCATGAACTGCAAAAAGCACAAGATTTAGGCGAGACCAAAGATGGTAAGAAAATACTGCTTTATGAGAGTGATGAAGAGAGTGTAATTTTACGAGAGATAGGACGACTTCGAGAGATTAGTTTTCGTCAAGTTAAAGAGGGTAGTGGTAAAAAGCGGGATCTTGATGAGTTTGATTTTTACTATGAGCATATTATTTTGTGGGATGAAAAAGAGCTAGAAATTGTCGGTTCTTACCGTGTTAGCAAAGTGAGTGAAGTTATTGATGCCTTAGGAATTGAAGGCCTCTACACCGCTACACTGTTTAATTATACTCCAGAGTTTAATCCCTACTTTGAGCAGGGTATAGAGTTAGGACGTAGTTTTGTACAGCCAAAATACTGGAACTCAAGAGCCTTGGACTATCTATGGCAAGGAATTGGCGCTTACCTTAGAGCTAACCAACAGATTCGTTATATGTTTGGACCTGTTAGTATCTCAAGATCTTACAGTGATGAGGCTAAGGCCTTTTTAGTTTTCTTTTACATGTATTATTTTGGAGACAAGAGCCCATCAGTAGAGCACATTGATAAGTATCATATTTCCCAAGAGCTTCAAGAGAGGTTTCATTCACTCTTTTGTCTCAATGATTATAAAAGAGATTTAATAGTTCTAAAAAATGAACTTCAAATAATTGGGTACGCCATACCAACACTCTATAAACAGTATGCTGATTTGTGTGTTAGTGATGGAGTAAAGTTTATGGATTTTGGAATTGATAGAGACTTCGATAACTGTGTTGATGGTTTTATTGTTGTTGACCTTAATGATTTAAAACCTCAAAAACGACAACGTTATATTGGCGAGGGAGATTAATAGTATTGAGGTATAAATCAGTTTTTATATCAGACATCCATCTTGGTACTAACTTTTCAAAAGCAGAAGATTTTTTAGATTTTTTAAAAAATACTGAGTGTGAAAATCTCTATCTTGTAGGAGATATTATTGATGGTTGGGCAATTAAACGTAAATTAAAATGGAAACAGTCCCACTCTGATGTTATTCAAAAAGTGCTTCGTATTGCCCGAAAAGGAACAAATGTTTACTTTGTTGCTGGAAATCATGATGAGTTTTTACGTCCATTTTTACCACTTGTTCTTGGAAATAATTTATATGTAGCCAATGAGTTTAGCTATGAGGCCCTTAATGGTAAAAAATATTTTATTACACACGGGGATTTTTTTGATTCCATCACAATGACAAAGAAGTGGCTTGCAATTTTAGGTGATATTGGTTATGATTTTTTACTATATGTTAATGTAATTCTAGCCTATGTGAGAAGAAAGATGGGAATTAAAAAGTACTGGTCGCTCTCAAAGTATGTCAAAGACAATATTAAAAGTTCAGTAAGTTTTATTACTGATTTTGAAACAGTTTTGGCTAAACATGCTAAGCATCACGGTTATGATGGTGTAATTTGTGGACACATCCATAAGGCACAGCACCGTCAGATTAATGATATTGAGTATTTAAACTGTGGCGATTGGGTAGAGTCTTGCTCAGCAGTTGTAGAGAAACAAGACGGTAGCTTTTCTGTTGTTAATTGGCTTGAGCATGAACATAGCGCTTAGCCTTTCTGGTGGTGCTGTCCGTGGTGCTTTTCATTTGGGAGTCTTGCAGGCTTTTGATGATTTACATGTAAATATAAAAGCACTCTCTGGTTCGAGTATTGGCGCCTTGATTGCTGCAAGCTATGCTAGTGGTGTTAGTCCAAAAGAGCAGTTAGAACTTTTTAAATCTAAAGATTTTATGGATAGTATTGAGTTTAACTATTTTAAAAATGGCATCTATAAAATCAATGAAAATCATAAAATTTATGATGCCCTTTTGCCTTGTGGTGCTTTTGAAGAACTTTGTATTCCTGTCCATATTAACTGTGTTGATCTCAATGAGGGTGTTTTACATGTATTTAACAGTGGCCCCCTAAAACCAGCCTGTTTAGGCTCTACCGCACTAACTCCACTGTTTCGACCTATTGAGCATGAAGAGATGCTTTTGGCTGATGGAGGTTTTGTAGATAATTTTCCTGTTAAACCTTTAAAGAGGTATAAGCTTCCTATTGTTGGAGTTAATGCTATGCCTGTTACGGTTAAAAAACCTAAGGGCATCTTTAAAATTACAAAACGTTCACTTTTCATGTTGACGCAATCTCATGTTATTAATCAGATTGATAACTGCGACCTCTATATCACTTCAGAACAACTGGCAGGCTATCCTCTTTTTAAGCGTGATAATATTGATGAACTCTTTGCCTTAGGGTATGAGATTGGCATGAGAAAGGCTTCTGATTTTATCAGCCCTTAATCCCATCGGCCCTAGGTGTGAGCAAAAATCCAAAAAATACTTTGATGTATAACATGAAAGGAATACTCCAGATAATAGCTGAGTATAAATATAGTTCATTTATATACTCTTCAAAAAATGGAATAAGCCCTCGCATCAGCGTTGCTACAATAATTAACGCTACCATAAGATGCGTATAGATATTTGAACTTAGATGCCGTCCAGTATGAATCCACCCAATAATTATCATAATCGTCATATAGGCAAGCCCTAAGCCTCCACTGGTTATGAAGTGTCTAAAGTGATTGATGCCGTAAATGTTATTGTTTAAAATATCCCAACCCATAAGGGCATACCCAGCACTAAACATCATAAAAATAGGAGCTAAATACCAAACATAGGGCTGGTTTAAGATGTTTTTATCTTTTAAGATGTAATCACCAGTAATGGCTAAAATAGAAGCGCCAGAAGCAAGACCTATCCAGCCAAGAGCAGAATTATCAGGATATAAAAACTCCACAACAGTAAAAATAATAACGTTAAAAATAGCAAAGTTAGTTAGCGGTGGTCTTGCAACATAAATGTCGTCAATCTCTTTATCTTCCATTAATTCGTTAACGGCTTCCATGTTAACCCGTCGCAAAGCAAGTAAAATCAAAACTACAATCGCCCCCAATGCTACTTTTAAAATAGCCATAGCGTCGGTAGCAGCAAATCCAAGCTTTGAGGCAAAAAACCAAGCTTCAATAGCAAAGATTGCCACAAGAGTATAGCCTAAACTTGCGTGTCTTTGGAGTTTATCCAAAACAACATCTTTGGCAAACCAGATGAGCCAACCAAGCATTGCTAGATTTAATATTGCTGCAATATAGACACCTGTAATGTCAATGAGCCAGAAACTAAGACGTCCTGCTATCCATAAGAGCATAATAATCTTAAGTCTTCTACCAATAAAAGGAACCATTCCAGGAAACAGTTCAGGAAGTCCAGTGGTTAGAAATGCCATGACACCTGCTGTGAGTATTCCAAATAGCATTTCATATACATGCCAAGTTAACGTATCATTCATAAACGGTATGCTGATGGTTCCACTCCAAACCAACCCCCATAGTAGCATTGAAAGCATCATATAGGGAGCTAAAAGTAAAAATACAGGTCGAAACCCATAGGCTAAATAGGGAGGTACATTTTTTTCATCAGGGTAGTAAAGGTAATGGTTTGTTGCATGCAGTGTCTGCTCTTTTTCTTGATTACTCATTATTTTAACTCCAACTCAAAGGTATCAATTATCTCGGTGTCTTGCAATATTTTTGCACTTTCACCATAGACAAATTTATCATCTCTCTCATTTTGAGGAAGATCGTAAGAGAATTTTTTAACAATATGGCCAGGGTCTGCTTTTAAGAGCAAAATCTCATCACTGAGTCGAATCGCTTCCATCAGATCATGAGTAATAAAAAGAATACTAATCTCTTTATTGGCTATCATCTCTATAAGAACTGTTTGAAGCTCTTTTTTAAGACCAATATCAAGAGCTGAAAATGGCTCATCAAGAAAGAGCAGTGATGGCTCCACTACTAAAGCTCTAGCAAAACTTACTCTCTGCTTCATTCCTCCACTTAGATCTTTTGGAAATTTGTTAAAATCCTCCTCTTTAAGACCAAATCTCAGAGCTATTTTTTGTGATTTTTCAATTGCTATAGATTTTTTTTCACCTTTTGCTAAAAGTCCAAGGGCAATATTATCAATAACATTTTTCCAAGGCAGTAGCCGTCCCTCTTGAAAAGCGAACGAAGTGCTTTTAAATGTGTTAATAACACTTCCTTCTTCAACATCTAGTAGATTGGCACAGAGATGAAGAAGCGTTGTCTTGCCTCCACCGCTAGGACCAACTATAGATAGGATTTTGCCTCTGTTAAGGGTAAAATTAATGTCTCTTAAAATTTCTGTAAAGCCAAAATGATGATTTAGTTTTTTTACCTCTAGCTTCTCCACAGTTCAACCTCTCTCTTAATAGGCTCTAAAATAATGTATTCAATAAACATTAAAGATCCAATCATAATTACAACTAAGGCTAATGCAGTTGGAGTATCTAATTGACTTCTTGCAATTGCTAAAGTTGCTCCCATTCCGTCACTTGTTGCGAGGAGTTCTGCCATGATGACAATTTTCCAAGCCATCCCTAAACCACTCACCCATGCAGGAAAAATATAGGAAAAAATATGCGGAAAATAGATATCTGCAAACTTCATATGCCACGGAAGATTAAAACTCTCTGCCATCTCTTTTAAATCACCATCAAGGGTGCGAGTTCCTTGAAGTGCCCCAACAAATATGATTGGAAATGAGGCGACTATAACTGTAAAAATAACTGTCTCATCTCCCATTCCAAACCATATCATCGCTAAAACAATCCAAGCAATAGGGGGCATTCCAACTAAGATAGTGACAATAGGACGACTCATCATAGAAGTTGTAGCAAAAAAACCGGCAATTAGCCCTAAAATAGACCCAAAAAGTAAAGAGAGTCCAAAGCCAACTGAGGCACGATACAGAGTTACATGTATTTCTACCCAAACACTATCATCTTGTAACATTAAACCAAGAGTTTTAAAAGTTTCTAATGGTGATGGCAGGACCAAATCACCATATATTTGATTTCCTGCATCCCAAAAAGCTATGAAGAGAAATATAGAGCCGACTGCACCCCAGCCACTCCAGAGGTAGGCTGGAAAATCTTTTAATAGTTTAAGTGTAAAGTTCAATCAGTTGCCTTTGTAATAAAAAGAGTCTTGTGGTAGTTTTGAGCCAATACTTTTTGGATCTTCCTCTTTTAAGACATTAAAGAAAAATTCTAACTTCTCTTTTGCTTTAAAAGCTGTAACATTTTTTATATTTACGTGTGGAATTGAGTCAGCAACACCTTGTTCATCTAGCATAGGAAGTGTTTTTACAACGAGTTTACCAGCTTCTTTTGGATGTGTTTTGTACCAAGTAAGTGATCTGTCATACTCTTGTAAAAATCTATCAATTATATGTGAATCCTTCATGCGAGGAAGAGCTGCCATACCTGCTTGAGGAACATCTCCATCAGTGTTAAATACTGTAGCCCACTCTTTTTGAAGGTCTGTACTTCTAAATAGATCAGGTGCAATGATGCTAATAGGAAATGATTTTGTTTTACGAAGTGCCATAGAGATAGCAGGTTCAGCTAAAAGTGCATGGTCAACTCTTCGCATAATAAGCATCTGCATTGCATCTATTGGACTACTAACATAAACGAGTTCAAAATCTTTTTTAGGGTCTAGTCCCTGTTTTTTCATAAGTTGTGTTAAGACGATGTCTGGCATATCTGCCCGAAATGGAACTACAATTTTTTTACCCTTATAATCTTTAAGTGTTTTTAAATTCTCATCTCTGCTTATCATTCCAAGTATTCCCCAAACAGAGACATTAAGAAGTTTAATATCAACACCTTTATTATTTAAAATTGCTGCTGTATTTGTTGGTATAGCAACAAAGTCAACATCTCCTTTAATGACAATAGCACGAAGTTCATCTGGATTTTTCCATAGTCTAAACTCCACTGTCTCTGCCACATCTTTTAAAGCTTCTGTCTCAATCATATGTAAAATCGGATGTGATACAGAGGCAAATGGACCTGCTATAACTATTTTGTCAACCTTAGTATTTGCTTGTAGTGCCCCCTGTTGTAATACTACAATCAGCAATAATGTATATATAAAGTGCTTCATTTTAATTCCTCGTATAATTTAATTACCGAATACTATCAATAACGATACTAATTATCATTGATTTTAATCAATAGTGTATTGTATAATAAAAATGATTATGATAGCAACTATCAATATTAATAAAGAACTAAGCTTAGATAATTTATCATTCGGTTATGTATTTGTTAACTAAAGATTATATTATGCACTCTAGGCACAACTCTTTACTACTGTTAAGTTCACTGCTAACTGCTTTTATGCTCTATGCAGTTGTGAAAAATTCAAAATATATAACAATCTCATCAGAGCCATATATGCCTTTAAAAACTCAGGAGAAGATAGTCTCTATTGTTATTACACCAACTCCTGTGGCTAAGAGACAAGAGGTGAAAATTGTAAAACCTAAGGTTATAAAAAAAATTATTAAGAAAAAAGTGATTAAAAAAGTTATACCTATTAAAACAGAACCCGTAGTAGAGAAGTTAGTACAAAAAAGTCAAGTTATTCAAGCAACACCAAAACCAGCAGTTGTTAAAAAAGAGGTAAAAAGAGAACCAAGACCTGTTGTTCCTGTTTTTGATGCGCAGATGAAAGCATCTTTTATTGCAGGTCTTTATGAGATATTAAATGAGAAAAAATATTACCCAAAAATGGCAAAAAGACGGAAGTTGGAGGGTACTGTACAGGTTCGTTTTACTTTATGCAAGGATGGAACAATGAAAAATGTCTTTTTACATAAAAGCTGTGGACATAAAATACTAGATAAGGCGGCTCTAAAAGTACTTAAGTCTATAAATACTTACAGAGCCATTCCTGACGCTGTAAGTATGACATCTTTGGATTTAAATATACCAATTAAATATACGAGGCACCAATAAATGAATATGCAACACTACATTGACCAAGGTGGTCCCATTGTGCTTATTCTTATAGCAATGTTTGCATTAGGACTAACACTTATGTTATGGAAATTTTTTGTTATTTTATATGTAAACATTAAAAAAAAAGAGAGCTGTAAAAAATATATAGAAGAGCTCCCATTAAATAGTGATATTGCAATGGTTGAACTTATGGTTCATGACATAATACACTCTTTAGAGAGGGGTTTAGATACTGTTAAAATCATAGCAACGATATCACCACTTTTAGGACTCTTAGGTACTGTTATAGGAATCTATGCTGCATTTCAGGGTATATCTCAAAATGGTTTAGGTGATCCTAGCTACTTTGCTGATGGTATCTCTATGGCAATGATTACTACTATTGCTGGACTTATAGTTGCCATCCCCCATTATGTTGGTTATAACTATTTAATCTCTATGATGGATAAACTTGAATTAGCCTATACTCAAGAATTATATACTCATGTAAAGAGTAGAGATGCGTAAAAAAAGAGAGATAATTTCTCCAGATTTAACACCTGTTATAGATATAGTATTTATCTTGCTAATATTTTTCATGGTTACCTCTGTCTTTAAAAAAGATGATGTTATTTTAGCTCTAAACCTTCCTGATTTACACGCTACATCTCAAGTTAGCAATGACAAGAGCATTACTATAGAACTTTCTAAAAAAGATCTTGCAATAGATGGAAAAAAATATAGTTTTGAGGGTTCTAAAGAGTTATTTGCTCACTATAAAAAAGATGTGAAAATTTTAATTCGTATTGATAAGAAGGTAGAGTATGAGAGAGTGATGAAACTCTTTGATAGATTGCAACAAAACCAGTTGACATCCTTCTCCCTGGTGGCGCAAGAGGGTGAGCTACTCACATCTAACTAATGATATTGATTATTGTAATTATTAAAAAGGAATAAAAATGAGTGCGCCAAGCAAAGCTAAGGCAATCAAGCTGGAAAATCCAGCACAGATAAAGATTAACCATCAGTCTGGAACTAAACTACACATATTAGGCGGTAACAAATAATATGAAGCTGTAGCAAGGGCAGTCTATCAGCCACAATGCGTAAGCGTGAAGGTGTTGA
>JAYEKO010000057.1:0-13342 GCA_034661055.1 Campylobacterota bacterium
ATAGCTTTGGATGTAATAAGATTTACTACCAAGGAGCAGATAAAGTAGCTTCTGTTTTAGCATTTGGAATATTGTCTGTATGTATTCATCAGAGTTTAAAGCTTGTGACCTAAAGCAACAAAAAAACAGAAGATATTTTTTAGAATTTAGACCAAAAAATATAAAGCAGGAAGTGAAAATGTGATTTTTTAAGAAATTTAGCGAATTTAGTATAAACTATTACAAATTAATTCGATAGTAGTTTTTTAACGATAAAATATGACTATAGCAAAATATTAGCTACTTGATGTAATTGAATTTGCAAGTGGCTCTTTAAAATAATAGTAAAGTTTGTGACACAACATCGATGTCTATAAGTTAATTGACCATCACAAATCTCTTTAAGACGAAGTTCTAAGTTACTTAAACCAAATCCTTTAGTAAGGTCTTTAAAACCTTTGCCGGTATTTGAAACAGATATGGCTATGAAATCACCGTGTCTGTAGACTTTAATCTTTAAGCGCATACTCTTTTTATCTTCTATACCATGCTTAAAAGCATTCTCAACTAAAAGTTGAATAGAAAATTTCGGAACCTGATTCTTTAGTAAAGACTTTTCATGAATTTTTATATCAATGGTGTGCATCTCATTAAAGCGGGTATTTTGTAGATCAAAATAGTCTTTTGTAAAATCAAGTTCTTGGCGTATGGTTAATTTATTAGTACTACTTAAATAACTTCTCAGCAGTTTTGAAAGCCTGAGGATGTTATTTTCAGCATCTTTTCTACTGGTATAAATTAGCTCAGAGATAACATTGAGTGAGTTAAAAATAAAATGGGGATTAAGTTTTAGGTTTATTGTTTGAAGCTTTAAGCGGGTCTGAAAATATTTTTTATAGAGTTCATTGTTCTGTTCAAGATATCGGTTAAAACTTTTATTAAGTGCAAAGATAACAATTAGCAGTGAAACAATGCTTAGAAGAATAATTCTGCTCAACTCCTGATAAAATCTGTTAAAACTACTACTTACATCTTGAATACTAATGACAGTTGCGATGTTTTCATGTTCAAAATTTTTGATTTTCATGGAGTAGTTAATTAAGTAATGCTTATTATTTATAGATACAACTTCATGGTTAAAATTTTTATTGGCATCTAGAAAAGGGGTAAACGTGAGCAGATCATTTTTATGGCTTGAAAGAATTTGATGGGTCCTCGTTTTTAAGATTATATGGTCTTCCATATTGCGAAATGATTTGATATCTTCAGATGCAATGATTTTATTGGGTAGAGCAATAAAGTTGACGCTGTTATTAATAGACTTCAAATCATCCAATGTTGTCATAAGACTTAGACCTAGTCCTAAGGCACCAATATGTATTTTATTATGATAAAGAGGTACCGTCACTCTCAAATAAAATCCAAATCTACCTACTTCAAAGCCATTTCTTTCTATTTTATCTTTATTGACTTTTGCAACAATAGGTCTAAGAATAGTTAGATCGTCTCCAAAAGCTTCTGGTTTATGCATCCTAAGAAACGATACTGTATTAGGAAGATAGTAGTGCATGTTGTTAATATGTTGATCAAGAAGTTTGAGCTTATTGAAGTAGTTGAAGGATTTTTGATACAAGACATCCCTATCTCCATCTAAAAATGAACTAACTATTTCAGGGTCACTCACAACACTTTGACTGACACTTTGCAAAATTTTGATGTCTTTTTCAATTTTTGAATAAAAAAATCTATTAGTCAACTGTATATTTTTCTCAAGACTTTCCTGTATCGACTGCTTCTGCTCATAATAGATAAAAATAATATTAATAATTCCAAAAATAAATAGGATTGTTGCAATGGAAATCATGGCCATTTTTTTTATTTTATATTGGGAGTTTTGTAGATTTAAATCCATGATACACCCTTTACACAATAGGAAAGTAATCTCTCAAGTAAGCTTAAATAGTAACTGCTTTGAGTTCTAAGTGGCATCTGCTAACCCTCCAGTTTAAAGTTAATAACACTATTTTTAAATAAGAAAATAATATCTTAAATATAAGTTTAGTTATTAACCCTTTGCATGATTCTAACCAAAATTTAGAAAAATATAACTTCATTGAGATGAAAACATTCTTATCTTCAATTCGCTTTAATTCTAACTATTTTTTAATAAAAGAGGCTAAAAGGGAAGGTTAATTTACTATTCTTAATTTTATATTAAACAATAAATTATCAACTTGACACAAATTATAATTTAATAAACATGGGTTATCTACAAAAAAATTTCTATTTCTTTTAGAATTCGTATATGTTTTTTGATAAGAGAAATATAAGAGCGTTATGAAGTTAATGATGAATTGACTTTAAAACTACAAGGAGACAGATTTTGAGCCATTTAACTAGAAGAAAATTTCTCAAAGGTACGGCAGCGGCTGTAGCCGGTGGAACAGTATTTACAACAACTGACTGTCAAGCTAGAGAGATTACCCAAGCAGATTTTGGAGTAGAGAAAAAAGTCTCTATGCTTTGCAGAATGTGTGCACAGTTTTGTCCTATGGTTGGGACTGTTCGTGATAATAGACTTGTACGAGTTGAGGCAAACACTGATACTCCTTATGCAGCTATTTGTGGAAGAGGTAGAGCTGCCATGGGAGCACTATATGATCCAGATCGTATTAAAACTCCAATGATCAGAGTAGGAAAAAGAGGTGACGGTGAGTTTAGAGAAGCATCGTGGACAGAAGCTTTGGATATGGTAGCCGATAAGATGAAGGCATTAAAAGCAGAGAATGATGAAAAGTCTGTTGCTTTTCTACCAAGGTTTAATAGTGCACCTATGATGGATAAAGAGTTTTTCAAAGTCTATGGAACTCCAAACGTTGTAGGTTATGGTGATGCCTGTTTTGGTAATGGGCTAACCGTGGGACTCTCAGCAGTTATTGGTGGTAAACTATCTAGTGGTGTTCCAACTCAAGGGACATCAGCGATCTCCTCTGATTATGAAAATGCAAAGTATGGTGTTTTAATGCAGAGAAATCCTGGTGGAGGACTTGTGGCACACGCATGGGGCAATATGTTTGGTCGTGGGAAGAGAAACGGCATGCAGCTAACGGTTGTAGACCCTAGAAAACCCTCAGAAGCAGGAGAGAGTGATTCTGAGTGGCTTCCAATAAGACCAGGAACCGATTTACCATTCTTACTTGGTTTAATGCATGAGATATTTAAGAATAAATTCTATGATTATATCTATCTAAAAAAGTATACTAACAGTGATATGTTAATTAATCTTAAAACTGGTCTACCGGTAAAAACACGAAAAATTGAAGAGGAATCTAAAGGAAAAATACGAGAAATTGAAGATTATCTAGTATCAGTTAAAGATGGGGTTGCCTTTAAGTCTGAAACAGAAAAAAGTCGTCTATTTGGTGAGTATAGTGTTGAGATTGATGGTGAGGTAATTAAGTGTAAAACAGCTCTGCAGATTATGAAAGATGATGTTGCAAAATGTACACCGGAGTGGACTCAAGAGCAGACGACCATACCCGCAAAATCTATTATAGATGTAGCTCAGAAATTAAATGCTACTAAACCACAATGTTTTATTGACAGAGGCTACCGTTCAGAGCGTTATGCATCTAGTTTTAGAGAGAAACTGACATTAACACAGATTAATGTACTTCTTGGTGTTTTTGGTATGAAGGGAGGTGTTATCCTCAATCGAAAGATAAAAACTGCAAAGTTTATACACCCGCCAAAGTCAAAAGATATCTCAATTGCGAAATGGTATCTGAAAAATGTTCCTGACTCAGCCTTAATGAGTGATAAGTATTACCGCAGAACATGGGCAAGATCAGTTTTAAATGAAAAACCATACAAGCAGAGAATGGCAGTTATTTCAGGCCAAAATGTGGTTGGTGGTTCTACCGGGTCTCCTGACATAATTAAAGCGATGGAAAAACTGGAGATGATTGTAGCGATATCACCATTTTTAAATGAGACAGTTATGTATGCTGATGTAGTGCTTCCTGACTGTACCTTTATGGAACGGGATGAAGCATTTAGAACAAGTTACAAAACACCAATTCCAACTTTGGCTGTAAGTCGTAAGGCAGTTGAACCTCTTTTCGAGTCTAAAGATGGGTATTGGATTATTGATCAGTTGGCAAAAAGAGTGTTAGAAAAAGATGTTTATGCAGAACACTTTGGAGCCTATGAGCGTGAAGGTATTAACGCTATATGGAAAGCACAATACAGCCACTTAAAAGGTGTTAGTAAAGAAGAGATGGATACGATCCCTTCCCTAGATGCGTTAGTATCAGGTGAAGTATGGACCGGAGAAAAGCGCTATGGAGTAAAAGAGAAAGGTACACTTTCGGGTAAAATTGAAGTCTATTCAATTTTCTTAGCAAAAAAATATAATGAACTTAAAGCATTAAAATATGATCAAGCAATTCATGCTTCCCCTCGTCCTGTCCATATTAAGCCAAATTGGTTAGAGAAGAGAGAAGGATTAGGTGATAATGAATTTATACCTATTACGGGCTTTCATCCTTTGGGAACTTTTACCGGTCAGCAGACAAAAAATAATACGCTTCTACAAGAGTTCCATGATGATACCAATGCAGATGCCGTTTTTATCAATAGGAAAAAAGGGCTCAGTTTAGGATTTAAAACTGATGATATTGTTGAGGTCTTCAATGTTGACCTTCCAAATCTAGTGGTTAATGCACGTGTTGTTTTAAGTGAAACGGTACATCCAGATGCAATGTTTAGTTACTTTGGCTTTGGAGCCGGTTTTTTTAAAGAAGTTACAAAGAGATCGAGAAATCTTAACAAAATTGGATTTAATCCAAATCATGTTACATCACTCGATTTTAATCCTCTGACAACTGGGCAACCTAGTCAGGACTTTATTGTTAATATAAGGAAAATGTCATGAGAGAACAGATGAAGTGTTACGACACTCAGGCATGTATTTTATGTTTTGCCTGTATGGTTAACTGCTCCGTAGAAAATCGCCTTCGTATGCAGCGTGATGATAATGTAAATATGGAACAGAGTGTTCAGTCAAAAATGCAACACCTCAATTACCTTACTCCAAGGCGAAGAGAAGTGGGCAGTTATCCAGATGCAAGAATGGTAACAGAGTTTCATCACTGTAATCACTGTGAAAATGCACCGTGTCAGGAGATCTGTCCGACAGGAGCCATTACTACGAGAGCCGGTGGAGAGGTAGTGATTAGTAATGATGTGTGTATTGGGTGTCAAAGCTGTGGAGATGCATGTCCTTTTGATGTTCCGGTGTATAGTGAAGAGACAGGGAAAGCGTTTAAGTGTAACGGCTGTTATGACAGAGTAGAGAATGGACTTAAACAGAGTTGTGTTGAAGCCTGTCCTACAGAAGCTATGTTTTCTGGTTACTCTGAAGATGTTATTGTAGAAGCGAAACGAAGAGCCGCACTGTATAGCAAAGTAACAGGAAAGAATTATATAGTATATGGAGCAGATGAGGTCAACAGCTATGTAGGTAGATTAAAATGGATTACCATTGTTGATGAGAATGATCTTGAGGCATATCATAAAGATACAGATCCTAGAAGATCTGCGATGGACTTGCGTGATGTTGCAAAAACTGGAGGTGCAGGATTTGCTGCCGCTGCAGTATTAGGAACAACAGCACACTTTATCTATTGGTTAGATAAACGAAAGAAAAAAATAGCACATGAACAGGAGGAAGAAAATGAGTAAGAAAATACAAGCTTATAGCTCTTTGGAGATGGCATTTCATAAACATATGATACATTTTGTTGTTTTTTTAACGATTAGTGGACTCCCTATTTTATCTGACTCATTTAGTTTTATCGCTTATGGTGTCGGATATCCAATAAATTGGTTTTCCGGTGATATGCAAGAAGAGACAATCATCGCTTCGGGAATAACATTTTTACGATTAGTGCATTGGAGTAGTGGGTTTTTATTGACACTTTTTGCGATTCCTTTTACCATTGCAATGCTCTCTAAGGTCAAACGACTCAGCATATGGCCAGACTATTGGGGTAAAGAGGCGGTTATTGATGGTATGGTTCAAATGAAAAAGAACTATATTGACTTAGAACATGCTAAGTTTGGTAAGATGAATATCGGCCAAAAAGCAAGTGCATGGGTTATGGTTCTTGCAATGGCCCTTCTCATAATATCTGGTTATGGTCTGATTTTTCGTGATTATATCAGTGAAGATGTTGCAGTATTAGCACGGAGTGCACATGCTATTAGTTTTATTGTATTAACATGTACACTTATTTTTCATATCTATTTTGCTACACATCCTGCTAATAAAGAAGCGTATAAGGCTATGTTTAAAACAGGTGAGATGGATGAAGAGTATGTAAAAAGTCATCATAGCATCTGGTATGAAAAACTGATGAAATAGTCCTTTTGCTCTTTTTCTTGAAGCTATTAATTTACTTCAGGAATAAAGAGCCAAACTCCTCCTTAAAATATTTTCAAATTTTTATCTAATTTTACTGCTATAAATGCCTCTACTATTTTCTATAAAAGTCTGATTTTGTATAGCTTAAAAAATTCTTAATCATTAGATTATCAACTTGACATAAATAACAAACTAATAAACATTATGAGGCTACAAAAAAAGTTCAATTTATTTTAAAATTTTCCTAACTTTTAAGCATTACAAGGAGTTGAAGAATGAAAAAGTTAGGTTTAATAGCAGTTACAAGTTTGTTGCTTGCATCGATAACAAGTTCAGTTATGGCGGCCAAAGTGCCAACCCCAAATGAGCCACCAAAAGGTGTCAAAATAGCTTCTCATCAAGATGTGATTGACATCCATCATAATGGTGGTATTGTCTATGATGTTAGATGGCACTATTCTGAGTATGAGTTTGAAGGACATATTCCTTTTGCCGTATCTGTTCCTTTTACAGAGTGGTCGAAAAAGAATAAAAAATACGATATTCAAGCAGACAGCTGGGACTTCTCAGTATTACCACAAGACAAAAACGTACCTATGGCATTTTACTGTATGGGTGTGAATTGCTGGAAGTCATATAAATTGGCAGATCAAGCTGCAAAACTCGGTTACAAAAATGTTTACTGGTACAAAGAGGGTCAGCCGGTATGGGATAAAAAAGGTCTACCTGTTATTAATCACAATGTGACATACAAACCATTACAGACACTATTTAAAGGGAAAAATAATCCAGTTACATGGTTATTAGAACCAGTAGTACTTAAAGATTGGTTTGACAAAAAAGAGAAAATTCAAGTAATTGATCTTCGTTATAAGTCATTTTTTGAAGAGGGACGTTTACAAAATGCATTTCAGGTTCCACTTACGTCACTACTTTCTCGTGATGGTGTGCAGTTAATGCCAAAACCACAAAAAGGATACAAGATTGTTCTTGTTAGTCAGACTGGTATTCTTGCAGCATCTGCGGCAGTACCACTAGCACTACTGGGATATGATGTACAGATCCTAAATGGTGGAATGAAAGCTTGGACAGCAAAATATGGTAAAGCCAATACTGTTAAAGGAAAGTTTGAGAATAACTGGATGGGTAAATCGGGCTGGAAAGGTCAAAATTCTAAGCTTGAAAGATTTAACATGGCGAATGAAATAGAAGCAATGCACAAGAAAAACTAAGGGAATAATTATGTTGAGTAATATACAAAAAAGAACTGGTTTGGCTTTGATTGCTGTAACATTAATGACAGGCTGTGCTACTGCTGGACAGGGTGTCAAGACGTCTAACAGTGATGAATTTAATATTCTTACAAAATATATGGTAGACAATAAGATGGACATGAATAATGTCATGGATCGAAAGACATGGATTCCTCATGCAGCGATTTTAGCGGAAAACATTGGTGACTATACGGTCCTTGACATCCGCCAGGGAGATATCGCACCTAAAAATGGGATCCCTGATTTTCAAGACGGACATGTTCCTGGAGCGATTAGTACATCGTTTGAAAACATCCTGAGTACGGCGCGTAGCATTAACGCCAAAGACAATATTCTTGTTGTGTCACATGACGGTCAGGATGCAGCAGCAGCAGCGGTAGCACTCCGTCTTAGTGGCTATCCTACCACCAAAGTACTGAAGTTTGGTATGAGTGGATGGAATAGCAAGTTCAATATCTGGAGTGAGAAGCAGTCAAATTTTGCAGTAACACATAAGAATTGGACCAAAGAAGCAGCATCTAAACCGAAAAAATATGGATCTCCGGTACTTCATACTGGTAAGACAAACGGTAAAGATATTCTAGCGGCACGTGTCGATGCATTCCTCAAGGCAGGGTATCACGGTTGGAGTTCTAAAGAACTTCTTGAGAACCCAGAAAAGGTTTACATAGTCAATCAAGGTACGGCAAAGTCGTATGGTAAGTACGGACGTATTAAAGGTGCACAGCAGTTTAATTGGCCGACTATTGCACCAATGAAGAACAAGGGTAAATTAGAAAACTATCCACCAAATAAACCGATTGCACAGTACTGTTGGACAGGACATGCTTCCATTACTGTTTCATCATGGATGAAAATTTTGGGATATGACGCCAGCGGTACCATGTATGGAACTAATTCAATGATCATCAAAGAGATGACAAAGAAAAAGTTCAAAAAACCTGCTGACTTACCTTATGTAACGGGTAAATAACAGAGTTAGGAAAAGTCTGATGGTATCTATGAGTATCAGGTCAGACTTTTACAGTCGTGTTAAGAATAGAAAAACGACTGTAGCTTATACATGTAAATAAAAGCATCCATTCTATGTGTGGTATGGATGCTCTATTGTAAAAATAGAAGGATCAAATTATGAAAATAGATAAACTTTTGCTCTCAACGGCTGTTGTGTCTGTACTTGCTACTGGTGCATTTGCGGGTCCAAAAATTGAGTTTAATGATGGAAAAAGTTCACTTGAACTTTTTAATATGGTACAAGTTTGGGGTATGAACACTGTTGATGATAATGAGAATGGGGCTTCTGATGCTTCAGATCTTTATATTCGCCGTGGACGTATAGGTGTTAAAGGAAAGTATTCAGACCTTATTAGCTATAAAGTATGGTTTGCCTATGACAACCTTGGAAAAAGTGGGAATAATATTCTCATGGGTTCACCTAACGATGACACTAATAGCAATAAAGATTTTTATATCTGGGATGCGTATTTTACGTATAAGTTTGATAAAGAGTTTGCTAATGTAACTTTGGGTTATGTAAGACCACAAGTTGGTAAAGAGTCAATTACATCAGGTTTTACCATTAACTCTTATGAAAAAGGGCTTTCAAACTTCTATGTACGTAAGCATATTGTAGGGCGTGGACCTGGTCGTGAAGTTGGTGTCAATGTTGGTGGTCTGACTATGGACAACAAACTAAACTACAACTTTGGTGTTTTTAATCCAAATCACAGTGCTATCACTGGTGCCGACATGACAGTAAAAGATGGTGGTATTAACCAGACAGCGTCAACTGAAAAAACTTCTTGGATGATGGCTGCGAGGGTTGCATACTCAATCGGTGACCCTGAAATGAAAAAGTATAAACTCGGTTATACAACCAATTATTTTGGAAAACGTAACGGAGCAACTATTGGTCTTAACTATACGTATCAGGGTGAGACAGATAAATTTAAATCAAATGAGTTGATGAGTGTTGATTTACTAGCTAACTATGAAAACCTGAATCTATCTTACGAATTTGATTCACTTTTAAGAGAGATGAGTGACTATGATACGGATGATACAATTCAGACATTGAGACTTGGATATAACTTTGCTTTAGATAATGGACAGTATGTTGAACCGGCTCTTTTATGGTCAGATGCAGATCTAGACGATAGATCACATTTTGGAGATGCAAAAGCATACGGAAACGGAACTGCAGGAAGTCAGACCGTGACGAGTTTAGGTGTGAACTGGTATCGTAATAAGATGAAAGAGAAATACTCAATGCATTTTGTGAATTTTGATAAGTCTGATGCCATTACTGATCAGGGTAACAACTCAGCTGTTACGCTTACTGCACAGTATATTTTTTAAGAGAATAAACCACTTTTTGAAGAATCTGTTATCAGGTTCTTCATTAAGACATAGAAGTTTATAGGTAGGTTTTTTTGCAAGACGGTAAAAGTTTTTCTTTAATTTTTTCATGCATCCCCGCCTTTTTTCTCAACACACGAATGTCGCTTACATTAGTGCTTTTATCGTCTTGCAAGAAAAATGGCCTCTTCTTAACTCATCTACATATATAAAATATTGCAATTTGCCACATTTTCTACACAATAATTTGAAATAATGTAATATTCTTAAATAAGGAGTTACATTATGAAAACAGCAAGTAGAGAGTATGAATATCTTAAACAGCTATTACGAATTAACCCGACGATGACTATTGCTCAAGCGGCGCATCGTGTAAAATTACTACACACTCATTTAGAGTGCATGAAGGTCACTAAAGAGCTTCATAGCCTCTAAGTGGTAGAGTTTTGGAACTTGAATAAGTAGTGGTTTTTTACTAATATCTAACCACTTAATTAGAGTCTGAAGATTCTGTTTTGACATAGAGGTACACCCAGACGTGGGAGCACCTTTAAACTTCTCTACATGTAAAAAGACACATGAACCATAATAAGGGACTCTCTTGTTATTGTGTGAGAGTGTTAAACCTAACTCATATAGATCATCATCTCGTCGCATTAGCTCAAAACTTTTGGCTTCCTTAGCTAATGCACGAGGTGTAATGGTGTTATAAGCAGATGAGTTGACATCATCAACACAGATTAATTCAGAATTACTGTGTAGATAGGGTACTTTTTTATTTGGAGTGTCGAAATATCCAAAGCTTCCTGTTATGTAGAAGACACCTGCTGGTGCTCTACCATCTCCTTCACGTTTTTGTGGCTCACTCTTGTTTTTAGAAAGATTAACTTCTGAGTCACTCCACCCTAATCCTGAACGACCTAAGTTTACATCTATTTTTTTTCCAACTGACACAAATGTGTTATTGACGCGTTCATATCGCTGTAGTTGAGCAGTGGTACTATTCCAGTCATTGGAGACGACCATAAGAAGTTGTGAAGAGGCAATTAATGACTTTAGAGTTAGTATGACAATAAAAAAGGTATATTTCATAAAAATTCATCTCTCCTTAGTTTACTTTAAAGATTTGTATTATACTCTAACACTATATATATTTTATATTTAGGTGATAGTAATGAGTATTAAAGTCAGAAAAGCTGAAAAAAGTGATTCGGCATTTATTGCAGAATCGATGATTTACAGCTCTCGCACCTCCAAAAAAATTGGTCTTTTTGATCTTATGTTTGATACAACGGACAATAAAGAACTTTTAGAAAATTTACAAAAGCTTGTTACTACTGAGACTAAAAACTATTGTCACTTTAGTAATTTTTTAATTGCTGAGATTGATGGAAAAATTGAAGGTACTCTGTGTGGTTATGAACCGAGGTTGGCCACACAGAATATTTTAACAAAGTCACTAGCAGAGTTCGGATTTGATGAGAGTTATCAAGAACGAATCAGTGCCTATAGACTCTGTGAACCAAAAATTGACAATAAGACCTGGGTACTCGACCTTATACATGTAATTCCAGAACACAAGAGTTTAGAGCTTCTTAAAGCACTGGTGCAAAAAAGTCTTCTTACTGCACGTTTAAAAGGCTACCGACAGGTTCAGACACTACTGGACATCGGTTCTGTAGAGACAAAAATGGATTATGAAAAACTTGGCTTCTCTTATCTTGATGAGATACGAAGCGACTACTTTGCAGAGGTGTTTTTGCGTCCCGGAATTTTAAGACTTTCGATGCATCTCTAAATATGGAATATGGCTATTTAAGTCTTTTTCCTCCTCTTTTAGCCATCATAATGGCACTCTTAACACGTCATGTATTACTCTCTCTATTTATAGGTATTGTCAGTGCGCAGTTTATTATTGCTGATTTTTCCATTGTTGACACTTTAAATTTAATTTATGAGCTTTTCATAACACTACTTACAAAAGCTTGGATTCTCAAGACGCTTATATTTGCACTTTTAGTAGGTTCGGTAATGTCACTACTCAAAGCTTCTGGGGGAATAGAAGGTTTTATTAATATGCTCACTCATCGTTATGCGCTTGTTAAATCAAAGCGTTCAGCACTTATTTTGACTTACATTGTTGGAGTGGTTATTTTTATTGAATCTTCAATAACCGCACTTATAGCAGGAACATTAGGGCGGCCATTAAGTGATAAGTATGGAGTGAGTCGTGCCAAGCTCGCTTATGTGTGTGATTCCACTTCCGCACCGGTATGTTCACTTATTATGATTAATGGTTGGGGTGCATTGGTTCTTGGTCTAATCGCAACACAGATTTCTAGTGAAGTCATTGCTGGAGATTCAGTGAGTTGGCTCATAGATTCACTACTCTATAACTTTTATGCAATGAGTGCTTTAGTAGTTACTTTTGTAGTAATATGGTTTGATTTTAAGGTGGGAAAAAATAGCGTGCCAATAACAAATCAGTCTACAGATGATATTATTCATAAAGATGCATCCTTGATGCTTTTGCCAATTATTGTGATGATCGCGACGGTCTTTGTCTCACTCTATATGACAGGTGATGGAAATATGCTTAAAGGGAGTGGTTCCACTGCAATTTTCTATTCACAGATAGTTACACTAATTTTCATGTTTGTAATGTACCTTGGTAAAAAGGTAATGAGTGTTAAGGTGTGGGTGAAAGAAGCTTATGTTGGATTAAAATCGATGCGAGAGATAGTCATGATTCTTCTCTTTGCTTTTGCCATTGGAGCTTCAACGCAACAGCTTCATACCGGAACATTTTTAGCAGAGTTTACTCAAGACATCTTATCACCGACCTATTTAGCAGCTGTTATATTTTTACTTTCAGGTATTATGGCATTTGCAACGGGAACGAGTTGGGGAACATTTAGTATTATGATTCCCATAGCCGTTCCAATGGCAGTAGGTATGGATGCTAATGTTGCACTGTGTATTGGAGCGGCAATTTCAGGTGGGGTTTTTGGTGATCACTGCTCACCGATTTCAGATACGACCATTATCTCATCGTTAGCAGCCGAGTGTAATCACATTGAACATGTTAAGACACAGTTGCCTTATGCCCTTTTCTCAGGAACAGTAGCGTTACTGCTTTTTATCGCTTTTTCTTAATAGTAAAGCCGAGCGATTTTTTTTCGTCAATAATGTGAAGTGAACGAAACAGTGCCTCTTTTTTAGAGTCATAATACTCTTTAACACTTTTTTTAGAGCAGTTTCTTCCACAGTGATGAACCAGTAAGAAGTCATCAAATAGCGTTGG
>JAYEKO010000058.1:0-40460 GCA_034661055.1 Campylobacterota bacterium
CCCTACTTTACTACCAAAAAGCAGGGAAAAGGGACAGGAATGGGGCTTTACATGTCAAAGATGATTATTGAAGATAATATGGGTGGTAGTTTACATGTAAGCAATGGCGATGATGGAGCTATATTTAGTATTAACTTTAGTGGTCACGGCTATGATTTGGAGTGATAATTTTAGATATAGACCATTTTAAGAATGTCAATGATGAGTTTGGACACAATACTGGTGATATGGTTTTACAAGAGTTTGCTTCTATATTATTGCGTAATTGCAGGGAGACGGACATCATAGGCAGATGGGGAGGAGAAGAGTTTTTAATAGTTGCTCCTAATACAAAAAAAGAGTCTCTTTCATACTTTGCAAATAATCTAAAAGAGGCCGCAGAGAGCCATCAATTTGAAAATATTGGGAACTTAACAGCGAGCCTAGGCGTTACTGTCTATCACGTTAAAGAACCTCTTAACAATACTATTGCTAGAGCAGATGAAGCACTCTATATCTCTAAAAATAGTGGTCGAAACCAGGTGACACTGAAATAAAGGGAATTTCTAAAAATTAAAAGAACAACCAGACTAGTAGCGCAACTCCAATGAGAAGGTTAATCCAGCTACCCCCATCTTCAAAAAGCATCACGAGTGCTTTAAAATAAGCTTCCATTGATGCCGAAGGGTTATTCTGTAGTGCTTTATTGGCATATTGAGCAATCTCATTACCCCAAACAAATCCAACAATTTCCGGTACAATAAAAAAAAGTACCACTCCTAAAAATCCCCAAATCGTTCTATTGGGTTTCATCTGAGTAATTGCCTCTCTTACTTTAGGGCTCTTAACTATTTTTTTAACTTTTTGCATATGGTGTAACTTTAGCCTACTTAATATAATAAAAGCTTTTAATCCTAAAGATTGTTCTGTCAATCTAAATAATTTACATGTAAAATTAGTTTTATTGTGTATAATTCTAAAAAAAATAACAGCTACTTATAAAGGCTCATTCTAGTGCATACCTATACCCCCTACAAAGACATTGACAAAGACCAACTGCAAAAAGATATTGAAACCGTTCGTGATGAGATTGGCAACCCTACATGGGAAGATTTTCAGCACCTCTTAAAACTGGAACTTTGGGGTAGGGTCTGCACCGCTTCAGGTGTCATACTGACCATTGTAGCAGCCTATTTTGGTTTAGCAGGCTTAGAGTTTTGGAGCGTAGCCATTGTAGCTGCAATTTTACTAGGCGTTGGCAATGTGGCTCGATGGGCTAATGTAACCCATCCTATTCTTCATGGTGCCTACGATAAGGTTCCAAACATTCCTTTTAAGTACACTAAAGCAGGATTTGCACGAGGTTTTAACCGATATTTTCACTGGCTAGACTGGATTAAGCCTGAAGCTTGGGAATATGAGCACAATATTATGCACCACTACCATTTGGGTGAAGTTGATGATCCTGACAATGTTGAAAAAAATCTTCAGTGGCTTATTCAATCTAAGGTACCAATGTGGTTACGTTATGTCATTATTTACGCCTTTGCAGGGGCATGGAAATTTCTCTATTACGCACCAAATACTCTTCTAATATTAGAAAATAAAGAGCGTCGAAAACGTAAAGAAGAACCTCTTAAAGATTATGAGTTTAGTCTTTTTAAAAAGAATGGTTTAGAACTTTGGAAAAATTATTATTTACCCTATTTTCTAGTAAAGTTTGTTATTTTCCCAGCACTATTTTTACCACTAGGAACCAGTGCTGCCTTAGGAACACTCATTATTATGATTATGGCTGAGTTTTATGCAAACCTGCACTCATTTTTAGTCATTGTACCTAACCACTCTGCTGAAGACATTTATATGTTTAATGAGCCTCATAAAAGCCAAGGTGAGTTCTATTTACGTCAGATTATGGGAAGCGTTAACTACAATACTGGTTCAGACCTTCTTGATTTTGCACACGGTTTCTTAAACTACCAGATTGAGCATCACCTCTTCCCAAATATGCCGCACAGTTTTTACCAGGCAATGCAACCTAAGACAAAAGAGCTTTGTAAAAAATATAATTTGGAATATCGTCAAGAGAGTGTATGGAAACGTATTTTCATGACTATTGACTTAATGGTAGGAAAAACAAAACTACTTCGCGTGGACGGTATCTAATCGAGCCGACATCTAAAGGTTACTTTCTTTCGCAACCGCATCAGCCCTTTTTCCTTGCTGGAGTCCTTTGGAGTATTATTTCAGTTTTACTCTTTGGACTGAGTTACAAAGGGGTTCTTAGCAGCGATATGAATCCTCAAGCATTTCACAGCTACAGCTTTATTTTTATTGTATTCACACAATTTTTTATTGGTTTTATTTTTACAACCTTTCCAAAATTTTGTCAAAGTGATCTCATTGAAAAACCCTATTATGTTAAAATATTTTTACTCTTACAAGGCGGTGCACTGCTTTTTACACTGGGTAATTTTCTACATGTAAACTTACTCTTTGGTGGAGTATCTCTTATTTTAATTGCCAATATCATGGTTGTCTATCGCCTCTATAACATCTACAAAACAGGTCGTCTTTCTCAAGCAAGCAGTGATCCGTTTTGGATTTTTATGGGCTTTGTTTTTTCACTGATTGCACATCTTCTTTTTCTTGGCTATGTTGCTTCAAATAATACACTGCTTTATACACTTGCCGTGCAAATTGGCTTTTATAACTACTTAATTTTTCTCGCCTTTACAGTAGGACAGAGAATGATTCCATTTTTTAGTCACTATATGGGTGCTAAAATTAAATATTTTACGGCTACAGTTTTTTCTCTACTCTTGGCAAAGAGTGTAACTGCCTTATTAGGACTTCACTATATTGAAGTTCTTATTGACCTTGGTCTTGCAGCTTACTTGCTCAAAGAAATCTTACGTTGGAAACTTCAGCCTTTAGAATCTCCTGCTATTTTATGGGTACTTCACCTTGCACTGCTTTGGCTTCCCATAGCACTCTTCATTGGAGCTTTAGCAACATTAGCAGAAACCATTAGCGGTAATAGTTTTGCTGCCATGCAGATTCACCTGCTAGCCATTGGATTTTTAACCACGGTACTGATTGGCTTTGGAACGCGTGTCACTCTAGGGCATTCAGGACAGCCTCCTAATGCTGACCGCTTTACCACCAATCTATTTTGGTTTATTCAAGCGGTTGTTCTTATTCGAGCACTTTACTCACTGCAAATGGGCTTAGAACTAAACCTATTTTGGTTCTTTGATTTTTCAATGACACTTTGGATTATTCTGTTTGCTTTATGGGCTTGGAGGTTTGTTCCCGTTTTGTATTGGGGGAAAAAACTTGACTCATAAATTTTTCTTCTAAAAAACATTAGATTAAATTATCAACTAAATCACATCTTTGTGATATTAGTTGATTAATATCAATTATCAAAATCTCATATTGGAGTACACTTCGAATATATAAAATCGAAGGACACACACACATGAGTTTACCAAAAGACGCACAAAAAATTGAAGTTGCTGGATCTACAGTTGATTTTTATACTTACATGCAAGACAACACTACAATCTACCAATTTGATACATCAATGACAGGTCCGCCAGAGCCAATGGTTAATGCAATGGTAGGACTGAAACTAATTGATAGCAGTGATAAAAAACTTATTATGATTAACCACAAAGCACCTGGTGGTCTTTTTGCTAAAGTCGATGAAAATTACACTTATATCGTTCAAGATCTTGAAGACGGTAACGTAAAAGTTGTATTTTCTCTCATTGATGGCGTAGAACAAAAAACAGATTTCAGCGACAATAGCTGTCACTAACAATGAATGTAACACGCGATTTCGCACCCCCTTTTAGCCTTATTGCTCCCTTTTTTTTAATTGGAGCAATCTTCTATTTTCTTAGCATGCTAGGACTCTTTTCACTCAGTAGCAGTGCTAGTTATTTAGATATGGCAACCATAGGTTGGGTACATTTATTTTTATTGGGCTTTGTCATGATGGTCATTTTTGGTGCCATGGCACAACTCGTTCCTGTTGTTATTGAAGTAGGACATGCTGCTGTAGATTTTTTTTACATCATTTGGCCAATGCTGACACTTGGAACTATTTTAATGGTAAGCGGTTTTGCTTTTGCTCCAGCACTTTTGCCTTACGGCGGTCTGATTGTACTACTGAGTATGGTCATTTTTGCAGCAGATCTCTTTGCGACACTGCGCATTGGTGAGCGTGAAAGCATTGTAGTAAGTTCCGTAAAAGCAAGTAATGTTTTCTTGCTTCTTGGAATTCTTAGCGGTTTTATTATGGCGCTTAGTTTTGGCGGTATGCTAGACATTGACCCTAATCACTGGTTAAAAGCCCACGTTTACGCTGTATTTGGCGGCTATGTAATGCTTACCATCATGGGACTTTCCATGGTATTGCTTCCTATGTTTGGTCTCTCTCACGGTTTTAATGACAAACCGATGCTATGGGCATACCGTCTAATGGTTACCGGAGTTTCACTGGTAATGATTGGCTCACTGCTTAGTATTGGCTTTGTTGAAGTTCTTGGTATCTTGGCAGTTATTGGTTCAGTACTAAGTTATTTTTATCAGGGTTACTTGATGAAAAAAGTACGTGCACGCAAAGAGAATGATGTCTGGGTCAAGTCACTAAACTTTGCTTTTATTACCTTAGCAGTAGCCTTATTTGAAGCAATTATTTACCTGCTTGGTGGCAGTGAGCGATTTGTAATGAGTGCGGGATGGTTTTTAATGATGGGATTTGTAGGATTCTTAATTACCTCTCATCTGTACAAAATCATTCCATTTTTAGTCTGGTTTGAGCGCTATGCACCCCTCGTTGGAAAGCAAAAAGTTCCGATGCTAAATGACATGATTCCACTACGTGAAGCTAACATGCAGATGTATGTTACCGCGACAGGAACAACTCTTGTTGGGGTGGCAATACTCGTTCACTCAGACACTCTATTTAATGCAGGAGTTTCTGTTTTAGTTATTGGTGGAGCTTTTCTGCTCTACTCAGTTTATGCAATGATGCAATACGGTAAGGAAGTACTATGATCACAAAAGAAGATGCTTTTAAAGCAATTAGTAATGTTATTGATCCTGAGGTTGGATTTAACCTTGTTGAGATGGGGCTAATCTATGATGCAGTTAGCGATGAAGAGAACAATGTCGCTGTTACTATGACCCTCTCAACACGAGCCTGTCCACTTCATCAGATGATGATTCAGTGGGTTGAAGAAGCAGTTATGAAACATACTGATGCAGCTTCATGCAAAGCTGAAGTGGTTTGGGAACCGGAATGGAGTTTTGAGATGGCAGATCAACATGTTAAAGATAAACTTAACCAGTTTGCTAACAGAACAGTATAAAGAACACCTCTAAACTATAATTTACATGTAATTTAAACTCTGTAAAATTACTTTGGCTAAAGAGAGCGCTTTTGAGCGGTGTGAAAGCTTTACTTTAACATCGTTATCTAGCTCACCTAGCGTCTTATTAAATCTCAGTGGAATGAACATTGGGTCGTATCCAAAGCCACCATCTCCTCGAGCCTCAGTAATAACACTGCCATACATCCAGCCGTGAACACACTGCTCACCATCTTTACTGACAATGGCAATAGCTGCTGTATAGTGTGCCGGTGAGCTCTCAACCCCTTTGGCTTTAACGTCATTCATCAACTTATGAAGATTGTCCTTATCGTCAGCATCTACTCCACCATAACGAGCACTGTAAATTCCAGGAGCACCATCAAGAACATCAACACTAATGCCACTGTCATCAGCAATGACAATAGCATCTGAATTACCAAGAGCATCATAAACTGCTCGTGCTTTTATGAGGGCATTTTCTTTAAAATCTTTTCCATCTTCTATAATTTCAAACTCTTGAATCAGTTCACTATACGCTACGACTTCAAAGTCACTGCACATCTCTTTTATCTCTCTAATTTTACCTCTGTTTGATGTTGCTAAAACCAGTTTCACCGTCATATTCCTTATAGTTAACTTTACAAATTTACATGTAAATTTCATTTACTCATAATATGTCGAAATTATAATATAATGCCGCACTATTTATACTGAGGAATTATAATGTTTAAAAAGGTCATGCCGCTTTCAGCAATTCTATCGTTACGATTTTTAGGACTCTTCTTAGTACTTCCTGTTCTTTCAATCTATGCAACAGGAATGGAGGGTTCCACTCCGCTTCTAGTAGGGGTTATTGTTGGAGGGTACGCTCTAACACAAGCACTGCTTCAAGTTCCTTTTGGAACCATGAGTGATAAAATCGGACGAAAGATGACGCTATTAATTGGTCTGCTGATTTTTCTTATTGGCTCCATTGTCTGTGCGCTTAGCGATAACATCTACATGCTGATGCTTGGACGATTCCTACAAGGTGCTGGTGCAATTGGCTCTGTAATTACTGCCATGATTAGTGACTTGGTTCCTGAAGAGACTCGCGGTAAGGCTATGGCTATTATGGGTGCTAGCATTGCTATTAGTTTTGCTTTAGCAATGGGACTAGGTCCTGTTCTTGGTGCGGCATATGGTCTAAGCTTTCTCTTTTGGCTTACTGCAATTTTTGCTCTAGTTGCTATTGTATTACTTTTTACTAAAGTACCCACACCACCAAAAATTAAACATATTTACCACAATACAACAAGTACCAAAGATATTTTAAAAGATGGAAATCTTTTTAGCATGATTGTTATTAATGGAATGCAAAAAGGGATGATGACCATCGCCTTTGTTCTTATTCCCCTCATTTTAGTTGATGAGCAGTACGGTTTTTCATGGGAAAAAGCTGAACTCTGGAAGGTCTATATGCCTGCGATGATTGCCGGACTTATTGCTATGGGTCCTGCTGCTGTATTTGGAGAGAAGCACAATAGAGCAAAAGAGATTTTCCTACTCTCTATTATTCTATTTGTTTTTGCTTTTGCTGCTATGGGCTTTGCAACAAATGATGGACTTTTTGTAGCAGGTGTTATCGCCTTCTTTGTTGCTTTTAATATGATGGAGCCACTGGTTCAGTCTATGATTTCAAAGTATGCAAAAGTGCATCAAAAAGGAGCTGCCTTAGGTATTGGTAACTCTGTTGCTTATTTTGCTACATTTATTGGTGGAACGCTAGCGGGCATCTTTTTAGATTATCTTGATCGCCAAATGCTAGGCACCACCATTGTAGTTATTGGCGTACTCTGGTTTATCTGGACACTGCGTCTGCAAAAACCGATTAAACACGCCCTGCTTTACACGCCTCTTGATGAGATTGACCAAGAGAAGCTCAATGCACTAGAACACGAAGCCATTGCAGAGTGGTACATTAATGAAAATGAGCGTCTTGCGGTGGTTAAATACCATAGTGAAGCGATTGGTGAAGAGGCCCTAAAGGCTAAGATTTTAAAAGAAGCGTAGCTGCTTCTTTTTACATGTAATTATTTTTTACTTTCATAACTGTTTTCTCTACTGTTAGTGCTAGCAAACCCACTACCAGACCTGTCAATAGTTCACCCAAAATGCTTGGCATAAAATGTAAAGCGTCATGAAGCTGATGGATGTTATGCACAAAAATACCTCCGGCAACTAAGAGCATTGCAATGGTACCAATAACAGTTAATGAGCGAATCACTTTTGGTAGTGCAGCCACTAACATCTCCCCCATTTTTCTCATTATAATGCGGTGCTCTCCTGCTAGTTCAATAAGCTTAAAACCGAT
Source organism: Campylobacterota bacterium (assembly GCA_034661055.1). Taxonomy (GTDB): domain Bacteria; phylum Campylobacterota; class Campylobacteria; order Campylobacterales; family Sulfurimonadaceae; genus QNZR01. The sequence continues at coordinate 7,720 of JAYEKO010000058.1, forward strand.
ATCGTCCATTCTAATAATCAGTGCGACAATTCCATAAACACCCACCGTAGCAATAAGTGCTACAACTGTTACCGCAATAACCTGAATAGCCAGTGACTGCTCGGCCACAGTTGAAAGCGCAATAATAATGATCTCAATAGAGAGAATAAAGTCTGTTAAAATAGCCGATTTTATCTTTTTAGACTCATTCTCTAAAATCTCATCTTTGCTAAAGTGCTGGGTTAATGGAGCAATCTCTTTCTCATCATGAGGCACAAAATATTCATATATCTTTTCTGCTCCCTCAAATGCCAAATAGACTCCTCCCACCATTAAAATAGGGACAATAATCCACGGTGCAAATGCGCTGAGAATAAAAGCAAAAGGTAAAATAATTGCTTTATTTTTAAATGAACCCTTTGTAATTGCCCACAAGACCGGAAGTTCACGAGAGGCAACAAATCCCGAAGCTTTTTCAGCATTTACTGCCAAGTCATCTCCAAGGATTCCTGCCGTCTTTTTCGTGGCAACTTTACTCATCATCGCCGCATCATCTAACAGCAGTGCGATATCATCAAATACTGCAAAAAAACCTGTTGCCATAACTACCCTTTGTACTAATGTATTGCAAAATTATACAGACTTTAGGAAAACTTTGACTAAGATAGTGTTATGAAAAGTTATAAATTTATTGTTAGTGGAACAGTTCAAGGGGTCTATTACCGTAAAAATGTGCATCAGCATGCACAACAACTTAATTTTAGCGGTTATGTTAAAAACTTACCTGATGGTACGGTTGAAGCAGCTGTGAGCTGTGATGAAAGTCATGTAAATGATTTTATTTCTATGTTGCGACAGGGTTCACGACATAGTGTGGTTACAGATATTAAACAGTCACAAACTAGTGAACTCTTTGATGGTCCTTTTAAAATACGCAGATGAGTACACTTTTTTATCTCGGAATTATATTTATTCTTGGAACATTCACACAGTGGCTTAGTCATAAGTTACATCTCTCAAAAGTTGCACTGCGGTGGCACCAATAATTTTAAATATTATCATTGCTAGCACCGTAGTTCATGAACTACTCGGTCCATTTTTTACAAAATATGCTTTAGAGCACTCTAAACTTTAATTAAGTCCATAATTTTTTCAAAACTTTTTTTACCAAAACCTTTAAGTTTTTTAAGTTCATCAATAAGTGTAAATGGAGTCTCTTCTCTCTTCTCAACTACCTGGTTTGCAGTCTTTTCACCCATTCCAGGAAGGGTTATCAACTCTTCTACAGAAGCACTGTTAATAGAGATTTTATTATCATCTTCTTCTATTTCTAGCTCTTTAGTATCAGTATCTTCAGTAGCTACAGCATAATCTTCAAACTCATTTTCATCCTGATCAGGCGCTGTTACAACTTTTGGTAAGTCTGACTCTTGAAGGGTCTGTAGCAAGAGGTCACTAATATCTGCACGATTAGATTCATCGGTAAGTTCCATATTAAAAGCATCTTTTCGCTCAACAAAGAATGCACCATCAACCGATGGAAGTGCATCATGCTGTGAAAAATAGAGGTGACGAAGTGTACGAAGTACATTAGGGTCCATTTTTCCTAACTGCTCCCATGAGTAAAGAGGCACAAATGGTTTTCTGAATTTTCCATTTGAAATATCCCACATAATATACTGACATATCCAGTCACGAATGTATGGAAATGCGGCAAATGCAGTAGCACACTCTAAAATATACGGCTTATTGGTTTTAGCACAAACAGCAATATCACATGCCCAGTATTCAGCTTTAGCTGCCTTAGAAGCTTTCACTGCAAGTTCTAAGATGTCCATTGAGACATTCTCATAACTCATACTACCACCTTGAGACGTGTTAGTAATCCACTCGCCTGTTCCTGAATAGCGCCAAAAAGCACATACCGGTTTGTGACCAATTAGCATAACACGAACATCACCACTATCTTTTAGGTCAATAGCATCTTGTGTATAGATAGGAACATATTTTTTCTCAGCAAAAAGTGCTGCTGCCTCTTTGTAGCTATCTACTTTATGAACATAATAACCACCGTAGTTAGAAGGACCATAACTACGCTTTACAATTTGTGGGTACTTAGCTTTTTTAAGATAATTATCACCCTCTTTTTTATCATAAAAAATCTCTGTTCTTGGAATAGCAATGTCATATTTTTTACAAAAACGAGTAACGTTCTCTTTTGACTTATTTGAGTATTGCGTCTCAACTGAAGGAATAAAACGGACATTAGGAAGTGCTGCAGCAATCTCTCTGAATGTATCATAAGCGGTTGCAGGGATATTTCCTACAAGTACTTCAATTTTTTTTCTTTTTACCTCTTTGATAAATCGATCTTTATCTTTTCCCCAGTGATAAGTCACTACCTCAATCTTATCTGGCCAACCTCTAAAGTTACTTTTATCAAAAAACCGTAGAACATAATCTAAATATAGTAAACCGACTTTTGGTAGTTTTTTTTGTGATGACAACGCTAAATCCTTAATTAATTTTGCGGATTATAGCTTAAAAAACTGAAAATAAAGTTATATTTGTAACAATTTGTAATCTTTTTTAAAATATATGTAATGTTTTACCACATTGTAAGCATTTTTTAAGATAAAGAGTAATCCATGAGCTCTTGAGCAGTTAGTCCATTATCAGGGTAGAAACTGGTATTTATGTTCATCTCAACAACAATTACATCTCCATCAATCATAATAGGTTTGTCAATGACTGCGTTTAATTTATCGACCACTTCAAAAAAGTATTTTTCCTCTTCTATATCTCTTGGTATCACCGCGAAAGAGTCATCTCCAATATGTGCGATAATATCAGATGTTCTTAAAGTATCGCGCAGCCTTTTGACAATCTCTATAAGAACACTCTGTGCAACCGTCTCCCCATACGAATCTTGTAGTGTATCAAACTGTCGCATTTGCATATAGATAATATGAACATGTTGAGCATTTCTACTAGCATACGCTATGACCTGTTCTAAATTTTCTAAAAAAAGATGCTCATTAGGAAGCCCTGTAACTTCATTATGCAATGATGAGTAGATAGGCTTACTTGAAGCAGTAAACACAATATATAATAGTACAGCAATCACTGCGGAGACTAGCCATATTAAGTATTTGTATAGATTCGCATAGTGTTCAAAGAGGTACCCCCCAAGCGCAACAATAAGAATAGATGCCACTAAAACCAATAGGCCAACAATTAATTTATTCATGCTCTTCTCCTTTAATGAAAGGTCATTTTCTCTTATTATATCAAAAAGATCAATAATTTAAAGGAATAGCTCTTCCGAAAGGGACATCACAAATTGCTGGTGTCACCCATATTGTCTCATAGTTTGGCGCTTCTAATGGAAAGGTGCCTTGAGTATCTGAGAAATACAGAAGCAAATTGCACACTAACATCCCTTTTTCAATCTGCTCAAAGACCGGACGAAAATCGGTTGCTCCCCCACCTTTAATTGTCACATTAAGCATCTCTCCACTGCAATAGGTTTCATGAGAGCGAATCTTGCTGTCACAGACAAAAAGTTCAACCTCATGTTGCGGATAGAGCATCATCAACGACTCTACCTCGGCAATAAACTGTGAAAGAAGCTCTTCATCTACTGAACCAGAACTGTCTATGGCGATGGCAAGCCGTAACATCTCTGAATTTAAAGAGGGAAGATATATTCCGCTGTAAAGTAGTTTTTTAGATGGAGGAACTTGAGTGTAATCACTACGAAAATGCTTCTCAATAGCACTATGTAGCTCATGTCGCCAATCAATTTTCCCCATATAGGATATATCTACAAACCGTTCAATCCCCAAAGGGAGTTCATCGCCCTCCAATGCTTGCTGTGTCGCCTTATCTAAATGCTGTTGCCACTGCTCCTCTTTGGTAACATTATCTACTTCCATTTCAGGACGATTCTTCTCTTTAGCATCATTTTGATTTGGCTCATGCATCTGCTGCTGCTGACGCTTGTTCTCTTCGTTAAAGCCTGTATCATTAGACTCGTCATCATACTCTTCGTTTTGAATCTCATCTTTTAAAACTGCATAAATCTCTTCAGCATACATCCCATCAAAGCGTGGCTGATAATTAATGTACTTAGGCTCACTCATCCCATTTTCAATCAGCATAGAATTAATAGCGTGATCACTGGCAAGCTGCCAGAGCCAACTTAGGCGTTCATTGCGACGGTTTTCATGACTTAAGGCTGCGTGTAAAGCTCCATTAGACAGAGCAAAGCCAAGCTCATCATCGCTGAGTTCATTAATGTAGTCACTGTTGTACTGAAATATGACTCCGTCACTGATGAAAGCTTGAATATTTTGTGACTCTCTTAACTCTAAGCGTGAGGCTAAATTTCCAAAGTAAGGATACTCTACTAAAAGTTTTGCTTTAGCTTTAGAAATTTTTGCAACTGTCATAGTCTATTCCAAAAGATAAGCAAATTTTGTCACCCAAGCAGTAAAATTTTCAGATTGCTCCATGTTGACACCACTTCGTTGCAAATCCTGCACCATCAGTACAGCAAACTCACTCTGCATATTAAGTGAATAGCCAAGTAAGTTTTCCAGAGCTTCCCCACTCTCATTGCGCATATAGGAACTGACTAAACCAGAAGTAAGGGCATAAAGCACTTCAACATCATCAGTATATTCTGCCTCACCCTCTTTTAAAATCCTCTCAATACTAGGCAACTCTTTTGCTACACTTATAAAACTCAAAAAATCAACCGCTCGTTCTCGACCAATAGCCCCTGAAATAGTTTCTAAAAGCAGTTCAGCACTTAAATTTGAACACAACACTTTATGAACAAACTCCCAACTTCGAGGTGTTGCAAAACTTTTCTCATTTAAAAGTGGATCAAAACTAAACAGCTCCTCATGTTTATAAGAGATATAAGCAATAATACGTTCGTCAATTCCTTTAGCAAATGCCCAATCTCGCCAATCATTTACATGTATATCCATCTCTAAGTGAACGAAACGATTTGCCAATGGTGCACTCATTTTATAAACAATACCCCTGTCACCCTCACGGTTTCCTGCAGCTACAATAGCCCATCCTTTTGGCAGTTCATACTCCCCCACTTTTCTATCTAAAATAAGCTGATATGCTGAAGCTTGAACTGATGGTGGAGCAGAATTAAGCTCATCTAAAAACAAAATACCACTTCCCTCACGTGGTAAAAATGCAGGAGGCGCCCACAAAGCTCTATGCTCATCAGAATCATAAAAAGGAATTCCTTTTAAATCAGTCGGGTCCATTAAAGAGAGCCGTAGGTCAATAAAGCCTATCTCTAAATCTTCAGATATTTGCTTGACAATAGAGGACTTTCCAATTCCAGGAGCGCCCCAGACAAATGTTGGAATCTTCTCATCTATGAGGGCTCTAAGCGTATTGGTGAGTTGGGATGCTTTCATTAATTACCTTTGGTATTTATCATTTAATGCTGGATTTTGACGTACAATATTTTCAAGTCGAATATCTAAAAGAAATTCGTACAGAACCTCTAAGGGAGTAGCACTATTTTTCGCAAGTGCTGTTAATATTTCAATGTTGCTGCTTCGTGAGAGTTGTTTAATGTAGTGCTCGCCCAAATTTGTATTGGCTGCTAAATTTACATGTAAATCTTCATTAGTACAGAGCTTAGCTAAAATAGATGCTGGAGTACTGCTATTACTCGCCAAACTTTGTAGCGCTTTTTCACTATTTAAGCTTACAATTTTTTCAGCTAACTTCAATGTCATCCTTCTATTTTTAGCTAAAGCCGTATAAATAGTACTTTTTTGCAGTAAAAACAGTCTCTCTATCATATCATCTAAAAGTGTTGGGTTTTGTGCTAAATACTCTGCGTTGATATCTTTAAAACGCTTAAAAAGAAGCTCATTTAAATTTACATGTAAAATAATATCACTCTCATAATCACTTATTAAAGCACCAATAGCTTTTTGCGATAGACTGGCATTACAAGCGAGTGCTTGCTGTACCTCTTTATGTTTTGAGACTAATAGTACCTCTTGTAAATTTACATGTAAATCTTCTCGAGATGCTAAAAGAACTCCAACTTCACAAGAACCATTTCTAGCAAACTTTAGCTGCTGTTGCTCATCTAAACAACTATGAGATGCGAGTGATTGAGCAATAACTTCTAAGAGCTCACTATCACTTTTTTTTAAAGATGAGGTCACAATTTTTAGCGATGCCAAGGTATTAATGAGTTCGCAGTTCTCACTTCTGTTAATAAGCTGTATGATTCCCAAGCTAATATGCTGAATATTATGATTGGCTTGCAAATCATCATAAAAACGCTCAATCAGTGATGTGCTTATATCACGATTCTCATCTGTATCAAAAAAGCCCTCATTTTTAAAGTCATAAATCTTAAGGAGTTTTAAAAAGAGGCTGTCTGGAATAAGTGGATTTTTTAAAAAACCACATAAACGTTGGGAGTCTTTACTTAACTTCAGACTCATTAAAAGCTTCTTATCATCAATATAAGAACCAAGCTCTTTTTCTAGTGTGGCAACTCTAATAATAGGAATCTCTTTTTTAAAATAGAGTGTTTCAAGAAGGTCTTGTTCAAGAGGGTTCATTAACCCACCCTCAACAATAGCGACAACATCATCACTCATGCTCTTTATGCATACAATCTTGTGATTTGCCATCTGCTTATTAAACTCATCCATACTAAATGAACGACTTTTTCCTAGCATTAATACCGATCTGTTTTTAAGCTCTGTTAAGTTCATAGAAGAAGTATAGAGTAAAAACTGCAATAATGTTATAAGCTAGTAAATTAGAATCAAGAGCTTAAGGATGAAATCAGGTAATTTATGAGGGCTAAAAGCTACCTAGCAAAATAACATTGACACTCATGCCCTCATCTAAATTACCATCCTCTTCACCTGTAACCATCAGTGCTGCACCGTGAAGCATATTGGTTAAAATAGCACTGGTTCCTACTTTTTTATCATCAAAATCAACCCAATATTTTCCATCTTCAAAGAGTATATTACATGCAGTAAATTCACTTTTTTTAGAACGTTTTTTAAACGGTTTTTTTAGGGTCGCTTCAACAACATTCAATGCACTCTCTAAGCCTAAAAATCGCTTAATCAGTGGAATAGCATATAAAATACATGTAACTGTAGAAGAGTAAGCAAATCCTGGTAGTGCAATAATAAATTTATTACCTTTTTGTGCCACCATAATATGCTGACCTGGCTTAATATTGACACCCTTGTAAATAACCTCAGCACCTAAACGGGGGATAATATCTTTTACAAAATCATAATCCCCAACACTCACGCCGCCCGTACTAATAATAATGTCAGCAGAATCAAGTGCATTCTCAAAGCCTTTCGTAATAGAAGCTCTATCATCACTGATAGTCCCCAACTGAATAGCATGTGCTCCTGCCATTTTAATTATGGCTTCAATAGTATAGTTATTAGTGCTTCGAATTTGAGACTCATGGGTTGCCTTCTCTCCTAAGTCTAAAATTTCACTACCAGTAGAGACAATGGCAACACTTGGTTTTTGAGCAACATTCACCATAACATGATTTAATCCTGCCATAACACCAATCTCAGCAAAACCTATGACCATACCTTTTTTAATAAGTATCTCGTCTTTAAAATAACTCTCACCAACAGGTCGAACACTTGAGCCAAAAGAGACACTCTCATCAATAATTATTGTATCACCATCAACAGTAACATTTTCAATTTGAATCAGTGTATCAGCACCATCTGGCATAACAGAACCAGTAAAGGTCTTAACGCACTCTCCATCACCTACGCTGAGTTTATTGTTGCTACCTGCAGGATTATCGCCTAACATTTTAATGCACCCACTCTCTAAGTCAGCATGCTTAACGGCATAACCATCCATTGCAGAAGTTGGATACTTTGGAGCATTTTCGTCTGCAATAATATCTTCTGCTAGAACACGACCCAGCGCATCGCTTAAAAATATTTTTTCACTTCGTAGCATACCAACATCTAAAAGTTCAAGCAGGTTTTTTGACGCTTCATAAGAGATAAAAGCCATTAGTTTCCTCCTAAAAGTCCACTACCTGCAATAGGAGTAGAACGATCTTCGGCATAAATACGTTTGCCATCTTTTAAGTCATATTTCCAAATTGGAGCACTCGCTTTAAAATCTTCTACGAACTCGTCTATAAGCTCTAGTGCTACGCGACGTTTAGGAGAGAAAACTGCTGCAATATAAGAGGATTCATGAAGCATCACATCTCCGCGACTGTGTGCCATTTTAACAAGCCCACCCCGCTGTGCTGCTCGCTCTTGCCACGCCTCAAACCAGCTGTTTAAAATGGGATCGTAAATATCAAAACTTAGACCATCAATGCCATCTTCACTTCGTACCGTACCAATAAAAGGGATATATGCTCCATAGTTGCTTGTCGCCTCGTCACGATACCAGCGAGCAGAAATCTCAGGAACATCAAGAGCATTATTATGAAGTTCTAACACATTAACCTCCACAAACCGGTGGCAAAAGAGAGACTTTGTCACCATCTTTAAGCTCTGTATCTAGTGATGCTACTAAAGTATCATTTAGAGCTACTGCACAGTTATTTAACCATGATGCAAGCTCTTTATCCTCCGAGAGTTGATTAGCAACATCTTGCAGAGTACTCGCCTCCAACTCCAGAGGAGGCTTGGAGATGGGGCCCAAAAATTCAATACGTACCATAAAAATTACCTAATAATAAATTAGGCTGATTATATCAAATTTTTACCCCATTTGAGCTATCTTCTTAAACCTCTTGCTCGAGAAGATCCTCTGCTATGACCTCCAGAGAAACTTCCTCTTGAAAAGTTACTGCCTCGATTTCTGGACTCAAAACTTCTATTTAAACTATTCTGGCGTGATGTATTTGACGGTCGGCTTTTATCCCACCCAGAACTGCTTCGTTGCTGCCAGCTGTTATCGACCTTACGGTGAATACCACCATTTCTATCTGCATAGACATTATTACTGCGTTTCTGTTTTATATTGGAAGATTTAAATCTATTGCCAGCTCTATCTCTGCTGTTTTTTACTCGTGATTTATTAACTTTCGAATTATAAAGATTATTACGATGTCGTTGCTTTGCCTCTCTTGTGACAGGTCTGTTATTTCCATCAAGTCGTCCATGAATATATCCCCGTCGATATCCGTTATGATACCCTCTATGGTAACCGTGTCCGTAACGGTAAAATGGTGCCGGCCCCCAAAAACCGTGACCGTACCAACCACCGCCACCAATCATAAAGGTAAATGGACCGGTACTATAACTCATTCCAAATCCCCAGCCATAGTAGGGACTCCATCGCACATGAAAACCCCATGTAACAGGACGTGGATAGTAATAGGTTCCGTACCACGGTTGATAGACATAACCCGTTCCGTAAACAATAGTTGTATTGTAGATGTAGGTATTGGTATATCCTGATGTGTAACCTACATAGACAGTATCATCGGTTACCTTATAGACTTTTACAAAAGTTACATTGTATAGTGGAGAACTTGTAGGTATTGTGTAAATCTCTTCTGGTATAGAGGTCGCAACACTCCATACACCATAAGGGTTATTGGCAACAAACCAGATGGCATTATCGCAGGCATAATAGCGTTTATTGGCAAGAATAACAGGAGTCTGTGTATTGACAAGATAACTTAAACTTGTCCCATCAATTTTTTTATATTCCGGATCACCATCATAACTGACACTTAGAGTTGCAGTATTCCTATCGACACTCGCAGTTTGAGGAATTTGAGCATCTAAAACAGCATCTTTTGACTCTGATGTTCCAGAGACTGCATATAAAATATTACTCGAATCTGAGTCTGATGGTATTTGAGAAAAACCTTTAGGCAAGGCGGTAGATTTAATGTACTTCCAGCCTTTATGCAGATTTTTTGACTCAAACCATCGTCCTGCCAAAAGTAGATAGTACTGTTGCGTGCTAATCTGCATAAAGAGGTCACTCTCTGTATTACTGACATACATCAGACCTGTTTCACTAATAGGTGTAAACTCAGGTTTTCCATCACATGAGATAAGCTCTGTGGGCTCTGTTACGACAACAATCTCAGGAGCAGCGCCAACCTCTAATGTATTATCGCTATCTTCTTCCTGCTCTTGTGACACCTTAGGCTGATGTTTTGCTACCTCTTTAGGAACATTTTTATCGATTTTGTAGCCTGTCTTAACATCTGTTGAGCTATACCATACATTTTTATCTGCATTTAGATAGTAGGTACTATCAGCTGAATCCATAATGATGGTAAACGGGGTATTGATGACTCGAAATAGTTTACTTTTTTCTATGGGTTTAAGACGGGCTTCTCCATCAATGCTTATTAAGATAGAGGGTACCTCTGTAATAATAATATTGGGAGCATCTGTCTTAATATTAACTGACTGCTTTTTTTGCATATCTTTAATCTCAAGTGAACTTAGTAGTTTTTGGTAGGAGATATCAAGACTCCAGTGTGGCATCTTCTCTTTAATTAACTTCTGTAGTACGCTACTTCGATTATCTTTCTCATCTGGAAAACGGAGCTTATCAAGTTTGAAATCACTCAGTTCAGCTCTATTTTCTGACTTATCAATATTAATCTGAGCACGAAACCATATGGCACCAAAAATCGGATTTTCCCTATCATTTGACTCTACAGAGATAGCAGCTAACGCTTTTAAAGTACTTCCACTTAAAGATTCAGGCTGTGGTTGATAAATAATTAGCTTATGCTTCTCAAGAGTTAGCTCTTTGGGCCAAACATCTTCATCTGCGTGCAGGTGAGACACAAAAACTACGATAAAAAATAGTAGCGCAAATAGACCTTTTTGAATAAAACTCATAAAAACTCCTCATAATATCTGTTATTATTGAGGGGTATTGTAGTCTTTTTAGCTTAACAGTTACGAAAATTTTAGTCTAAGCTCGGTACAATTGCACATTAAAATCTGGAGCTATCATTGATTTTTGGAAAAATTGAGTATTTAAACCTACTGCCTTTTCACGTTTTTATGAAACGGTATGCAAGTCCACTTCGATACTCTCAAATTACCAACCACACAAAAGGTGTCCCCTCAAAAATAAATGATGCCTTTGCATCACGTCGTGTTGATGCTGCCTTTATCTCAAGCATTAAAGCAACGAAATACACCTATGCTCCCTTAGGAATTATTGCTAAAAAAGAGGTACAAAGTGTCTTGCTTATCCCCTCTGTAAAAGCGGAAACCGACACTGCTTCTGCAACATCAAATGTACTTAGTAAAGTATTACATGTAAAAGGGAAAGTACTCATTGGAGATCGTGCATTACTGCACTATTTAAGTGGAAAGGAGGCTATTGATCTTGCAGCACTCTGGTATGAGAAATACCAACTCCCCTTTGTTTTCGCACTGCTTTGCCATCATTCTCATAAAAGATATATGGCCAAAATGAGCCGCACATTTTTAAAACAGAAAATTAGAATTCCTCAATACCTCTTAAAGCAGGCATCCCTTAAAACAGGGGTTTCTCCAAATCACATTTTAAAATATTTAACCTACATCTCTTATGACTTAGATGCCAGCGCTAAAAAAGGGCTTAAAAAGTTTCTGACACTTACTTAAGGGCACCTCTAATAACCCTAAATATAAATGATAAGCTGCCGATTTATTTATTAGCTTATCTCAAGGAGGAGCTAATGAAAATCAATAGTTATGCAGTGGCGATGAATGCGCAGTATTTCAATCTTAAACAAGAAAATTTAGATGTGACTACTAGTACGTCGAGTAATAATTTTCAAAGTGCAGACTCTACTGAGCTTAGTAAAATTGAGCTTCATTCTGAAAATGATTTACATATTCAAAATGCTTTAGACAAAGAACTTTCTAAAGCTATTCTAAAAAATATTGAAGCTGAGTCTAATCGCTCCATAAGAGATACCGTAGAGATGAGCTACAACTATACTGAGAATCAAGCTCTAAACTTCCAGGTTCAAGCTGTTATTCAAACACAATCCAAAGAGATGGAAATTTCACTTGATATTTCACTTTCAAGAAGTTTTACTCAAAAAATAAACCTTAATGTGGAGAGCCTACGGGTACTTAAAGACCCTTTGGTCCTATCTTTTAATGAAGCCATGCCAAGTGTCAGTGACAAAACATTTTCGTTTGATATTGACAGTGATGGAGCGCGGGACCAGATTTCTCAATTAAGTGCTGGCAACGGTTTTTTGGCACTCGATAAAAATAGCAACGGCATCATTGACAATGGAGGAGAACTATTTGGTACAAAAAGTGGTGATGGTTTTTCTGACTTACGACTGTATGACGATGACAATAACGGATGGATAGACAAGAATGATGTAATTTTTGACAAACTTAGAATTTGGAAAAAGAGCGATACTCAAAATGAGCTTATAGCACTAGGTGAACTTGGTGTTGGAGCTATATTTTTAGGAAATAGTACCACGCCTTTTGAGTTAAAATCAGATTCAAACCAACTCTTAGCTGAGATAAAAAGTAGTGGATTTTTTGTCTATGAAAATGGTAGAGCAGGAGTTATCTCACAAGTTGATTTAGCCGTCACAAAAGAGACTCAAAATAATCTAGAGCGTGCAGAGTCCTTACAAAATGACATTACTACATCTAAACTCAACAGTGCTTATGCTAAAGAGATAGATGACACTAAAGATTCTGATGATACTCGTATTGAAAAACTGCAAGAGCAGTTAAAGGTTCTTGAGAACAAGCTTTTACATGCAAAAGATGCAGAAAAGCCAGCACTACAAGCACAGATAGGAACTTTATTTTCACAAATGATGTCAATTTTAGAAGAAGAGTTTAGATAAGTAGCGGAACAAAAATAACTTCTTTTCTCATTGAACTATGAAATTATTTATGTTCCACTACTAAAGACTCCTCTTCTCTTACTGCTCAATGTTATTTATAGCGTTGTCAATGCGCTTGGCGGTCTCTTCTTTACCAATTACTGCCATCACAACATCAAGACCAGGACCTGAAAGTTTACCTAGAAGTGCTACACGTAAAGGTTGGCCAATCTTTCCAAAACCAATCTCTTTTTCAGAAACAAGCTCTTCCATCACCTCATGATAGTCACTTGGAAGGTGCATCTCATCACGTACATATAGTTTCATTTTAAAGTCTTCTAAAATAGCTTTAGCCTCACCCTTAAATGCTTTTTTAACTGCTTTAGCATCATAGTCAGTTGGAGTTGCAATGATTTCACTAATCATTGCTGCCATCTCTTGAATTGTTTTAGCACGCTCTTTTAGAGCATCAAGCAAGATCTCTTTTTTATCATGACTCACTAGAGCAATGCCATAATCTTCAAGTAGTGTTGCTAGTGTGCTATTGCTATGATTTTTAATATAGTGTGCATTAAGCCAATCAAGCTTCTCAGTATTGTAGATTGATGCAGATTTATTAATGTCAGATGGATCAAACAACGCTTTCATCTCATCGGCACTAAAAATCTCCTGATCTCCATGACTCCAACCAAGACGTACTAAAAAGTTCATTAATGCTTCAGGCAGGTAACCCATCTCTTTATAGGCCATCACATCCGTTGCACCATCACGTTTGGAGAGTTTTTTACCGTCATGATTATGAATCATTGGTACATGGTAGAACTTTGGTAAAGCAAATCCAAGTGCTTCGTAAACTACCATCTGTTTTGGAGTATTTGAGAGGTGGTCATCGCCACGAATAACTTCATTGACACCCATTAAAGCATCATCAATGGCAACAACAAAGTTATACGTTGGCGTTGCATCACTTCGAGCAATAATAAAGTCATCTAAAATATCTTCTGCTTGAAAAATCACTTCACCCTTAATACCATCATCAATAGCAATTGGACCACTTAGAGGTGCTTTAATTCGGACAACCGGCTCAACTCCAACAGGAGCTTCACCTGTAAAATCACGATAACGTCCATCGTAACGCGTGCGTTCTCCATTTGCCATCTGTGTTTCACGAAGTTCTGTAAGCTCATCTCTGCTCATGTAGCAGTAATATGCTTTGCCATTATCAAGAAGCTGTTGCACATAGGCTGCGTAAGTCGCTTTACGCTTTGATTGGTACTCAATCTCATCGTCGTGTTCTAAACCTACCCACTCAAATGCCTTAATAATTGCCTTAGTAGCCTCTTCATTGTTACGGCTCTCATCAGTATCTTCAATTCTAAGAAGAAACTTTCCGCCATTTTTTCGTGCCCATAAATAACTAAATAGTGCCGTACGAAGCCCTCCAATATGGAGATAACCTGTCGGACTTGGTGCAAAACGTGTTACAGTCATCGCTTACCTTTTATTTTACATGTAAATTGCGGAATTTTACCCAAAGGTACATTGTAAAAGATTGAAAAAATAACTTTAGTATATGCTAGCTCTATTTCGTCCACTATTTTTTGCTGCATAAAGCGCTTCATCAGAGTTTTTAAGCAACTCTTCAAAACTCTCTTCATCATTTAAATGAGCAATTCCAATACTGACGGTACATGATATTTTCTCACCATTTTCTAAAGTGTAGCTAGCTTTTTCAACCACTTCAAGCAATTTTTGTGCAAATATCATGGCACCATCATTAGGTGTGTTTTGTAAACAAATCACAAACTCCTCGCCACCGATGCGTCCAAAAATATCACTTTTTCTCAAGTATTTCTCTATGCTACTCGTAAAAAGCTTTAACACCTCATCGCCTACGCTGTGCCCATACGTGTCATTAATATGTTTAAAATAGTCAATATCCAATGATAGTACCTGAAGTGGTGTACCGTTACGCTTAGCAAGATCAAAATAGCTTTTGGCTAGATGTATAAAATATCCACGATTATAGATTCCCGTTAGAGCGTCAGTATGTGCCAGTTTTTTAAGCTCTTTAGTACGTTCTTTGACTTCACTTTCAAGCTTACTGTTAAATCCTTTAAGATAGCTATTAATACGGATCTCATAAATAATAATCAATATTACAGCAATACTCACTGCTCCAACAAGATAAAATAAAAAAATATATTTTTCAAGTACATCTACAAAATTAAATCCATGACTCTCATAAGGTGCAATTTTTAACTTTTTAAGCAAAGCGTGCACACTAATATAATTTAGCGGTGCTGTCCAGCCAAATATCTTGGCATCCACTGCAGCTTTTGACGATGCAGGCATCTGCATCAAGGCCGATAAAACCTCTTTACTTAACTTATCTGAAGTGTTCTTTAACTTTGAAAATGGCCACTCCGGGTAGAGCTTTGTACTAACCATATAGCAAAACCCCTCATAACTCTGAGCATTTAATACTCTTATTTTCTCCAAATTTATTAGTCCATCTGCTGCCATACGCTCGAGTGTATCTGTTCTTACTGTTGCCGCTTCTACATCTCCTTCTAGTAAAGCATAAACAACGGCATCGTGGCTATTTAAAAATTTTAGATTTAAATCTTTTTTACTAACACCGTGCTCCTCTAAAAGCTCATGGGCCATAATCCAACCGCCAAAAGAGTCTTTGTTTACAGCCCCAAAAGTAGTACCTTTTAGCTCCTTTAGAGTATTGAATTTATGATTATCTTTTAACGTAAAGATGACACCGCCAAACCTTTTTGTGGCATCATTACCGTCTCTGTTAAGATTCTCTACGGTAGCAATACGCGAGACTCCATACTTGTTTTCAAACTGAACATACTGCATCGTATTTGTCAGTACAAAATCTACCTCACCCATTTGCACACTTTTTACTAGTGCAGAAAAATCAAGTGGAACTATTTTAAAATGGTACGCTTCAAGAGCATTGTTAAGATAATTTTCAAATGATGACCAGCGCTGTATAGCCTGTTCTTTACCCCGTTTTGCAAGAACTCCTATTTTAATATGTTTTTTATTTAAGCCTATTGGGTCTATAAAACCCTCAGTAGAATATTCGCCCTTTAATAGGCCGCTAAGTCTGTAAGCATCAGCAATCTCTTCAAAGCGTTCATTGCTTAAATATCCAAATGGGACATCGTTACTAAAAGCGAGTTGCTTTAAGACATTACCTTCATAAATAAGGCTTCTTAGTGACTTATTTTGAGAGTTATATTTTTGCTTAATAAGTTCTGCGGTAAGTTCAATATTGTCAAAGGCCCATCTCCAGCCTTTCATAGATGCATCATAAAAGCGTTTCACAGCCTCTGGATTTTTCTTAATCTGACTTTGTGATGTAAACAGTATGTCCCCATAAAAATCATACCCATAATCTTTAGGATTCAATATCTGATAAGAGATATTCAGTTCATCTAGTAAAAAAGGTTCATTTGAAAGGTAACATGCCATAGCATCAGTTTTTTTACTAATGAGATCTTCTAGGTTAAAGGTATGCTCTTGTAGCTTTAAATCTTTCATGCTAACACCGTGAGACAGAAGCATCGCTATCATAGAAGCAGACTCAGCTTCTTCGCCATTGATCATTACTGTTTTATTCACAAGATCTTCAGGTGTTTTTACATCAGGATTGGTACTAATAAGAATAGATGGAGATGTTTGAAAAATTGCCCCTAAAGCGACAACATCCTTACCACTACTTTTACTAATAAGTAGAGATGAGCGTCCAACACCATACTCTGCTCGACCCGAGAGAACTTCATTAGTGACACTCATAGAGTACTCTAACTCTCTAATCTCCACATCTAGTCCAGCTTGCTCATAAAAACCCTGCTCTTTAGCCACATAAAACCCAGCAAACTGGAACTGGTGTTTCCACTGAAGTTGCAAAACAACATCTTCTTGTTGCGCAAATAGTGTTATTACAAATATTAAAAATGCTAATAATAGTTTCATAATACCCTCTCTTCTTATTTTATACCTATTATCTATAAAAATTACTGAAAGTTTTTTTTACATGTAAATTTGTTAGAATACCGACAAAAAAAGAGTAATCATGCTTAAATATTTTTCACCACTACTACTTTCAACCCTGCTCTACTCCAATACAGTTGGGGGTATCGCTGTTTTAGTTCAGGATGAACCTATTACACTTTTCGAGATTAAAGAGTTTATGTCGAGCCAAAATATGGCTCAAGAAGCTGCTATTAAAACCCTCATTCGCCAAAAACTTGAGAAAATTGAGATAAAAGATCGTAAAATCAATGTCTCATCCCAAGAGATTGATGCCGAGGTAGAGGTTATGGCCAAACAGAACAATATGGACAAAAATCAGTTTTACATGGCAATGAGTCAATCTCGAGGTATTAGTGAAAGTGAGTTAAAAGCAAAAGTCAAAGAGACTCTTCTTAAGAAAAAGCTTTACAATGCTATCGCATTTTCAAAACTCTCTCAGCCAACTGATGAGGAGATTGTTGAATACTATAATCTTCATGAGGAGAAATTTGCAAGACCTGAGAGCTTTGATGTTATTATCTATCAGGCGGCAACTCCCCAGCAACTCCAACAAAAAATTGCCAACCCAATGTTCTACTCTCCAGACATCCAGAGCGAAGAGGCTACGGTAGAATACAGCGCTGTTGACCCAAATTTAGCCAATATGCTACATCAGAGTAAAAACAATGCCTTTACACAGATAATTAAAAATCCTCAAGGCGGTTACATGAGTTTTTTTATTAAAGACAAGTCAGCAACCTCTACAAGCAACTTTGACGCATATGCAAGTGAGGTAACTGCAGCTATAATGCAAGATAAGCGTAACCAAATTTTAAATGACTACATCTCCCGCCTTAAAGTCAATGTAGATATTCAGAGATTACGTCTTTTGGAGTAAGATTCAAATAGAGGAGAAGGCTCCTCTATCGATTACGTATTAATGTATCTAAGAGATTAAAAAGTTTATCACTAGCAATCTCACCATTTTTAAAACACTCTAAAATCTCATCTGTTTTATTGGCCATTCCATCATCGTTATTAATTAACTCTTTTGCACGACGCATCTGCTGATGAACCTCTTTATGTGGCAGAGTAATGTCGCTAAAACCTGCTAATGCAGCAAAGTGAGTTTTACCTTCACCTTGATGCCATTTACCCAAACTACATGCATTATGATCACCCAACTCTGCTGAAACCTTTCCTTCAAAAGCTCCATGGTAGGCTTGATTCTTAAATATCATATGATCAAGCTTCACCATATCTATAAAAAGTTTATCTGAAATTTCAACATTATCTGACTTGATTTTATGGGCATTATCAATGAGTGTTGAAAGAATCTCTTTAAACTCATCAAGCTTACCTGATGAGTGCGATGCAAACTCTTCAACACGTTCACTATTTTCCATCATTGCCATAGTGTTCTGCTTTAAGACACTAATGTTAGCTTCAACTTCACTCGTTGCCTTTTGTGTGCGCTCTGCAAGCTTACGCACCTCATCTGCAACTACGGCAAAACCGCGTCCATGTTCACCCGCTCGCGCCGCTTCAATAGCAGCATTAAGGGCTAAGAGATTAGTCTGGTCTGAAATATCTTTAATGAGTGAAATGACATTATAAATCTCTTCGACATTACTGTTGAGCTGCTGCGAACTATTACGTGAATCGTCTGTCATTTCAACAATTTGAGAGATACTACCCATTATTTCATCTGTTTGAGAGCCAACTTTATCAATTACTTTACTCGTCTGATCATTGAGCTCATTAACCTCTTTGACACTATCAATACTTGATTCCATACTATCGTGGAGATTGTTTGCATTGGATATGGAAGCGGTAATCATACTGTCAGATAGCACTAAATTAGTCGCATTTTTCTGCATAGCTTTTTCAATATCTCTTTTTGCCATCTCTGCTTCTTCTGCTTTTGCTTCTGCATCATTGGCTATAACTTCAACTTTATCAATAAAAACATTAAAACTCTGTGCGGCTTTTCCAATTTCATCACGACTGTTAATATTAAGTCGTTTGCTTAAATCAGCATCTCCTTGACCTAAATCTTCTGCAACATCCTCTAGCTCTTTTATGGGATTGGTTACCACTTTTTTAATCATTAAAATAATAAATATAAACAGCAAAGTATCTACAACTGCCATAATAATAACTTGAGTAACAACAACACTCTTAGACTCATCTATAGAGTGCAATACATCCGCACTTTTTTTTGCAATAAGCCCATATCCAATGACCCTATTATCAAAACTCTTCAGCTCTATAGCTTTTGCATAATAGCTATCATCTAAAGTATATTTTGAGCGTATCGCTTCTGCTAAAGAGAAGGCACTAGACTTTACATAAGCCTGAAATGTTTTATCGATATGTTTTTTACTAGATAAAACATGCCCATTCTTTTTCATACTGTCTTGCTTCACCATTGAACTAAAGTCGGAACTTAAAAAATAGAGAAAGAACATCTCTTGCTTTTTTAAGGCACCGCCAAAGTTGTTGACACCGCCACTAAAATCAAGCAGACCTAAGAACTGACTATCTTTATATATTGGGGCAACACCTCTTAGTCTTAAGCCTTTAGCATCTTCTTCAAATGTAACTAGTGGTTTTTTAGTTCTTAAAACTTCTTTGTATGAAGCAAAATTTTTCCAGCTTTCGCCAAAACTACTTGGTTTCCATGATTTAAAAAATGAGTTTAATGAAGAGTCTAAAAGATGGATATTTACCTTTTTAAAGGGTGTATTGTCTCTATAAATTTGACCAATTCCAGAAAATACATCTGTTAAAACCTCTCTGTCTCCATCTGCTAAGCCATTTTGTATGTCTTGGTTCATTGAGAGCTGAATAGCATTTGTCAGCCAAACATTGTTTTTTGACTGTATCTGATCATTTAAAATAACTTGAAATTTCTCAGACTCTTTTTTTAGTGCCGTCTTCTCCATCTCATTGAGAGAAAGAAAACTTTGCACCAATATCACTACAAACCCTATAATCATAGCTACTAATATAGGTATATGTATTTTTGTACTTATTGACATAACAAACCTCCATTAAAAAATTGTTATATATTGTAGCTAAATACTACAAAAAGTAAAAAGTTTAATGCTATAATTAGACTAAAAAAGGGTAACAATGGGCTTAAAAGCTGATAGCTGGATTAGAGAGACATCACTAAAAGATGGGATGATTACTCCATTTTGTGAAGATCAGATAGGACAGGGTGTCGTTAGTTACGGACTAAGTTCTTACGGCTATGACATTCGTGTCAGCGATGAGTTTAAAATTTTTACAAATCTTAACTCTACTGTAGTTGATCCAAAATGTTTTGATGATGCTAATGTAGTAGATTTTAAAGGTGATATCTGTATTGTTCCTCCCAACTCATTTGCACTAGCACGCACCGTTGAATATTTTAAAATTCCTCGTGATGTTTTGGCAATATGTCTTGGAAAATCGACGTATGCACGCTGTGGAATTATTGTTAATGTCACACCATTTGAGCCAGAGTTTGAAGGTCATATTACTATTGAGATCTCTAACACGACACCACTTCCTGCAAAGATTTATGCCAATGAAGGAATTGCTCAAGTACTCTTTTTACAAGGGGATGAGGCATGTGAAACCAGTTATAAAGACAAACGTGGAAAATATCAAGGACAAGAGGGAATTACACTGCCTCGAATCTTACAGTAGTTAATCAAAACTACATGTAAATCATGTTATCATTTTGACAAATAACTAAAGGACGGCTTTATGCTACACGAATACAGAGACATTATTACTGACATGAAAAAAAATGAAGATGGTAATGCACACTTTTTACGAATTTTTGATAAGCACAATGATCTTGATGACAAAATAACAAGTGCAGAACATGGTGATACTCCCATGACGGACTTAGAGATTGAGACACTCAAAAAAGAGAAGCTTAAACTTAAAGATGAAGCGTACTCAATGATTATGAAGTACAAACATACCCATAATCTATAGTTACATACAACATAGGGTTTAGGATTTTATGGAACAGTTAAAACTTTTTATGCAACAACTCAAAGGCTCATTTAATGACCTTCTGCCCATTATAGTTGTTATTGCATTTTTTCAAGCATTTATTTTGCAGCAGGTCCCTGAAGGACTCACTTCAATTGTCATTGGACTCTTTATTGTTGCAGTAGGGTTAGCACTTTTTATTCAAGGTCTTGAAGTAGGAATCTTCCCAGTTGGAGAGAACTTAGCACATGAATTTGCAGCTAAAGGGTCTGTTTTTTGGCTCTTAGCGTTTGCTTTTCTTATGGGATTTTCTACCACTATTGCCGAACCTGCCCTCATAGCCATTGCCCAAAAAGCTTCTGTTATTAGTGATGGCCGTATTGATGCCTTTGTATTACGCATTTGGGTGGCATTTTCAGTCGGTTTTGCCATAGCACTGGGTGCCTTTAGAATTCTTACTGGACATCCTATTGCCTACTACATTATTAGTGGCTACATCTTAGTTGTCGTATTGACACCTTTTGTCCCTGCTGAGATTGTCGGACTTGCATACGACTCGGGTGGAGTCACCACCTCAACCGTTACCGTACCTCTTGTTGCCGCTTTGGGAATTGGTCTTGCCTCTAGTATTCGTGGACGTAATCCTGTTATTGACGGCTTTGGGCTTATAGCTTTTGCATCACTCACACCGATGATTTTTGTACAAATTTATGGACTTTATGTTTACTCATTTGCTGACACTCAAACTCTACAGAGTGTTGCTGAAGTTGCAGCAGTAATGACACAAGAGGCAAGTGGTATTTTTGAAGTCATCAAAAAACTGTTTTTTGAACTCTTAAGTGTGATTACTGACATCTTGCCTATCTTAGTTGTTATCTTCTTTTTTCAATACGCTATTATTAAAAAAGCTGTTCCTAATCTACCTAAAATTATCATGGGAATTGTTTTGGTTATTTTAGGGCTTTACGCTTTTATTGTCGGTCTTGAGATGGGGCTTTTCCCTATTGGCGAGTCCATGGCAAAACAGTTGACTGAACAAGATAATGTACTTTACATCTATCTTTTTGCTTTTTTAATCGGTTTTTCTACAACCATGGCAGAACCGGCACTTTTAGCCATTGCTATGAAAGTCGAAGAAATCTCTGCTGGGAGTATTAAGCAAAAAATCTTACGAACTGTTGTTGCGATTGGTGTGGCTGCAGGTATTGCTCTAGGCGCATACCGAATTGTAAGCGGTGATCCTATTCACTACTACATTGTTGCAGGTTATATTGTAGT
Organism: Campylobacterota bacterium; assembly: GCA_034661055.1. Classification (GTDB taxonomy): domain Bacteria; phylum Campylobacterota; class Campylobacteria; order Campylobacterales; family Sulfurimonadaceae; genus QNZR01. The sequence continues at coordinate 29,879 of JAYEKO010000058.1, forward strand.
TATTATCTTTACATTTTTAGCACCAAAATATATTGTACCCATTGCCTATGATTCCGGTGGAGTCACAACATCTACGGTTACGGTACCTTTGGTTGCTGCTTTAGGCTTGGGACTAGCCACCAATATTGATGGTAGGAGTCCACTAATTGACGGCTTTGGGCTTATAGCCTTTGCCTCACTCTTTCCAATGATTACCGTACTGGGCTATGGAATTATTTCAGAATTATCAGTTAAAAAAAAGGAGAATAAATGAGATTTGCTATGCTAGTTGCCATTGTGGCAGATGAACTAGAGGATCAGGCTATTAATATTGCTAAAGAAAATGGTGCCGGCGGAGTAACCATTACTAAAGCCAGCGGAATCGGTTTAAACGAGAAGAAAACTTTTTTTGGACTCACTTATGAGCGTGCTGAATCTGTCTTAATGTTCATGCTTGAAAAGAAGACCTCCCTTAAAGTGATGAAGGCTTTAAACCGAGAACTTGATCTTGAAAACTCTGGCCACGGCATGGTGGTTACGATGCCAATAGATCATATTGCAGGTATTCCTGAAAACCAACTAGAAAAATTCCAAGACCAGATAAAAACGGAGATATAACTATGAAACTAACACTCGTTAAAGACGCAATGAAAAATAAAGAGAATGTCATTTCAATCTCACCATTTGCTAAAGTACGTGATGTACTTCAGGCTATGAAACGCAACAATGTTAAATCGGTAATTGTTGAGAAGACACATGAACATGATGCCTATGGAATTGTAACCTATTCAAATATTTTAAGTGCATTACTCTCCAATGATGGCGATATGGACCTTCTTAATGTTTATGATATTGCTTCAAAACCGCTCATACAAATTGGTCAGGAACTCGACATAAAATATGCAGCTAAAATGATGACTAATCATAAAGTCACACGTCTAATTGTCACACATAATGGTGTTTTAGATGGTCTGTTAACTATGAATGATATTATGAAAGTTCTCTTGACCCAAGCCGAAGAAGACCTTCACTAAAGCAGATTTTTTTTCATCCAGTATGCGAGGGTATATAACCCCCATACATGGTGCTTAAAGCGTCCTTTTTTTCCCATATCAATATACTTTTTAAGAACATCATCCCTAAAGAATCCTATCTCTTTATTGACCTCAGTGATAAGTGCTATCTCATTTGATCTGGTAAGATACTCCATGTAGGGATTAGAAAACCCTTTTTTCTTTCTCGTAATGATGGAATCATTTAAATAGCTTTTTGCAATCTTCTTTAATACACTCTTGGTACCACTACTTCCAAGACGATCATTTACATGTAAATTAAAAACCTGCTCAACAAGTTTATGGTCTAAAAATGGTGTACGGGACTCTATAGAGTGCGCCATAGAAACACGATCTAGCTTGGTTAAAAAATGCTCTGCTTGAAAAATTTTTAGGTCAATATAGCTGTACCAAATGGTCTCATCATCTGAATAAGGACTATTTAGAAATTTCTCTCTATAAGGGTCTAGATATTGATACGCCTGATTATCTTTAATGTTCTTTTTAAAGAGCATATTTTTTTGTAAATCTGTAAACTTCTCTCCTGAGGTCCGAAATAGTAGCGTATCATTAAAAAGTCGTTTATACCACTCCCATTCACGGTTCATAGAGAAATTTGAGCGAAAATATCTCTTTAACCAGTTTTTATTTTTAAGTTTTGAGAGCTGCTCAATATCATAATACTCTCGGTAGTGACGATAACCCAAGAATATCTCATCACTCCCCTCACCACTTAAAACCACTCTGTACCCCTCTTTTTTAATGGCCTCAAAAAGTAGATACAGCGGCACACTAGCAGGGTCATTAAGTGGTTCATCCATAGCATCAAACACTCTTGGTATCGCTTCTAAAAAATCACTCTGATTAATAATTAAAGAACGGTTGTTCACTCCCAAAAAGTTAGCTGTCTGGTCTGCATCGTCACACTCATCATAAGAAGCAAACTCATCATAACCCAAAGTAAAAGTGGTAAAATCTTTCACACTTTTTTGTGACATTGCTGCTATCATAGCGCTATCAATGCCACCTGAAAGAAGCGAGGCGATGGGAACATCAGCTTGTAGACGTAAATCAATGGACTCTTGCAGTATCTTTTCAATACTTTGATTTTGTTTTGGTACTGAACTTAAAACATCATAATAGCTTTTTACATGTATATTGTTATTTTCATATTTAAGGTAGCTTCCAGGCTCCAGCTTACAGATGCCCTCATAAAAAGTGTGTGGTGCTGTCGGTGCTAAAAAACTTAAATAGCTCATCAAGGCATCATTGTTCATTCTAATATGTTTTAAAAAGGGTCTAATCGCTTTAATTTCAGATGCAAAAACAAACATATCTGCATGGCAATAATAATAGAGTGGTTTTTTTCCAAAACGATCACGAAAAAGATAGAGTGTTTCATCATCTAAAATAGCTATGGCAAACATACCTCTTAAATGGTTCACAAAATCTACACCATATTGCAGGTATGCAGCCAGTATAACTTCTGTATCGCTTTGTGTTGTAAAATTGTAATTAAGAGACTCCCGAAGCTCTTTATAGTTGTAAATTTCTCCATTAAAACTCAAAAAAGTGTTCTTGTGTTGAAATGGTTGGTGAGAGCGTGAACCAACATCTATAATACTTAGTCGGTTATGCGCAAAAAAAAGTCTCTCTTTCTCTATGACACTACAGTAATCTGGGCCGCGATGCTGCATTGTTGAAAGTGCTACTCTAGCATCATTGCTACAGTACCCTCCAATCACTCCAAATATGGCACACATTATAAAATGCCCTCTTGTAAACAACACTGCAGAGCCTTAAAACTTTTAACATATCTCTTTAATAAGCTCAAGTAGAATTTTTTGTTATCGATGTTCATGTCATTATTATAGACAAAAATAGCCTAAAACAGCACAATTACTCCATGAAAAACACACTTTCAGTGCTATTTAATAGAAACAAACATACAATAAATAAATTATCTCCACATCTCAAGGATTTTAAATGAGAATACTTTTATCAATACTAATGGTGCTTGGTGTCATTGGATTTACAGGCTGTACATGTCAGCAACCTACTATTAATGTCAAATCTGCTGGTCAAAAAGTAGATCTTTACTCGGCTGCTGCAATGGCTGCAGATGAACTTTTAACGTGTGAAGTACTTCAGGAGAACAAGTCAACACCAATTGTTCTTACCTCATTAGTTAATGTTCATAAGTTCCAAGAGACATCAGATTTTGGACGTCTTTTTAGTGAGACACTTCTAAGTGAGATTAGTAAACGTGGCTATAACGTCATTGATTATCGTGGTGAAAATGTCATTATTCAGAGACAAAAAGGTGAATTTTACCTAAAGCGTAGAGCAAGTGAAGTTAAAAAATACTCAAGTGCTTTAGTTCTTGTGGGAACCTATGGAAAATATAATAGTGGCGTAGCCGTTAACACACGACTGCTAGACCATAGCAATACGGTTCAATCGTCATCAAACCTACAGTTGGCAAACAGTGAACTTCTAACAATGACAAACAAAGACGGTTGTGACTACCTAGGATGTTGTGCTATGGGTGGGTGTGAAAAGCCACCTGTAAAAGTAACTGTAGAACCACCATTTTTTGTTAAGATAGTTGAAGATGACTGCAAGGCTCCAAATGAGTGCTGCAATGAACCTGGCTGCGTAAAGTAAGGATAGGACTATGAAAAAAAGTTTAATTACACTACTGCTTGCAGTGCTTACACTCTCTAGTTTTAGTGGGTGCACCAGCGCTTTAAGTCCTCAGACACTAACAAAGAAGAATTGTAGCACTAATGCCATCTCGACAAAGAAGTTTTATGATGTTCACATTAGCTACAATGGAGTTATGGACGAGGCAATTGATTCACTATTGTCCTCACCATTTAACACTGATGAGACAAATAAAGATAAGTTGCAAGCAGGTGAGCAGATTCTTGTCACTGACTTTGTTGATACAACATCATTAGAGAACAACTCAAAATTTGGTTTTGTGCTATCAAACAACCTCAAAGACTCCCTGATTAACAAGCACAGTTTCAAAGTTATTGAAGCAGAAGTCTCTAAATATTTCAAAATCTCAGGCAATGGCCTTAAAATTCTCTCAAGAGACTCTGATAATATGAGAAAAACAACGCTAAAAGTAACGCGTGTTGTCGCTGGTACTTATACATATACAGATGAAGAACTTGTTATTTTTGTTAAACTTATTAACTTAAAAACCGGCATTATAGAGGGCTCTTATGCACGAACATTGCCAATGACGTGTGAAGTCATGGAGATGCTTCACTAGTTACTTTTTATGCGCTTTAAGTTAAAAGCGCATAAAGATGAAATTCAATGAATCGATACGCCACTACAGACCTTACTAAGCGTACTCAAGCCACAAAATACAACTTTATAGTCTATTCCTCTTTATTAGCATCTGTTTTGATGTCTTTATTTGGAGTGTATCATCTAGTTCAAAATACTTATTTCATAAGCTTTGTAGAACTTTTTTCAATATTTTTTTTATTGGCTAATCTACTCTATCTCAAGCAGTCAAAAAATATTTCACTATCTGGAGAGTTTTTTTTAGGCATAACTTCCATAAGCAGTCTAATAATTTTCACTAATGGAGGGCATGATAACACAGGGTATATCTGGGTTATCCTCTTCCCTCTTGTTGCATTTTACTTACAGGGAAAGCATCATGGACTACTTTGGATACTTTCTCACTTTCTAACTCTCATTGTACTCTGCTATTTTATTGACTCCAAGGTATTACAAACTGACTACACCTATGCACTTATGCAGCAGACTGCTTTTGCCTATATTGTCATTGTTATCTTAGCTTATTTAAATGAAAAACTAAAAGATATCAATTACCAATATGCACTCAACTCACACAATGAGATCACATCAGTGCTCGATAATATGCAAGACACATTCTACAGAACTGATGCAACCTACTATATTAATGCAATAACACCCTCAGTACATGCACTTCTTGGATATCACAGCTATGAGCTGACAGGACACTCTTTAATTAATCTTCTAACAATCAAGGATGAGAGAGAGTATTTTAATGCCATACTTGATAAAAATTCTGGTCACATTAAAAATTTAGAACTTCAAGTTACACATAAAAATGGAAGCAGTATCTGGATTTTAGTTAATGCCCATAGGTACTATAGCTCATCCAATGAAGAGGTAGGAATTGAAGGGACACTTAAAGATATTAGCGAACAGAAACATTATCAGGTAGAACTTATTAAACTCAACGAACTTCAAGAAGAGCGTATCAATAATGGGGTTAAGCAGTTACGTAAAAAAGATGAATTGATGCTACAGCAAGCTAAAATGGCACAGATGGGTGAGATGATAAGCATGATTGCTCATCAATGGAGACAACCACTAGCCACCATAAGTGCTATAACACAAAACCTCAGTATCTCCGCTATGCTAAAAGAGCCCATTAGTAACGATTTACTCAATGAAAAACTTTCAAGTGTCAACTCTCATGTGACAATGCTCTCCGAGACTATTGATGATTTTAGAAACTTTTTTAGACCCGATAAAGAGAAGAATAGTGTCAAACTAAATAATTTGATTCATAAAGCGCTTGATGTTTTAGAGAGTTCTTTAAATAAGCACCCCATAGAACTAACACTAGACCTAAACCTTGCACAACCTGTCATGAGCTTTCAAAATGAACTCCTGCAAGTTCTTATTAATCTTATTGGCAATGCTATTGATGCTTTTGATGATAAGCAAGTTTCTAAACAGATTATAATCAGATCTTTTTTACGTGAAGAGACAGCTACCATTACAGTATCAGATAATGCCGGAGGTATTCAAGAAGAGAGTATTGATGCTATTTTTGAACCTTATTTCTCAACAAAAGAGACAAAAAATGGAACAGGGCTAGGTCTATATATGTCAAAGCTAATTGTTGAAGAGCATTGCCAAGGAAGTTTGAGTGCCACAAACAGTGAGAATGGTGCGATTTTCACGTTGACACTTCCAGCTTAACTTTACTATGCTAAAATAAATAAAAAAGTATTTATATGAAACGATTTGCCCTAATTGGAGCTGCTGGTTACATTGCACCACGACACATGAAAGCCATTAAAGAGACTGGAAATGATTTAGTCGCTGCCTTAGATCCCTATGATGGAATAGGTATCATGGACAGTAACTTTCCACAAGCCTCATTTTTTACAGAGTTTGAGCGATTTGATAGATTTATAGACAAATGGCATCGAGAGAATGAGAGAAGAATTGAGTATATATCTATAGCAAGTCCAAACTACCTACATGACTCTCATATAAGATTTGCTCTTAAAAGCGGATGTGATGCTATTTGTGAAAAACCACTTGTACTTAACCCCCATAACCTTGAGCAATTGAAGATAATAGAACGTGAAACAGGGAAAAAAGTAAACACAATTTTACAGCTTCGACTCCATCCATCTATTATTGCTCTAAAAAAACAAGTAAGTAAAGAACTCGAAAAAAATCCCAATAAAATATATGATATCGACTTAACCTACCTAACGAGCAGAGGTAAATGGTATTTTGTATCATGGAAAGGCGATACGTCAAAGTCAGGTGGTATTGCTTCAAATATAGGGGTACACTTTTACGATATGCTCTCTTGGATATTTGGAGAAGTAGAAGAGAATGTTGTACATGTAAAAACAGCAGATGCTAATGCAGGCCGACTCAAACTAAAAAATGCCAACGTCAACTGGTTCTTGTCTGTAAACTATGACTATCTGCCAAAAGAGGTAAAAGAGAGAGGACAAACAACGTTTAGAAGCATAACTGTTGAGGGTGAGGAGATTGAATTTTCTGGTGGATTTAAAGATTTACATACACTAAGTTATGAACAGATTTTAAAGGGTAATGGCTTTAGTCTTGATGATGCTTATGGTTCTATAGATATAGTCTCTCAAATTAGAACAATAGAGCCTATTGGTCTTAAAGGTAATTATCATCCATTTGCAAAAAAGGTAGTAAACTAATATGTCACCGTTCTTTGTTCATGAGTCAAGCTTTGTAGATAGCGATGTAACCGTGGGTGATAATACAAAAATATGGCACTTTTCACATATACTCTCAGGTTCTACAATCGGAGAAAAGTGTTCTTTTGGACAAAACTGCGTTGCAGGACCAAATGTCACCATAGGAGATGGTGTTAAAGTTCAAAACAATGTCTCTATCTACGAAGGGGTCACGATTGAAGATGACGTATTCTTGGGTCCTTCTATGGTTTTTACTAACGTCATTAACCCAAGAAGCTTTATTGTACGTAAAGAGGAGTTTAAACCAACACTTTTAAAACGGGGATGTTCTGTTGGTGCTAATGCTACCATTATTTGTGGTGTCACCATTGGAGAATATGCACTGATTGGTTCTGGTTGTGTTATTAACACAGATGTAAAACCATACGCTTTAATGGTCGGAGTTCCTGCCAAACAGATAGGTTGGGTGGGCATCTCTGGAAACACTTTAAATTTCAATAATACGATGGCAGAAGATGAATTTGCTAGCTATAAAGAGATTGATGGTGCCTTAGAGGTGACTCTTAAATGACAATAGACTTTGCAAATTTACAGTATCAGTATCAACGCTACAAAAATGAGATTGATGATGCGATCAAAAAAGTTTTAAACCAATCCAACTACATCATGGGAAGCGAAGTTCAAGAGCTTGAAAAAGAGTTAGAACAGTTCACCAATGCCAATTATGCAATTACATGTAGTTCTGGAACCGATGCTTTACTTTTAGCCATGATGGCCCTTGATATTAAACCAGGCGATGAGATTATTACTACCCCTTTTACTTTTATTGCTACCGCAGAAACCATTGCTTTAATGGGGGCTAAACCCGTATTTGTAGATATTAATGAAAGAACTTACAATATTGATATTTCTAAAATAGAAGAAAAGATTACTAACAAAACAAAAGCCATTATACCCGTCAGCCTCTACGGCCAACCAGCAGACATGGATTCCATACAGACAATAGCGAATAAACATAATTTAAAAATAATCATTGATGGAGCGCAGAGCTTTGGAAGCACCTACAAAGGGAAAACTGATAGCAACTTAGGTGATATCTCAACAACAAGCTTTTTTCCAGCAAAACCTCTAGGATGTTTTGGGGATGGTGGAGCTATTTTTACTAACGATGAGGTATTGGCTAATAAAATAAAAAGTTTAAGAGTTCATGGGCAAGACAGACGCTATCATCATAAGTACATTGGGATGGGTGGACGGCTTGACACCATTCAAGCTGCTATTTTACATGTAAAACTTAAATATTATCACAAAGACTTAGCACTTCGTCAGAAAGTTGCAGGTAAATATACTCAGGCACTTCAAAACAAGAATTTGATTTTACCTTATGTAGATGAAAAGACTACATCTGCATTTGCGCAGTACAGCATTCGAGTTAAAAATAGGGACGAGTTACAAGCACAACTAAAAGGAAAAGGCGTACCGACAGCAGTTCACTACCCAATGCCATTACACCTTCAAGAGTGTTTTACATACTTAGGGTACAAAAAGGGTAACTTCCCTATTGCTGAAATGGTGAGTCAAGAGATTATGAGTTTACCGATGAATCCTTATGTTAGTGATGAAGAGATTTCATATATTGCAGAGCATTTATGAAAAAACTTTTACTTCTTTTTCTACCTATTTTACTTTTTTCACAAAAACCTCAGCTGTTGCTACTTGAAACCTATGATGACCAGAATATTACTGGGTGGGTCATGAGTGAAAAACTTGATGGAATTCGTGCTTACTGGGACGGCAAGAACTTAATTAGCCGAGGTGGTAAAATAATTCATGCCCCCAAGTGGTTTACTAAAGAGTACCCACCGTTTGAGGTTGATGGTGAACTTTGGAGTAAAAGAAAAGATTTTGAAAATATCTCCTCAATAGTAAGAGATAGCGTACCTAGTAAAAAATGGCAAGAGATTAAACACTACATTTTTGAAGTACCCAACAAAGAAGGGAATCTTACCCAACGGCTTAACCATGCAAAACCTTATGAAAACCGATACCTCAAACTACTTCCTCAACTTACAATCAAGAGTACAGACCATTTACATGTATTTTTACAAGAGATTGAAAAAAAAGGTGGCGAGGGTGTTGTGGTTCGTGACCCAAATTCACCTTACATTGCTCAAAGAACCAACAAAGCTTTAAAGGTAAAAACATTTCATGATGCAGAGTGTGAGATTGTTGGACATAATGAAGGAAAAGGAAAATATAAAAATCTACTCGGTTCATTTACATGTAAATTAAAAAATGGAACTACCTTTAAAATAGGCAGTGGGCTTAGTGATGAGTTACGTCAAAATCCACCTACAATTGGTAGTATAATCACTTTTAAATATCAGGAATTTACAAAGTATGAAAAACCTAGGTTTCCTGTGTTTTTAAGAGTTAGAGATGCTAAATAAACTAAAACCTAAATCAGAGTTTAGCCGTAATGTTCTTACCCTTATGACAGGGACAACCATTGCTCAAGCTATTCCCATTGCCATTAGCCCTATTTTAACTCGAATTTATACGCCTGATGATTTTGGAGTGTTTGCGCTTTATATAGCAATCACAGCTATATTTGGAAGTATTGCAAATGGTAGATATGAGTTAGCTCTTATGCTTCCAAAAAAAGATGAAGATGCTATAAATATTTTTGCCTTAGGTTTTATAATCACTTCATTTATCTCACTACTTATTTTAGTGTTAGTAATAGTATTTAATGACTACTTTACAAAACTACTCAACAATAATGAGATAAGTGCATGGTTATACTTTATACCTATTGCAGTATTTTTTACAGGTCTTTGGAATGCACTAAACTATTTTAATAATCGTAAAAAACAATATAAAGATTTAGCAAAAGCAACTATAATAAAGTCTATAGTTACAGCTATAGTACAGCTAAGTGTAGGATTTGTCAAAAGCGGAGCTACAGGTCTTATAAGTGGTCAGATACTTTCACAGCTATTTGCAAATACAAAACTACTTTCAAATATCGTAAAAGATAAAATATTACTTTCTAATATATCGAAAGTAAAGGTAATAGCTCTAGCTAAAAGATATAAGGATTTTCCTAAATTTCAAGCTCCTCATGCTCTTTTAAATACTTTTTCATCAAATATGCCAATTTATATGTTTAGTGCTTTTTTTAGTTCTACAGCAGTTGGATTTTATTCTTTAAGTACAAGAATTGTATTTAGCCCTTTAATGATTATATCAGGAGCAAGTGCTAAAGTTTATAATCAAAAAGTAAGTGAAATTTATAATAATAATGGTGATAGTTATAGTTTTACAATAAGATTATTAAAATCACTTCTTAAAAAAATAATTTTACCTTTTTTATTAATAGTTATTTTTGCACCAGATATTTTTTCTTTTATTTTTGGTGAGGTATGGAGAGAAGCTGGAATTTACACACAGATTTTATCTCCATGGTTATTTATGGTTTTTTATGTTTCTACAGTTTCGTTTATAACAATTATTATTAATATTAAAAAAAAATAGTTAAAAATAGAA
>JAYEKO010000059.1:0-13108 GCA_034661055.1 Campylobacterota bacterium
TTAATTCTAATAAATAGGAGTAATTAAATATTTTACATGTATTATTATGTAGAAGCAAATGAGAAGGAGATGACGTGGCACTAAAATAAATACTAACGACCAACTGGGTTTAGACAGTGAGACTATGGTCTTTTGGCTTGATGGACACTACCGTTTGAATGGAATGGTGATATAAGTAATGGAACATAAATAATTTCATAGTTCAATGATGGTGACAAGAAAGTTGAAGTTGAAAATAGACTTTTTGGTTTAATGCTATATATGAGTTATGCATACTAGGAGTATATAAATGAGAACAAATATCCTATTTCTAATAGTGCTATTTATCTTTAGTGGCTGTTCTTCACTACGGGTTAATAGCGACTATGACACATCGTTTAATATGAAAAGCTTAACGCAGTTTCATATTGTCCAAAACGACAATGGGTTACGAGACACCTTGACCCTTAATCGTATTGATAGTGCCCTTACTAATGAATTAACAGTAAAAGGCTATAAAAAATCAGAAAAACAGAGTGCTGATTTTCTAGTGTATTATCATATTAATGTTACCAATAAGACCCAGATTGTAAATGATTATCAGATGGTGGGTATGTATCCATACCGCTATCGTGGGATGATGATTCCAACAACACGCACTTACAATTACGATGAGGGGCAGTTAATTATTGATATGATTGATCCTAAAGACAATAATATTATTTATAGAATAAGTGTTAAAGATGAGATTAAAAGTTTTGATACACCTCAAGAACGAACTGAGTATATTAATAAGGTAATCAAAACTGTACTAAAAGACTTTCCAGTAAAAAATTAGTTTTTCATAATCATAACTGAAGCGGTTAGTCCAAATCTAAGTTTTACATTTTCTGGAAGTTTATCTAATTTAATGCGCACAGGGATTCTCTGTGCTAGACGTATCCACTGAAAAACAGGTTTAACACTTGGAAGTAAATTACTTCCAGGGTTACCATCTGAATGTGAAATTCCCCATGCAATAGACTCAACCTCACCGCTTAATGCTATGTCTGGATATGCTAGTAGTGTCACTTTTGCACTATCACCCACTTTAATATTGGGTATGGCATTTTCACGAAAAAATCCAAATACCCAGTAAGCATTTGCATCAACAAGAGCTAAAATAGGGTGGTTAGCTACGGCTTGGGTTCCTAGTTGAAAGTTTATATTAGAGACGTATCCATCTACCTCTGCATACACTTTAGTATAAGAGAGATTGAGTTTTGCAGTATTGAGTGCCTCTTTAGATGAGTCAATGTCAGCTAATGATTTGTAGTAGTTTACTTCATTGCGACTCAGATCTTTTTGTGAAACGGCCCCTCTGTCTTTAGCATAGATACTTTTAACACGTCTGTACTCAATTTTACTTCCCTTTGCAGCCTCTTGTGTTCGTTGGAGTCTTGCCTTTGACTGTTGCACTTTTATCTTATATTGTGAAGGATCAATCTCAAAGAGCAAATCACCAGCCTTAACAAACTGATTGTCTTTTACATGTATATTCGTTACCATACCAGAAACACGTGGAGATACTTGAATAACCTGTGTTCTGACCTGTCCATCACGAGTCCATGGATTCTCTATATACGCTTTGAATCTATCATATCCATAAAGAAGTGCGGCACCAATAATAAGCACGGTAAGAGATAGTTTCAGTAATATTTTTAACATAGTAATCCTTAAAATTTAATCCAAAATGTATCGATAACAATCATATAGAGCACCATCATAGCAAGAAAAACGTATGATGGCGCGTAGATATATCGTGAGAGCTTTAGCTTGTTGAGAACGATTGCTGTAACTCCCGCTGCCAAAAAAGCTAAAACAGTGACGAGTAGCAGGGGTGAGAAATAGACATCACCTATTGATAGCTCATGAGGAAAGCTATTAATCATTACCACATTCCTTTAGGAAGTCGTGTCATATTCTTATCCAAATAGTCTCCCCAGTCGGTACGTTCTTGCATCTTTTTAGCCGTTTCATTTGAGAGATACGCTTCTCCTTGACTCATCTGCCAACCTCCACCAAGTGCCTTGTAAAGTGAGACAATGTAAGTAGCCAAACTCCCTTTAATCTGAGCATAGCGATCTTGGTTACGCGTTAGACTCTCAACCGTACTAAGAAGACGCTGATAGCTCACTAAGCCGTCATTATATTGTGTCATTGAGATGTTAAAAGCACGTACCGTAGCTTCTACTGCTTTTTTATTCTCTTCTTGTTGCTCATTTGTCAATCTATAACCGTGAATAGCATCAGAGACTTCTGTAGCAGCTTGGAGAACTTTTTTATTGTAGTTAACCAAACTCTCTTCAAAAATAGCATCTTGAAGACGTACTTGGTTTTTTATTCTATCGTAGGCAAAGATATTCCATGAGAAAGAAGGACCAATACCAACTCCTATAGAGTCTGATGCAGAGCTCCATGAACCGCTTGCGCTATTTGTATTAATGCCAATATTTCCAAAAAGTACAAAACTAGGATAGAGTTGTGCCATAGCAGTACCAATTTTTGCACTGTTGGAGTGTGCTAGATACTCAGCAACTTTGATATCGGGACGGTTTTTTAAAAGCTGTGCATCGACTTTATAGTAAGGGTCAAATTTTGCAGTGGGGACGAACTCTATACTAATGCTAGCTTTATCTTCCTCTTGTATCTGCACATAGTTTTTCTCTTGATTGATGTACTTATTGAGTGTATCACTATGCTTTTTTGAGGAGTTTAAAATTGTCTCCATCTCTTTTAAGTCAATTCCCATAAGGAGTGCCATGGCATTACGTGTTGTTATCATAGAGAGCTCTAATGATGGAAGACTAGAACGTGTTGTGTAAAGCTGTGAGCGTGCTTGTTGCATATCAAGTTCAGAGACATTCCCTGAGTTGAATTGAATCTCCGTCATACGTGTTACCCGCTCTTGGATGACAATATTACGTCTGGCATAGGCAATACGCTCTTGTGCAGTTCTATAGTTAATATAATTACGTGCTACTTCTGCTATGACTGAGACCATTATGTCGCTGTAAGAAGCTATGGATGCGTAGAGGTCTGCTTCAGAAGACTCAATACCTCGGGCATACTTACCCCAAACATCCATCTCCCAGCCTACATCAAAATTAACGCCAACAGCACCATAACTATTTCCATTGCTACGTATTGCTGCTGCACTACCAGAGAGTGTCTGCTGTTGAGCAAAGGTGAGCCCTTGGCTAATACCCAATACTGCACGGGCTTGTAAAATACGCAGACCAGCACTTTTTAGATCAAGATTTTGTGCATACGTCTTAGTGACTAAAGAGTCTAAAAGTGGGTCGTCAAATATTTTCCACCACTGTGCAATCTGTTCATTTTTAGTAGCTTGTTCTTTAGGAGTATTGAGCTGCTCTACTGCATTAAAATCAGGTCCAAGCTTACTGCACCCGCTGCTTAGTAAAACGATGCTAATACTGTAGAGTCCAAGTTTTGATAATCTAAATAGTATATTTTTTTTCATTAAAACCTACTTCTTTGAAGTGCTGCAAAATCAATGTTACACATTATTTTTTGACAAGAAAAAAGAGATATCCAGACATCTTTACGAAGGCTTATGATCTCATAAAAGTCACTGATAATCTCTTTGCTATAGAGATCAAAATTGATCTCCTTAAGCACTCTGTTTAAACTCTCTTCAACTTTTTGTATGGTCTCTTGCTCATCTTGTGCCAATGAATTAATAGCTGTGTTTTGATGAGAGATTGTATGTTCTTGTAGCACATTAGAGAGTGTGGGAAGTGTATAACTTTCCCTTAGTATCTTAAGTAGAGGATTGTCCTTAATAGGCTTCTCCCTTTGGTATAGAAGTTTTAATAGATAGATGAATTTTTCACTCTCTTTAGTAAAGTCTATTAAGAGCGTTTGATTGAGAGTATCAAAATAGTCTGTATCTATTTTACTAGCCCATAGCTGCATGTTTTTAACTGTACTTTTGAGGTGGGTATTGGCATACTCTTTTTTTAATTGTAAATTAGACTCATGATCAGCTAATATTTTTGAAAGTCTAAAAAAGCGTTTTTTCATGGTCATAAAAAGGTGTTCTGGTTTTGTTGAAAATGGTATGTAGTAAAAGAGCTGAAGTGTTATAAGAAACATATAGAACATTGTTAAAATAAGTAAGAAAAGTGCGAAGTTATAGTGCATTTCATTGCTTATTCCAAGAGTAAAAAGACCTAGTAGAAAAAAGATACTTAATTTAGACGGTACAAAATAAAATGCTATAAAACTGTACACAAAAATAAAAATTCCAAGTTCCCATCCGTAGTGTAAGTTAGGAAGAATAAAAATATACATCAATGTTGCAAAAATAAAAGAGAGCGTAAAAACCACTGTTAGCGTTGATGGTTTTAGCGGTGAGAATGTTGTAAGGACACTTAGTCCTGTTGCTAAGGTGACTATCATAAATCCACCAGGAGGATTCATGGTAATCCAAACAAAAGTGGAGACCCAAAAAATAATAAAAGTGACGAGCGAACCTTTTAAATGCTCAATATCTCCCCAGAGAAAATAGTTTTTTACATGTAGATTCTCTGATGAGAATAGTGTAGGCATTGGGCTATTAATGCTGTTTATGTTTTTTGCCAAAATAGTTAACTCATTGTGAAGTTTTTCTAGGTTTTGTGTATAGGTGAGTAGTGAAGCGCGCTGTAGGTGTGATAAGTCTTTAATAGCTAAAAAGTCGTATTGAATCGTTAATGCTTTTGGGACTATTATCTCTTGAGTGTTTTGTGTTGAATCAATAATGTTCTCTAGCAATAGAGTAATCTCATTTTCTGCTTTTTTGTAATTAGAGATATAAAGAGGTAGCTCTTTCTCATAGCTTTGTGTGTCATGGTTTGCTAATAAGGTCAAATATTCACCAATATTCTTATAGTTTTGTAGTGGTATGGTACGGCTGTCTATAATTGCATTTTGTAGAAGTTCTTCGTGTGTTCGCAACGCTACTAAGAGTTCTTGATGCTCTTTTTCTTGTGAATGATGTTTTAAAAAAAGATTGAGTTGTACAGTACTAAGTGCCTTAGCACTCTCTTTACTACTGTCTTGAATGTTAACTGGCCATAAAAATACTCCTACAAGTGAGTAAATCACAATACCAAAAATAGTCATATAGGTCTTGTCAACTCCAAATAGAAAGACATTATCTACATTGCCGTTATCAAAGACCATGAGCATGGTCATTGCGCTCAACATAAATATGCTGTGGTCTCCTTTGTAGGCACGTACTAAATAGAGTGTTAATGTGACTAGTATTGAGAGGCTTAAAAGATATAAAAATCTCTCTTGAGGAAACAGTGCAATTAAACTCATACCAATAATAGCACCAATAATAGTACCAAGAGTACGCATAGCACCCTTAACAATAGAGTTATGCACAGACCCCATTGCTGCAATTAGCATAATAGTAATGGGGGCTACGTGAGCTTGTGGCCAACCTTGTGAGAGTGGAATTAAAAAAGCCAAAGCCATACTCAAAGAGACTTTTATTGAAAACTTTAGCTTATCGTTAAACATAGCTGTTTACTCACCTCGATTAGTAGGTGGTGAAAGTTTTAGGCTAATAAGACTTGAAACAACGATTGCCATGTAAAATACGCCTACAATAGCTTCCATATAGACAAAGAATTCTGCTAAACGGTTTGTTGGCAGGATGTCACCATAGCCTAAAGTCGTGAGTGTCACAAAACTGTAGTAGGCAATTTGTGAAAAGTTATGTTGCCAGCTTGCTTCTGTTACTCCACTAAAAGCATTAGGATCAACAGTTAATAGAAGAAGATAGATGGTGGTCCATATTAGGCCTAAAAGAAGATATAAAGAGAGTGAACCGATGAGTTTATTTCTATCGACCTCACCAACAAAGACTATCTGTTTAAAAGCAATAAAAAAGGATCCAATAAAAAATATTAGCAATACTAATAGATTAAAATTATATACAAAGTGTAGTTCAAATAAATTAGTAACTACAGTTAATACCAAAGACAGTGCGGTTAAAATATAGACAGCTTTTTGCCATAGTAGCTCTGCTTTTAAACTTCTAATACTGACAATTAGCATAAGAATAATTATAACAGAAAAGATTTCATTGACCCATGAATGGGAAAACTCTTGAACTAAGGCAGCACTAAAAAGCAGACCCACAAGAGCAAGACAGAGGTAAATGAAATTATTTTGATGACTAAGATGTTTCATTGACAGCTGTTTCTTCTTCTATTTCACTCATCCAGAGTCCAAAAAGCTTATAAGTCAATGCCAAAATCACAGCGCCAACAAAGAGTCCAATCATTCCCATGAGTATCATTCCACCAATAGCACCAATTAAGATGACAAGCATTGGAATGTCAACACCTCTACCCATTAGCATCGGTTTTAAAACCCCATCACTAGCTCCTACAATAAGCATATATACTGTAAATACCACTTCTGGAGTACCACTTCCTTGAGAAAAGACATAGGCTATAATGGGACCAATAATAAGTAGGGCAGGTACCTGAATAATGGTTAAAAACATAATGGCAACGGCCCATACTATAGCAAAAGGGATGCCCATTAAAACCAGACCAAGAAGTGCAAATACAGCTTGTATGACGGCAACACCCAATACTCCAGTAACAACACTGCGTACTGTTAGCGTAGATAAGTTTGCCCACTCGGGACCTCTCTCTCCTAACAGTCGTCGCATGACTTTTTGATAGAATGCTGTAGCTTCCTTACTGCTTATAAGAAGAAATGCTGCAATAATGAGTGAGCCAATAAACATAAAGATGGTTCCAAGTCCACTTTTCATAGCTGAAAATAGAGATTCTATAATATTCTTTATATCTTCTTTAAAAGGTATTAAGGTTTTTTTTAGGTCTTGCGATGCAGAAGTTCCAAGTTCATATAGCTTTTCACCAACAAGTGGCCACTCCTTAACATGTTGTGATGGTGGAGGAATGATGACATTATCATTTTGAATAGTCTGTATAGCTGTTTGTGAAGATGCAATCATTTTTCCTGAAAGTGCGTAGGTGGGAAGAATTAGGGCCAAAATTATAGCAGTTATAAATCCAATAATAACCATTTTCCTATTAGAGAAGCGCTTCTCTAAAGAGCCAATTACAGGAGCGATAGCTACTGCTATAATGATTCCCCAGACAATAATGGGTATGAAAGGTTTAAGGATGAGGTATGAGATAAGAACAGCTAGTGCTAAAACTCCTAACTTAGTAGCAATTTCAATGGAAAGTTTAACATGGTCTTCTTGGGTAGTAGTATTCATAAAGCCTCTTTGGAGTTAAATTTTTTTATTATACAGTTGTTTAAATAATTTAGATTAAAAATCAACTCCAAAACTAACTAGAAATTGAAGGTCACTCTTCTCTGGGATAGTAGCATCCTCATTAGGTTCAGGGTACAGCGTATAGTCCCAGATAACGGTCAAGTCAATGTCCAGCCAAGAGGTCAACTCATTTTCCAATGCAGTCACTATATGGTGTTTATAACTACCGGCATTCTTTTCTGTTAACGTCAGTTTATAGCTAAAAATAAAGTCAATTTTTTTGTTAATCTCAACATCGTAAGAGGTACTTAACTCTAATGCTCCTGTTTTAATGGAGTCGTCCCTTCCCTCTTCAACGGTACTATATTTTGTAAGCACTACTGCAGGTCCACCAGTGACACTCCAGTTAACCCTTCTACTGTCTACTATAACATAACCGATACCAATACCAAAAGTGTATTGACTGTGAATATTTTGATATTTATCGCTAAAAAATTCTGAAAATAGTGGAGTATAATAAAAATGTCTTGTAGTAAAAACATTGAAGCTTTCATTGAATCTATGATTGTTTATAGTTTCAGTTTCATTAATATAGGAGATATTGCCCAAGTAATCAAGTTTAAGCTGTGTTTTTGATGTACGACGTTGAACTTTTGCGATTGTTGAGTAATCAAGTTTTTCGGTATTTCCTGTCTGTACATCAACACCGATATTAAATTTTCCAGACCAATACTCTGCTTCTCTATTTCCACCGTATACAATCGAGACAATCTGTTTTCGTTGAAATTCCAGATTCCCATCACCACGAATTATTATTACTTTTTGATCATTAAGACGTAAAATTCCTGTTACTTCAATAGCCGTATGGTGTAATCCAAAGAGACCACTGCTATTTTCATCTTCGACAAGAAGTCGTACGGTAACGATGCGATGGGTTCGAATCTGCTTAATGTCCTCAAAGTCAAGTGTTAGCAGGTCGAGTTCCTTGCTGTCAAACTCTAACTCTTCTTCATACATAACTTTAAATTCACCTTTTAACCACTCCGATGACTTTAATTCAATCCAATCATATCTTTCTGGAGTAGGTGCAAGTTGTTCCCATGCACCGTTATTACTAGTAGTCTGCTTTTTAATGGTCTTTCTAGATTCAGCATTGTCACTATCTTGAGCAATATTTTGTACCTCTTCACTGCTTAATCCTGACGTATCATGAATGCTAATAACATCATCAGCAACAATGGAGGTTTGTAAGAGAAATATTATAAAAAGACAAGTAGTAAGATTAAAAAGTTTTTTCATACTTGAAATATTATCTAAAATTTTTTAAATGAGAGCATTATGCCACTGTGCAACGGTTAGACGGTAACCTGAGTGTACCGGTTTGACCTCATGAGAAAAGTAGGGGTTACTTGGAAAGACCACCATAGTTCCAGCTTTTGGTTTGAGGATTATCTGCTGGCTGTTTTCATCATAAAGATAGTTAAATATAAGCTCTCCACCTTTAAAATCCTCTTCGTGTGAACTTACAAAAAAGACCGTCGTAAATTTTCGTTGGGGTGCTACACATTTAAATCCAATCGTTTTGCCATCTTTAGAGATTAACTCACTTGAATCATCAGAGTGCTTTGTATAGAAGTGACCTTGTGTATATTCAAGAACTTGCGGTTTTGTAGAGGTAGTTAGTGCTATATTAAAAAATGACTCCATTGAGTTCTGATGGTGTAAAAAACTCTGTTGATACCATGACAAATAAGGCTCAGATAATACATGTATTTTTGTTTTTCGTAACTGCTCATCAACACTGGGGGTTACTACGCTGTCTTGGAGTAAACTTTTGATCATTGCATCATCACTATTGCTGTCATTTTTCATAGTTGCAGTTATCTGTGAACACTGCTGGGGGGTTAAAAAGTCTTCAATGAGCATAAATGGGTATTGATGGTACGGATTGGGAAGAAAACGGTTTTCAATATCACATGTTTCAAGGAAATCTTCACAATAAATATGTTCACTGAGTTGAATCATTACTACTCCCTGTATGTAAGAGTGTTATTATGGTATTTTATTTTAATTATTTAGCTTAATTGTGTTAGTATAGTGCTATAAAAAATTAAAGTAGGGAGTTCTTATGAATAGATTAACAATGAGTTTTGCCGCGGCGATACTGTGCCTCTGCAACGCCAATGTGTTTGCAGGTGACGATGTTAAGATAAAGCGTACTTTGAAAAACAATATGATGGAGGTGTATAAAATAACACCTACATCAGCAGATAATTTAACAGAAGCATTTTCAAATGGAGTGCTCTATGGAAGATTGAGAGCTAACTGGTTTAAATGGGATTGGGATCAGGTCAATTATATTGGTGAAACTCTAATAAATCAAGACAATAAAGCTTTGGGTGTTGGTGGTAGTCTAATCTATAAGACTGCTCCTTTGCTGGGCATAAGTGCCGGCGCTGGACTTTACTATGCAGATAGTCCTTTTCATGGTATGCGTATGAATAACGACATGGTGAAGTACACCAAGGCAGGAAAAGATACTTTTAGCCGTTATAATGTCTCTACTGAGGGTACATGGGCAATGGCTGTACTAGCGCAAGCTTATGCTCAGTATGATGTTTCTAAAACCAGCTTTAAAGCAGGTCGACAGATCTTTGAGAGTTTTTTAACCAAATCAAATGACACTAAGATGATTCCAAATACATTTGAGGGGTACACTATTGACTCTAAAGAGTTGGATAGTACACGAATTCGTGCTGCTTATTTTACAGCGCAAAAGTTACGTGATCATACAACATTTCATGATCTTATTACCTTTAAGGATTCTGAGGGAAACAGATGGAATAACAATGATGACGCAGCAGTTCACCGTGGTCTTAGTTATGATAATTTTGTTGCTGCAGGTCAGAGCCCTGAGAATAATCTAATTGTTGCAGATATTCGCAATACATCACTTGAAAATCTTAAATTAGATGTGACATATGGATTAGTTCCAGATGTAGTTGGATCATTGACGGCAGAAGCAAATTATAAAATAAAATTTTCTGGTGGATACTCGTTAACTCCGGGTGTAAGATACATGTACCAGATGGATGAGGGCGGTGGAGCTATTGGTGGTTCAGCTCTTAGCGGTCTTTTAGCTGGTTGGAAAGAGGGAGATGACAAGCGGGGTTATAGTGATCCCTCAAGCTTAGATGCTTCTCTTATTGCAGCACGACTGGTTTTTAAGGTGGATGCTTTGAAGTTGCAGGCTGGGTATTCTGCAATTGCTGATGATGCTGATATTGTCGCTCCTTGGAGAGGGTTTCCAACAGGAGGATATACCAGAGCAATGGCGCAGTATAACTGGTTTTCAAATACTAAAACTACAAGCGTGGAAGCGTTTTACGATTTTTCAAAAGCTGATGTCATTCCAGGTTTTAGAATGTTAACACGTTATGCCTCTCAAGATTTTGATGAGACAAAAGGACTTCCAGACAGTAATATACTACATATTGATATGTGGAAAAAATTTGCATCTCTTCCAAATTTTGAAGCAAAGGTTCGTATTGGAATTTTATATGCAGATGAGTTTCCATCAACAGATAAAGACTTATCATATAATGAATACCGTTTTGAATTAAATTATCTTTTTTGAAACTTTTTAGCATATTAAGCTACATTTTATTTTAAAATAATTTAATTCTATTATAATCATAACTAGTAATAATAAGGAGAGAATAGATGCGCATATTTAAAAAAATATTTTTTCTTCTATTGTTACCTTCTTTTTTATTTTCAAAAACCTATCCAATTTCTTTAGAATCTTTGAAATTATTATGGAATAAACATCACTATATTGAAGCTTGTGAAATAGCAGATAAGCTCTATGAAAAAAATCCATATGGTATGCAAACTAATTTGTATTATGGAAAATGTGCTTCACATAAAGGTGAGACAGATAAGGCTATGGCAGCTTATGACCGTGCAGAAATTCTATCTGATGGCAACGCCTTAGTCCATCAGTACCTAGGCGATCTATATGCAAAAATAGGTAATTTTGAAATTGCAAATTCGGAATATGATAAGGCGGATCGTTTTGGAAATGCACCAGTATCTCGAGCTCTTTTAGTATTACCTGATCCAAATCAATTTTCTCTTCTTTTACGTCTGAATGTAGGATTTGACAGTAATGTAAAATATTCTGCTGAACATTCGGATTTAAATAATTGGTTAGGAGATGCTATAAATTTAACTTCTAGGCCAGAGTCTGCTTTTTTTGCAAAAGAGTATTTGCGTATTAATCATGTCTATGATTCTGATCCTTTTTCTTCATTTTATTATAAAAATCAACTTCATATTTACAACAAAAATTATGAAACCTTTCATGAAGAAGATTTTCTACAAACAACACTTTACAGTGGAGTGGGATGGGCTTCAAATACTTTTGATATTTGGTTGCCACTTAGTTATGGGTATATTGCTACAGGCTATGAAGGTTATGAAAATATTTATGCTATACGCCCTCAATTACGAAAACGCTTTGATAATAGAATACTTTTAAAAGTAGAAGCTCGGTATGAATATAAGCAGTATTTACAATACGACGGTGGTGATAGGTCAACCTATTCAGGAAAAGTAAGTGTAAGCCGTTGGTTTGGTAGTAATTATTTTCGTTTTAGTTCACAATATTATAGGGCAAAAAAAGAAGATTTGAAAAGTAAGCGAATTTTTCTAGACAAAGACTATGGTGAATTTAGTTTAAATTATGTAAGGAGTATTACTCGTACAATAGAAGCAGGTTTGGGATATGATTATCGCCTTAGTAACTATGAAGATCGTGTACGTGTAGTATCTAGTGAGTATAGAGAAGATGAACTGCAAGAGTATTCTGCTTATGTTTCGTATGACATAAATCAATATATAGGCTTGGTTCTACAGTATAATCATTATGACAATAAATCTAATTATACTCCATCACAATATACTAAAGAAGTATTTAGTGGTGGAATCTTTTTCTATTACTAAACAAAAGGAAAATTAAATGTTTAGAATAATATTATTTTATTTTATGAGTTCAGTATTACTTATTGCTGATATTGGAAATATTACTTTAGTTAAGGGTAAAGCCTTTGTTATACGTGATATTCAAGAGCTTCCTGCGCATCATCCTATGCCTCTTCTCAAACAAGATATCATAGAAACAAAAGATGGTAGATTACAGATGCAGTTTATTGACAATACTGTCATTAGCTTAGGAAAAGATAGTCGTTTTCATATACGTGAATATTTTTATGAAGAAAATAGTGATCAACTTGTAGCTTCATTTGAAATTGAAAAAGGTTTTGTTAAAACGATTACTGGGCTTATAGGTAAATTAATGCCAGAAGTATTTGTATTAAGTACTAGAACAACAGATATTCGACCACATGGAACTATTTGGAGTATAGATGTTCATGATAGTCGTGAAGAATATAGAGTTATAGAGGGAAGTATTACTCTTACATTTAATGATGGTGAAGAACGAACAGTAGAAGTCCATGCTGGAGAATCTATGCTTTTAGAACTTGATAGTAAAGATTTAAAAAAAATAGCTAAAAGTTTAAAGATGGATATTAAAACTACTGAATTTGAAAAATATATTAAACGTGAAAACGCTTCAATAGTAGAAGATAGACAATTAAATCGTATAATTGAGCAAGCCGTAGAACCAGAAGTCATAGAACCAGAAGTCATAGAACCAGAAGTCATAGAACCAGAAGTCATAGAACCAGAAGTCATAGAACCAGAAGTCATAGAACCAGAAGTCATAGAACCAGAAGTCATAGAACC
>JAYEKO010000060.1:0-12743 GCA_034661055.1 Campylobacterota bacterium
GTTTTCAACTTGACCCACGCGACGAACGTGAAGATGAAGACTATTTTAATTTAATAGGTGATGAAAATGGCGTCTTTGGTTGCATGACGCTCCTAGGATGTGAAGATGTATGTCCTAAAAAGTTACCGCTTCAGTCAAAAATTGCCTATTTACGACGTAAAATGGTTAAAATTGGAACAAATTAAAAAAATAGATTTCTAAAAACATCCTTTTTTTGTATAATGCATACAAATTAAAGGATAATACTACATCCTTACTTGGAGAAATACCTATGAATCATAAGTTAAATGTTGAGCTTTTTTTGTTTGATGCTTCAACGGATTATCTTCCCCACTATAAAAATATTACATGTAAATTAGATGAGCAACGTTCAGTTAAAGACCTCTTAAAATCGATTCAAGAAGATCTTAAAGAGTTTGAGTACCCTAAAAATAAGACACTAGTTCAAATTAACTCTACACTTATTGATGCTCGTCTTAAGATTAAAGAGTTGGTAAAAGTTTTTGGAACAGAGATTACAATTGAGCCGGCATCAACATTTAGAGCAACAAAAGATTTACGCTTTAATGATCATGATTTTATGCAGAAGTATGAGCTGCTAGCACCTTATTGTAATGAAGATGATTTAAAATACTATAGAACACTCTATATGACTTACTACAGTTCTGAAACCCTTAAATATAATCAAGACTATTTTGGTGACTCACTATTTGTACTTGCTGAGCGTCTTCTTGAAAATGAAAATGAAAACAGTGATGCTATATTAGATCTAGTAGCTGATGAGGCTAACGGTATGTTATTGTATGAATTTGAAAATAACTGCTATCCAAATATAGATATTACTCATACAATAGACTCCCTAAAACAGAGACTTGAAGCTCGTAAATTTGTAAATAGTGAACAGATGAGTGATGTTAGAACATTTATGAGTAAACTCAAAAGTGCATTTACTAAAGAGACAGAACCAACACAAAAAACCAATAAGTCTGTTGGGCTTCTTGCTGGACTCTTTAATCTTGACAAGAACCAAGAGAGTAGTGAACTAGAGTATATCTGTAATGATATTATGCTAGAGAAGCTCTCTACAAAAATTCAACATAGCTTTAAAGATTTTAATATCGCCTACTACCTTGGTGAAAGAGCTGATGAAATTACATGTAATAATGCAGATGCACTACTTAAGTGTCTTGGCGCCACTCGTATTGACTTTAGTAGTGACTCTAGAGCTTGCGGTGCAAATATTATCACTACTGCACAAGATATTGCTTATAAAAAAGCTGGGGCAATTCTAATCGATGCTATAGATAATAATGCAGATATTTTAGTTGTTGACTCACAAGCTGCATTAAGTATGCTAGATACAGATATTTTATTATGTGAAAAAGCTGTTGGACGTGAACTTAACATACAGATTATCACTCCAGCACAGCTTGCTGCTATTGCAACAGGAACGTCAGACAAGGAAGAGCTAGGCTTAGATAAAAATGGGTCTAAAATAACTTTTATTTAATCATTACTTTATAAAAGATGATAGCAGCTCACTGCTCTCATCTAACACCTCACAGCTATTATTATTTCTGCTTTGGTCTAAATACCTTTACGACATTCTCATCACACTCTAAAAAAGGACCTTCAATAAGGTCAATACAATATGGAACAGCAGGGAACACGGCATCTAGACATTCACGAATTGATTTTGGTTTTCCTGGTAAATTAATAATTAATGACTTTCCCCTAATACCTGCTGTTTGGCGTGAAAGAATAGCTGTTGGAACATACTGTAAGCTTACTTGACGCATCAACTCACCAAAACCTGGCATCATCTTCTGGCATACATTTTCTGTAGCTTCTGGAGTGACATCACGTAGTGCCGGTCCTGTTCCTCCTGTAGTAACCACTAAACAGCACTGCTCTTTATCACACAGCTCTATCATAGTTGATTCTAATATATCTTGCTCATCAGGAATACAGCGGTAAACAATCTCAAACTCACTGGTTAAATACGCTTTCATTGTGTCTTGAATAGCTACACCTGAAATATCTTCATAAATACCTTTGCTAGCTCTATCAGAGGCAGTGATGACCCCTATCTTAATATTACTCATAAATCTCCTTTTGCTGTAAAAAATGGTTGGCTCTGTTAATAAAATAGGTCATTGCATAAGGCTGAAAAAACTCCTTAGTTTTGTTAGCATCAATCACAACATCATCAGCCCCTAAAAACACCTCAATAGTAATGCCTTTTACATGTAATTTTTGTAAAAGTTTTGAATACCACTTATATTCAAGTAACTCTTTTAACTCATCATAAGAACCATTTTCAATTGGAATCTTCTTAACTTGAAGTGGAGCAAAACAGCTGGCAATAAAATTTTTAACGTATAGATCACTATCTTTTTTAAATCCTAAAAGCTGAAGACGCTTAAACTTTTCATTTTTATTTTGAAAAAAAGCGGGTGAGAAGAGCTGTAGGGTATCAACTCTTCTATCAGTCTGAAGTGTATATTCAAATGCTTTAATAGCACCATAGCTAAATCCAGCAACACAGTACGGTGAATTATTTAGATACTCTTTAAAAAAAACATCATCATCTACTAGTGAGAAGCCACTATAAAATATCATTAACCATCTCTATAAGTAGTGCTTTTGAGATACTCTCATACTCCATCAGCACGGTCTCAATATTTTTAATATCTGCATCATATGTTTTTAGCAGTAGTGTTGTCTCTTCTAATAGACTTTCAATAAGCTTACGCTCATCATCATTTCCACTAATAATTGTCTCACCCATAGCATACTTATTAATCATATCTGAAACAAGTCGTTTGGCCTCAGATATATCAGTTTCTGCCCCACTGTCATGCTCAGAGAAATGCAGGTTACACGCTGCTATTCCTGCTAAGAGCATCTTAATATGTGCGACCATCTCATGCTGAAGCATAGGTGTATCTACTGGTGGTTTAATAGTTGCTGTTGTTAAAATCACCTTATCAAATGCTATATTATAATAGGCAGCTACAAATCCTTTCGCTGCTTGATACCGAGCGCGATACTCCCTCTGCTTACTACTAAGAACTGGAATACGTTTTTTACCCAAAAGTACTTTATCTTTTACCAAGTTAAAATGCTCATCAGTTACATGTAAATCGTTTTGTCGCATGGAGAGCAGCGCTGCCTCATTCACTAGTGCTGCAAGAGATGCACCATTAA
This sequence comes from Campylobacterota bacterium, assembly GCA_034661055.1. Classification (GTDB taxonomy): domain Bacteria; phylum Campylobacterota; class Campylobacteria; order Campylobacterales; family Sulfurimonadaceae; genus QNZR01. The sequence continues at coordinate 3,211 of JAYEKO010000060.1, forward strand.
AGCCCATTGTCATTTTAGAAATTTCAGCTGCATCAACATCATGAGGTATTTTTTTTAGATATTTCAGTAAAATAGCCTCACGCTCACTCGGTGTTGGTAAATCAACAAAAATACGACGATCAAAACGACCGGCACGAAGTAGAGCGCTATCTAAGACATCAATTTTATTTGTTGCTGCAAGAACAATAACACCACTTGAGTCTTCAAAACCATCCATTTCAGTTAAAAGCTGATTTAGTGTTGCTTCACGCTCATCGTTTCTATTGCCATCACGTTTTTTACCCACTGCATCAATCTCATCAATAAAAATAATAGAGGGAGTATTTTTTTTAGCTGCGGAAAAGAGGTCATGAACACGCTTTGCACCCATTCCTACATAAATCTGGACAAATGAAGCACCACTTTGGTAGTAAAATGGAGCATTAGCTTCTGCTGCCACTGCTTTTGCAATCATTGTCTTACCGACACCAGGAGGCCCAACTAAGAGTACACCACGTGGTAGATAGACACCATAATTTTTATATTTAAGAGGATTTTTTAGAAAATCAATTATCTCTTCAAGTTCTATTTTTACGTCACTTATACCACCAATATCTGAAAAGCTCACATCTGAGACGACCGGCGAAATCTCTTGAGTCTGATTTTGAGGAAGAAAACTTTTATCACTTCCAGAAGTATTGCTAGACTCATCTTTTTTTTGCCACTGCCTAAAAGCAATGGAGCCGCCAACTAAAATAAGAACACCATAGAGAATGTAAAGAGCAATAGAACTGTTGGAGTCAATACTAACTTTAAGGTTAGCAAACATCTCTGGTTTAACTTGCGAGATTGCTATTTTATAGACCTGCTCATCCGTCTTAAGATAAATGTACTCTTTTGAAGCCACAACTCTATAGACACTTTTATTGTTAATGAGCTCTAGAGCGTTACGAAGTGGAATAATCTCTGCAGTATCTCTTAAAAATGCATAGAGAAATAGAGAGATAAGAACAGCAGTAGAGACTACCAGAAGAAGCTTATTTCGTTTAGAACTCAGCATAATTAGACTCCTCTTTTACAATATAATTTTCAATACTTAGCCAGTTGCCAACTAGATCTTCATCTGAATTTACATGTATTTTATTAAAATACTGATCAAGCCCATAATAGAAACCATCTTTTTTGCTCTCAATAAGTACATCAAGAGGGGTCGTTTGACGGGTTCTAAACTCTAAGTTTTTACTATTAACAGTAGCAGTCAATTCCGCCATACGCTCTTTTGAAACATTACCATTAACACTCTGTTCAAGCTGTGCAGATGGTGTTAAATCACGCTTTGAGTAAGTAAACGCATGAATATGTGTTAGTGGTAACATTTTTAAATTTTGCATCGCCTCATCCCATAGAGCATCGGTTTCACCAGGGTGACCTACTATAAAATCAGTACCAAGAGCAAAACCTTTCTCTGCTAATTCATTAAAAAGTACAATATCACTCTCAAACTTATTTCGACGGTTCATAATACGAAGCATCTCTTTTGATGTATGCTGCAGTGCAATATGTAGATGTTTCTCAATCCAAGATTCACCTAAAATCTCTTTAAACTCATCATCAATCTGTATGGGCTCAATGGATCCTAGTCGAATACGTCTAACACCACGTATATAGCTAATCTTTTTTAGTAGTGTCGCCATGCTTGTACCACTACCCTTACCGTAACTTCCAACATTGGTTCCCGTTAAGACAAACTCACCAAAGCCGTTGGCAGCAAGATTGCGTATCTGTTCTAAGATATTCTCTTCATCCATACTGCGTGCATCACCACGAACAAAAGGAATAATACAGTAACTACATCTAAAGTCGCATCCCTCCTGTATCTTAATAAATGCTCTACTTTTACCCACAAAGTCATCTACAATATTGTCATCAATAAAGTCCAGATCGCCAAGTTCATAAAAAGGCCTAGGTGCCTCTAGTAGTGTATTGATCTTCTCTTTTTCACTCTGACCAAAGACACCAAATATCTTCTCGTCTTTAAAAAGAGACTCTCCTTTTGTGTGAGCCCCGCATCCTGTAAGTAAGATTTTAACATCTCCAAATTTATTGGCATAGTTAATGTAACCACGGACACTACTGTCTGCTCCATTGGTTACGGTACATGAGTTTACAACAATAACATCTGCTTTACCCTCATCTTGTGTAACTTCATAGCCATCTAAACGACTCATCATCACCTGCGAGTCAAAGACGTTGGTGCGACATCCAAATGTTTTGAAGAAGACTTTTTTCATAGCTCATCCACAGGGGGAAGCTTATTGCCTCTTTCAGTATTACTAAGATTTAACTTCTGTGTAGGGTAAGCGATGTGGATATCATCAGCTACTAGGAACTCATCAAGAATTTCGGTTGATATAGTACTACGAAGCGTCAAAGTTGCGTAAGCATTGGTTAAGTACCAGGTACTGATTTTCACCCCATATTCTTCTGCGAATGTAAAGATTCTAGGTTCAACGTTAGTGTTTTTAAGACTGTACCTATTTCTTAGTTTATTGAGCTGCTTTCTTGTGATATCGGTGTAGCCTTTAGAGTACTTGCGAGCCACCTCTTTAGCAATATGTGCTGCTTTTTTATGATTAGAATCAAAGGTTATGACAATATCAATTCCATCCCAGACAGTTTTTAGTGAAGCGTGTGAATAATTTGCAATCATAGTCGTAAATACATAGTTGTTGGGAATAAAAATAATACGACCGGCACGACGATTGCTCAAATAGGTAGTCAGTGTAATATCTTCTAAAATGGTAATACGAAGCAGTGAAATATCTAATACGTCACCAACATAGAGCATTCCGTCTTTATCTACACGAACACGGTCACCAACATGGATAGAACCACCTAAAACAATGACCAACCAGCCTAAAATACTCATAAACCAGTCTTTCATGGCAATGGCAATACCCGCTGATGCAAAACCAAGAACAGTTACAAGATACCCTGCATTGTCAATATAGGTAAACAGAAGGACTAAGATAATTAAAATGACATTAGCAAAGTTAATAATTTTATTTGCCATATAGTAGCGTTCATTATCTAAAATATATTTTTTTGCAAAAAATTTCAATAAGAAGAAAATAGATAGTAAAATCAAGATGACAATAGCTATATTTACAAGCTCTATAAGCTGTATCTCAATTTTTTTATCTATCTCTATCTCAATAGACTCAATGCGCTTTTTATAGAGCTCATCAGTTAACTCAAGAGTCTCTAATGTACGTTTGAATTTCTCTAGCTGTTTTTTGGTACTCGTAAGTTTTTTTACATCTTCAAGAGCGTTAAGACTTAAAAGTTTTTCATAGTTCTTAGCTTTATCTCTTAGATGAACAATTAGAGTTCTAAGCTCATCTTCACGGCTAACATAAGAGGAATACATCTCATGCAGTCGTTTAATAAAAGAGATAGCAGCAAAAATCTCCAGTGGATTTTCAATAACTGGAGACTCCGCTATCTCTTCAGGTTTTAGCAGTGATGCAAATGGTGTCTTACCATGTCCTTTTAAAAGCTCAAGCTGATCATTTAAGACTTTTTTCTTTGCCAAAAAAGAGTCAATAGTAGCACTATCTTCAATAGAATCGCCACTTTTAGTTAAGTTGTCAATTTTTTCTTGAAGAACTACAAGATCTTTTTTCACTTCTATATAAGTGACATAAGAGCTGTATTTTTTCAACCAGATACTGTCTTTTTCAAGTTCAGCATCTACTACGGCAAGGTTCTCTATGTATTGAGCAATAAGTGTATTGCGTCGTAACTGTTTTTTTCGTTCACGCTCTTCTTGCTCTTTAAGAAGAGTCAATTGCTGATTAACTAGAGTCTGATTTGTCTCATTGCTGTCTGCTACAACTGTTGGTGTACCCATTAATAGTTGTGATGAGAATAAAAACAGTAGGCTTATTAGCACAAGACGCATAAATTAAAATTCCTCCAACACACTTTTTACAAGTGTTTCATCTATGGTATCACTCATCTCTACACCACCAATATTTCGTGCTAAAATAAATTTAATAGCACTGTCTGTACTTTTTTTATCTAAATAAAATGCGCTGTAAAATTTATCAACATCGTGAACATCATACTGTGTTGGAATATTATACTTTTTCAGTAATGATTTAACACGAAATGCTTCATCTTCACTCATCCAACCAAGCTTTACTGAAAGTGCATTTGCCATTACCATGCCAATACCAACGGCTTCTCCATGCAGGTAAGTAGAGTACTTCGTCTCATTCTCAATAACATGTCCAAAGGTATGACCATAATTAAGTGCTGCTCGCAAACCACGCTCTTTCTCATCTTTAGAGACAACCCAAGCTTTAGTTTCAACCGACTTTGCCAAGGCCTCTTTTAAAACATGAGCACTGTTTAAATCAGCACGCTCCAAGAATTCAAAAAACTCTCTGTTAAATGTTACTGCCATCTTAACGACTTCGGCAACTCCAGCACCAAACTCACGTTTTGGCAAGGTCAATAAAAAATGAGGATCAATATAGACTGCTTGAGGTTGATGAAACGCACCAATAAGATTTTTACCATAAGCGTTATTAATTCCAGTTTTCCCACCTACACTAGCATCAACTTGAGAGAGCAGAGTTGTTGGAATCTGAATAAAATCGATACCACGCTGATACATACTAGCCGCATATCCTGTCATATCTCCAATAACACCACCACCAAAGGCAATTAAAAGTGAATTGCGATTAAAACGGTGGTCAAAAAGACGATTGACTATGAGATCAATACTCTGCTGATTTTTATACTGTTCCCCATCAGGGACTGTAATAATGTAGAGCTCATCAGCATCAATACGGTCAAGTAAATATTTCAGATGCAGTCCAGCAACTTTTGGGTTCGTAACAATCGCTACTTTTTTCTCAAAACGAAGACGCGGAAGTTCATCAATTACAATTTTATACGAAGTGTCTATCTCTTTTTTCAGGGTAATATCAACAGTCATAAATATCCAATAAAGTTATATCTTTTTATAATACTTGGAATTCTCTTAAAAATTGGTTAGATTCGCACCGGAATAAAGAGTTGATGGTATTCATCAAGTCTATAGTAGAGTTTTTCACTATCAGTGGAGAGAAAAGGTAAAAAGTTTCGTGCTGTAATTTTTTCAGAAAAGGGCATACACTGAATAAAACTGTCACGTTGTTTCAACGCACGAATCTGATTACTATCTACATCATTAAACTTAATTGATTTTGTAAATATGGTTGATAAATTTTCAAAATGCTCAACAATTTCATGTCGCTCTTTTTGAGACTCATTAATGTTATTAATCAGCTCTATATTAAAACCAAACTGTGATGAGAAGTCAAAGATTGTTGTAGAAACTTTTTCAAGATCACTATTGTTGTTTAAAATAATAATAGACTCTTTAATATCAGACAACTCTTTAGAGCCAAATTTTAAAACAGGAACACTGCTCTCATAAAGGGTACGACGTATGCTATCTTTCTTAAAAAGTGCTTTTGACACCAATAAAAGACCCGTGTGATATTTTCTAATATCATCTAATATAATATTAGATCCATCCTCCACATACTCAATATCAACAATAGTATCATCACAGCGGTACGACTTAACAAGACTAACCTGCTCTAGATTACCAGGGTTAATAACCTTAATGATTAACTCTTTTTTTAATTGCTCTTTTACATAAAGAGCTTGATTTAAGAGTTCAACCAAGTAATCATTATCATCATAGTGCATATCTAAATAGAGATATAAACTTGAACCAAACGGAGCAGGAAACTGCCCTAGTTCACGTTTAATAGCACGATAAACAGACTTTAGGACTAGAGGTTCACCCACAAGGAGCAAGATGTCATTAGGATGAATCATACGTCTTTCATTTGGAAAGATGAGCTTTCTATCACGATAAATTGCAGCAATTTTCCAGCTACTTTGCTCAATAACTCCTAAATGCCTATAGACAAAAGAGCTACCAAATGGAACCAACACTTCCATTATTTCACCCTCACCCATTCCTACATTCTGTGCTATTACTGGAACGTTTGGCAGGTGATCAAGCAGATGGGAAGCCAGAAGATCATTAGCATTTAAAATAGAGACATAACTATCATCTATATTTAATCCCAATTGATCAAGAACAACTACATTAAGCTTCTGCTTAAATGTACGAATATTTTTTAGTGTATTTAAAATATCTGTTGGTATCTCCATGGCAATAAAAACTTGAACAAACTCCATTTTAAGAAGGTTTCCAAGTTTAGAGAGACTCGTTGGGTCAAACTCAAAAAATTTAAATTTACTAGGGTCAACATTCTCAAAATGTTTTGCACGCATCTGAACAACATAGTAGATATTATCTTGTGAATAGGTATTAATAACACGCTCAATAAAACGTGTGCCAACAGTACCATCGCTGATAATAAGTATTTTTTTCATATTTTTCTGAGTATCTCTCTATTTTATTTTAATTTGCGATTTTAGCATAAATAACTTGTGTTAGAATATCAAACTTAAAAAAACAAGGCTACCAATGGAATTTAAAGTTGAAGCAACAAGCGGTAAAGCACGTGCATGTACCATTAAAACCGCTCATTCTACCGTTGAGACACCTATCTTTATGCCTGTTGGAACAGTAGGTTCTGTTAAAGCACTTGACATGAGTGACATGATTGACATTCTTGATACTAAGATTATTTTAGCCAACACTTACCATATGTATCTTCGTCCTGGTGATGTTACTGTTGCTAAAATGGGTGGCCTGCATAATTTTACGACCTACCCTAAAAGTTTTTTAACTGACAGTGGTGGTTTTCAGGCCTTTAGTTTAAGTGATATTTCAAAACCTAAAGATAATGGTATTGAGTTTCGCTCTCATATTGATGGTTCAAAGCATTTTTTTACTCCCCAAAAAGTTATTGATATTCAACATAATCTTGGTTCAGACATTATGATGATTTTAGACGACCTTATTGCTCTTCCAGCAACACAAGAGCGTATTAAAACTTCCATTGAGCGTACTACCCGCTGGGCTGAAGAATCTATTGCTTACTTTAGAGCTAAACAAAAAGAGGGAGTTGGTACTAAGCAAAATATCTTTGCCATCATTCAAGGTGGAACAGATAAAGCATTCCGTACCAAGTCAGCAACTGAGCTCTGTTCGCTTGATTATGATGGTTTTGCCATTGGTGGATTAAGTGTTGGTGAGGCCAATCAAGACATGTATGACACTGTTGAACATACTGTACAATATATGCCAGAAGATAAACCACGCTATTTAATGGGGGTAGGAACACCCGAAGACTTAGTGGAGAACATTGAACGTGGTATCGATATGTTTGATTGTGTCATGCCGACACGAAATGCTCGTAACGGTACCCTCTTTACCTCATTTGGACGTATTAACATTAAAGGAGCCAAGTTTAAACTTGATGATACTCCTATTGACAGTGAATGCGAGTGCCCTACATGTAAACGATACACCCGCGCTTATATGCACCATATGTATCGCTCTAAAGAGCTAAGCTACTTTAGGCTAGCTTCTATTCACAACCTTTACTATTACCTCAATTTAGTTAAGGAAGCGCGTGAAGCCATTTTAGATGACAACTATAGTGAGTTTAAAAAAGAGTTTTACAAAAAAAGAACTCTTTAAATGCTCCAATTTTTTTAAAAATTAATATATAATACCAACCCTACACAGAGTGAAGAAAAAAGGTGAATAAAACTTATGAATAAAATACAACCAAGCATAATAAATAGAATCAATGTCCAAGTTAAGAAATCCTATTACACCTTTGAACGATACAACAGTGTTTCTACATTTGCACTACTCTATCATGAAGAGCCAATGACTGTTGTAGAGTTATCAAGTTTTGTTAGAATCTCTGACCATTTTATTCAGATAGATGATAACCATTACTTTATAACCTTTGCGTTTACAACTCAAGACAATACCTATAAAGCCGTACAGAACCTTGTCCATCATCTAGACAATCACTTTAATAATAGAAAAACATGTATTGCTATAGATAACTTTGATGTCACTAATGCGCCACATCTTGTCTTTAACCGCCTCCAACAGATATTAGAAGAGACAAAGAGAAACTCTTTTACGAGAGTAGAAGATGAAAGTATTTTAGATACAAATTTTTAAGGATACCTATGTCACATAGTAGTAACAAACTTACCCTTGGTGTTAATATTGATCATATAGCTGTACTTCGTGAGGCCCGTCGCATCAACGACCCTGATCCAGTCATGGCACTGGCCATCTGTGCTCAAAACGGAGCAGATCAAATAACTATTCATCTTCGTGAAGATCGTCGTCATATTCAAGATGATGATGCCAATAAAATTATTAAAAGCTCATCACTGCCCGTAAACCTTGAGTGTGCTATTGATGATGAAATCATAGATATTGTCTGTTCACTAAACCCACACCGAGCCACGCTAGTTCCTGAAAAACGTGAAGAGGTCACTACAGAGGGTGGTCTTGATGTTATTGGACAGAAGTTTGCACTCGACATTACTATAGAAAAACTTCATGAACATGACATTCCAGTCTCTTTGTTTATTGACCCCACCATTGAAGCAGTTGAAGCCTCAAAACATCTTAATGCTCAGATGGTTGAGCTTCACACGGGACGCTATGCCAATATCTATGCGATGCTAAACTCCTCTCTGCCCTATACTCACCACAAAATTAAAGAGTTAGACTTTTCAAGAAACACATTAGAATCGATGTTAGAATCTGCTCTTGCAGATATTAAACGTGCTGCCAAGCATGCCGAGTCTCTTGGCTTAGAGGTTGCCGCTGGTCACGGTTTAAATTACCAAAATATAAGTTCAATGGTCGCTATTAATGAGATTACTGAACTAAATATTGGTCAGAGCATTATTGCACGTTCAGTATTTACCGGTTTAGCCGATGCAGTCTCTTCTATGAAGCAGCTTTGTGAACGATAAAAAAGTTGCTATAAGTGTTGGTGATTTAAACGGTGTGGGCATTGAGATTGCACTAAAATCTCATGAAACTATTAAAGAGTTCTGTACTCCAATTTACTGTATTAATGAGATACTACTCAAACAAACAGCGTCACTACTACAGATTAAAATTCCTTCTGACTTCACACTTTTACATGTAAATGGCAACTTCACCATTAAGCCGGGGCATGTCTCTGCTGCTAGCGGGCTCTACTCTTATCTCTCATTTTTAAAAGCTGTTCAAGCGGCAGAACAAAAAAAAGTTGATGCTGTGGTGACTATGCCAATTCATAAAGAGGCATGGATGAAAGCAGGTATTACCTATAAAGGCCATACTGATATGCTTCGTGACTACTTCAGTAAAGATGCCATAATGATGCTTGGATGTAAGCAAATGTACGTTGCTCTTGTTACTGAACACATCCCACTAAAAGAGGTGGCTCTCGCTATTACAACAGAGCGACTGAAGACTTTTTTTAGAGATTTTATTAAAAGTACAAATGCTCAAAACGTTGCTGTTTTAGGTCTAAACCCGCATG
>JAYEKO010000061.1:0-81501 GCA_034661055.1 Campylobacterota bacterium
ACATCGGCATCAATAGAAACGAACTTATGTTCAATATCAGACTTATTATTACACCCTAAAAAGATAACCGCTAGTAAACTTAGAAATAAAAACTTAAATTTCACTATTTTTCTCTATGTTAAATTTATCTAAAAGTTTTTTAGTTATATCTTTAGTAATCTTTTTTTCTAAATCACGACGAACAGCTTTTTTAACATTTTCATATAATTCAATATGTCCTTTTTCTATATTAACTACCTCTAAAATAATATAATTTTTAAAAAACTTTTCAGGTGGAACTAAGTAGCCAAAACTTGTTTCATCTTTCAATAAATTTAATAATTCTGGATGTAGTTGATTAATTGACATTTTTTCATTTGTTGATGTAATATTATTATCTGAAACAATAGTTTTATTCTTTGATAGATCATTTTTTTGGTAAAATTCTAGTGCTTTATTAAATGTAGAAAATGTATATACATTAAATTCTATTTCAGATGTTTTATAATAGTTGTCTTTATTATCCTTGTAATATGAGAGTAAAATATCATCACTAATATTTACAGCATTTTTAGCCTCTTTAATTCGCATTTCTCTAAGTTTTTCTTCTAACATTAATTTAAATTCATTAGCTATGTCTTCTGATATATCAAACTGCATTAAATAATCATCTGCTAATACTCTATTTTCTAAAATAGCTTTTTTAGCTTGCACTTGATTGATTTTAATACCTCTTTTTTTTAAAATAATACTAAAATGCTTAACTTCTTGTGGAGTTACTTCTAAGATTGTACTTTTGGTATATGAGATATTAAGCCCATAAAGTGATGATATTAAAATCATCGAAGCAAATCCAAATTTAAGTAAAAACATATATTTTCCTGATTTAAATATTTATTGAAGTATAGAGCCATAATGGCTCTATATAGTAGTTATTATGGGCTGGGTGGAGTTATAGTGTCCACTGAAACTTCTGGCTCTTCATCAGCTTCTGGCTCTTCATCAGCTTCTGGCTCTTCATCAGCTTCTGGCTCTTCATCAGCTTCTGGCTCTTCATCAGCTTCTGGCTCTTCATCAGCTTCTGGCTCTTCATCAGCTTCTGGCTCAGTACAATCTTGTCCTGGAAGACAGTCAGTTGCTACACCTTCATCAGGAGTGTCAGATGACTCAGTACAGTCTTGTCCTGGAAGACAGTCATCAGCTGGAGCTTCAGGTGCAGGCGGTGTTGTTTGATCTCCACCATCAGCTGGTGCAAATGCGCCAGTCAATTCAATCATTTTTGGTGCTGCTGCTGCATCTACTTCTGCAGGAGTAGTAGCTGCATCAATTGCTGCAAATGTTGCTGCAAGAGGATCTTCAACTGGTGGCTCTGGCTCTGGCTCTGGATCTGGATCTGGATCAGGATCAGGATCTGGTGTTTCACCTGGGCCAGGAGGAGTTATTGTGTCACTAGGGTCGTCAACTGGATCTGGATCTGGTTCACTTGGTTCTGGTTCACTTGGTTCTGGTTCACTTGGTTCTGCTTCACCTGGACCTGGAGGAGTTATTGTAGCACGTAACGCCACTGCTGGACTAGGAGGTGTTATTGTATTACCAGCTGCAGGCTCATCAGCTGCAGGCTCATCAGCTGCAGGCTCATCAGCTGCAGGCTCATCAGCTGCAGGCTCATCAGCTGCAGGCTCATCAGCTGCAGGCTCAGTACAGTCTTGCCCCGGAAGACAATCTGTTGCTACAGGCTCATCGGCTGCAGGTTCATCAGCTGCAGGTTCATCAGCTATAGGAGTAGACATATCAACATCTGATGCAATTTCAAGTGCTGCTTTCGCCGCTGCTTTATAAATTGCTAAATCAGCTGTTACAACATCAACATCAGTTGTTGTTAAATCGATACTATATCTTGAATTAATATCATCAAGAGTCATACCGTTTGCTTCTAAAGTAGTGAACGGGTTAATATTAGTATAACCAGCTGCTGCTTTCATATCGATTGCATTTGCATCACCAGCATCTGCTACACCATTACTATTAAGGTCATTAGCACCACCAGTTGACGCTAAGTCACCTTCTGGTGTATCTGCCCAACTATATGTTGCACCGTCCATTGTTTCGAACTCTGTACCACCTTTAGTAACCATTGCTTCATATACATAAGCATCTGATACTGTAACAGTTAGAGGTACTTCCACTGGTGGTTCTATTGGTGGTTCTATTGGTGGTGTCGTTCCACCACTACTACTGCTACTACCACAACCTACGAATGTCGCTGCTAATAACGATGCTGCTACTAGACTTAAAATTTGTTTCTTTGCCATAAAAATTCCTTTTTGTGAAATCTATAGCTGACTGGCCAATCAACTAAACTGAGAAATTATACATATATATTGTTAACATTAGATTAATTTCAGGTTAATTAGAGATTTCTATTAATATTGGTTCTTTTAATAGTTTACTTTTAGTATAAATGAGATTTTTACTTAGCTGTTTTTGTACCGTTGACGTATTATTTTCTTCAGTTGTATTTATGTCGCTAGCATTATTCTCTACACTCGTTGTGTAAAAATTAAAAGCAGCAACCTCCCCTAACAGCTCATCTACTAACACAAAGTTCTCACTTTCATAGTTAACAGGCAGTTTAATCTCCCTTGCCGACTCCAAGCGCGTTAAAACATTTGTCTTAGCATTAACATAATAAGTCACATACGGTGCAGCAATGTCATAAATGGAGTTTTGTGTCTGCATCTCAAGAATATTAAAGTGTTTATCTTTTGTTTCAAGCGATTTAATATCTACAGACTCAATAACATCTCTGTACATTAATTCAAAAAGATCCATACGTTGCACTTCAGCTTTAGAGTGCTTACTTAGTGTATCGTTTGAGAGTTTACTCGAAGCTATAGCTCCAAATAGAAACAGTGTAATAAGAACAATTAAAACAATGGAAACCATTAACTCCATTAAAGTAAATGCCTTTCTCATTCAACTAGCCTAGCAGTTAAAACAGCATTTTGTCCCTGCTCAGTTTTAGCAATAATCTGTATGAGTTCAAATTGAATAATGGGAGCCGAAGCATCACTCTCTTCACTTATGTAATCACTCTCGCTATCATCTGATTCTGCTTCATCAAACTTTATGGTTTCAATAAGTTGTTCATTGTAATCTATTTTATAATCTTTTAAATATTTACGCAGATCATCATTTTTAATGTCGTAAGTTCTATCTAAAATGTCGTAAAGAGATTTTGTACTTCTGTTGTATTTTTTATCGCTATGAAGAGCAATGAGAGAGACCGGTTCGCTATTGCTTGAGCGGTATTGAATCTGTTTAAATAGATGGGTGTTATTTGAGTTCATCTGAAGCAGTGCCATGCCGGCAATGGAGGCAATAACTGTTGCTACCAATACTTCAATTAGAGTAAACCCACTTTTCATTTACGCGTCTTTAACCCCAACACGAATAATCTCATGCAGTGAGGTAGTACCATCTAAAAGTAGTTTTTTCAGCTGTGACGAGAGTGGTGTCATTCCCGCTTCTATGGCATGATTACGAATAACATAATCACTTACATTGTCTTTTAACATACTTCTAAAGTTGTCATCAAGGACAAAAAACTCGCCAATAGCACGACGTCCGACATAGCCTGTATAATTACATGTAGAACAGCCTGAAGATTTATATATTTTTGCATTTTCAGGCAAGTCAAACTCTTTTGAGAACTCTTCAGCTAGATGGTCTTCTTGTTTGCACTCATTGCAGAGTTTTCTTACTAGTCGTTGCGCTAACACTCCTAAAAGTGATGAACCAATTAAAAACTGCTCTATTCCCATATCTACAAGTCTTGTAATTGAGGCGGTAGCGTTATTGGTATGTAGTGTTGAGAATACCAAGTGACCTGTAAGTGCCGCTTGAATAGCAATTTCTGCTGTTTCGGTATCACGAATCTCACCAATCATGACTACATCAGGGTCTTGACGTAAAATGGAACGTAATCCTGAAGCAAAGGTAAGTCCCGCTTTAGCATTGGTCTGAATTTGGTTAATATTGTCAGCTTTATACTCTACCGGATCTTCAACGGTAATAACATTAATGTCAGGTTTAGCAACTTCTTGCAAAAAAGCATGAAGCGTTGTTGACTTACCACTACCCGTTGGCCCTGTTACTAAAATAATTCCGTGTGAATGCTTTAGTAGTTCATCAAGTTTACCTGTCAATTCTGAATCAAAACCGAGTTCTTCCATATGAGGGATGTCATCAGACTGCATTAGCATCCGCATTACAACACGCTCTCCATAATACGTTGGTAAAATAGAGACACGAACATCAAGCGTATTTCCTGCTATTTTTACTTGCGTTCTACCATCTTGTGGAATCCGTTTTTCAGAGATGTCAAGATTTGATATGACTTTAATACGGCTAATAATCAAGTTGGCAATCTTGTTGTCAATGTCAGTATTTTTAATGAGAGCACCATCAATACGAAAACGGACTTCACTACGCTTTTCATGCACTTCAATGTGAATATCTGAAGCACGTCGCTTAATTGCCTGATAAAAGAGCGCATTAACAAATTTAATAACAGGTGCAGACTCCTCACTTGTAAGTAGGTCTGAACTGTTTCTTAAAAACTCTGAGAGTGAGATGTCGTCATCTTCAATATCATCTTGACCCTGCTCTAGGCTACCAAGCTCACTATCAGTTCTAATCTCTAAAAACTTATTGTAAAGTCTGTCATATGAGTCTTCATCTGCAATAATTAGTGGGTAGGTAAAGTCCTGTTTTGCCAAATAGTCAAAAGCTTCTGAGAGATACTTCTGCGATAAAATTACATGTATTTTCTCATCAACCTCTGAAAAGAGTGCATAATTTTTTGTAGAAATGTTAATATCTACAGAGTCAGGCTGTATAGGCTTTAAATCGACATTCTCAATGGAAGGTATATTTAACATCTACTTACCCTGTAGCAATAAATTTAACTCTTCTGTGCTCTCTTCTTTTTTCACTTTAGAAGCAGCACTCTGCTCTTCTTTAGACGCTCTATCTTCCATTTTTTCAAGTCTATTGTCAAGTTCTCTCTTAATAAGCATTTTATAATCATCTTGAATTTTATCAAGCTTTGATAACATTTTTCTAAGACGTGGCATATCGCTGTTCTCTCTTACAATATAAGGTGTTAAGATAATGACAAGATTAATCTCTTCATCAGCATTATTACTCCAAGTAAATAGCTCCCCTAGCCATGGAATACTTCTAAGTCCTGGAATTCCCTGCTCTTCATTTTTATCTTTATTATGAATCAACCCACCTATAATAACACTCTCCCCATCATTAACAATGGCCGTTGTAAGCACTTCTCGCTTAATAGTACTTGGAAGACCAACAACACTACTGTTAGATACATCTTCTAGTTTTGTTGTAGTTATTAGTGTTACTTTATTTCCTGAAGAGAGGCGTGGTTTAATTTTAAGTGTTAGCCCTATATCTTCACGGGTATAGGTATTACGTGCAATATCAGTTGTCTGATTTCCCTGAGCTGAACTTGCAATAACCGGTTCTGTCTTACCTACATAAATAGATGATTCTTGATTATTTACACAAAGCAGTGTTGGCTCAGAAAGTCTTTTTGCAGCACCCTCACCTTCAAGAAAATCTATAGTAGCTCCAAAGGCAATACCAGAGTCATAACTTCCGGTATTAATACCCAAACTACCAGGATTAAAAGCGAGTGGAGATCCGCCAAGATTTGCTGCAAAAGTAAATAGACCTGCTTCTGTTGCTGCACCACCAGCTAGACCATACTTCACACCAATCTGTTGACTTCTATTCTCATTTAACTCAACAATTCTTGCTCGTACAAAGACTTGAGGCTTAACAACATCAAGAATTTTTATCATCTCTTTAATATCGTTAATATCTGCTTCGCTTGCAGAAACTACAATAGCATTAAGCTCATCATAGACACTTACCATTGGCTTTTCAGCCTCTTTAGCGTACTTTTTCTTATCTAAAATTGCGGTTAAACTTTTAACTACATTCTCTGCTTCTGAGTTTTCAAGTGGAAGCACCGTTAAGCGGTGTGAAAAGGAGTTATCTTTTGCATCAAGTCGCTCAACAATTGGCTTTAACAGCTCAATATTTTTTTTCGATGCCATCAAAATAATAGAGTTTGTTGCGTCATCACTTAAAATATCTACCTTATTAGAGACAACTTTTTGATTAATAATATTTTTTGCAATAGTTCCAATAGATGCTGCTATGCGTGATGCCTTAGCATTTTTAAGCTCTATGAACTCTACTTGCTTGTTTGTTTTTGATTGCGATTCAATTTTTGCAACAACCTTTTTAATTACCACTATATTATCAGGGTAATCACTCACAATCATGGTATTGGTCTCTTTAATGGTTAAAAGTTTTCCACCCTCAGAGAGAAACTGACGCACTTTAGCAGCTAAAATATCTACATTCTCATTTACTACTTCAATAAACTGCGTTCGCATTAGAGAGTCTTTAGAAAAACCGATTGGCAGATTCTTTTTCACGGCAACATTTGCTCGTTCAACTTTAAGAAAACTTCCATCTTGAATGATAGTGAAACCTTTTTTACCCAAAACTGTAATTAAGATATCCATCAATTCATCTTTATAAATCGGTGCGCTAGAGACAAAATTTAGTGTTCCAGGAACTGGTTGTGATAAAAGAATATTTTTATTAACTACTTTCCCAACCATTTTAATAAAGTCTTCAATCTTAACATCTTGAAGTTTAAGATTAACACGCTCTCTTGGAGCTTTGTTCGCTTTTGCTAGCAGTGCCGGCTCTAAGATTAATAGGGCTAAAAAACCGATGGTTAAAAGCTTATTCATAAATTTCATATTCTAATTCCTTTTCTTCATTTCCACGTTTTACATGTAATTTTAAACTGTCGAGCTTGTCCATGTTGTTATAGAGTTTAAATACCTGAGATACTGACTTAAACTCTCTATTATTAGCACCAGTTATGATGTCATTTTTTTGAAGTCCCAGCTGGCCAAAAACAGACTTTTTATCGACACGCAACACTCTAAAACCTTTAAGCCGCTTATTCTCAATAATCTCTTTAATTTTAATGCTTTTAAAGATAGCATTTGGATTTTTAGAGTATTTTTTAAGCTCATTGCGTTTAATAAAGACTGCCCCGCCATCTGTTACAATTTCGGGTTCTATCTCTTTAATAGAAGCATTCTTAAACTTCTCTTCTTTAAACTTCAGCTCATAATTTTTACCAGATTTTTCAAATACAGCGCGATCACTGTGAACCTCTTTTAACTTATAGCCCTTAAACTGCTCACCAATAGAGACTAAGGTGACTTTTTTAGCATCCTCTACTGCAATAAATGGGGAGTCTGTATCTGCATACAGTCCCTTAAGTATTAAGTTTTTCAACGCATAGACCGGCTCTGTTTTTTTAACAGCTTTTTTCTTAACTATGTTCAACATCGTTGAAGGGCGATAATTGCTGTAAATATCTCTCTCTTGATAAGATGCAACACTAACCCCCTCATGAGGTAAAAAGAACGATACGGCTAAAGAGAGTGCCTTTGCAACGGCTGCAAGAATCAAAACAACAAACAGCTTGTGCATCATGGCACTATTAATAAATTGTTTCATACAGATACTCTCCTTCTGCTGATTTTTTTAACTTTTTAAGCCAAAATGGTGCCTCTTTTAGTAGGCTTGGTGAAGGTGATACATTTAATGAGATGTTTCTATCTTTTATATTAATTGTTCCGTACATATCTCCTGTATCGGCCATAACGCTTAAATGAAGTGTCATTGGAGTCACTACATGATAAGTAAGATCTATGCTCTCAATATTTCCCTTAAGAAAACGACTCATGTCATCTGAGAGTGTAAAGTTTTTAACGTTAATCTTATTAAAAAGCAGTGCTGGCAGTACAGAGAACGTCTCAAATTTACCCACCTCTAAATCATCATAGTAAACTCTACCCTCTTCGGTTTTTAAACAGAAGCCTTTATCAAAAACTCTCTCCTGGGATATTGTTACATTTTTTTTATCTAGCTCTGATTCTAGCAGATAGTAAAAGTATGTTTTTGGTGCAAAAAATATTAAAAACCCAAAAAACAGTACAGTATATATAAAAATTGATTTTAGTCGTTTCATAGTTCAATCTCCATAGCAATTGAGATTTTATCTTCAGCAACACGATCAATACTGATTTTTTTAATAACAACATACTCATTGAGAATTTTGCTCATAAATTTATCGAGCGTTACTGCATTGAGATCTTTTAATGCAATTTTATAGAGATTTGATTTTTTCTCCTGTTTTGTCACACTCTTTTTAAATGTTCGATTATTTAAGAGTGCATCAATATTTTTTTTAGCTTGGGTTGGATTTTTCCAATGTTCTTTAAGTGAACTAATCTCCTGTCCTACCTTTTTAATAATCGAAATCTGCTGTGAGGCTTCCATTATTTTATTTTGCATTGTTATATTTTGAACAATCATAAGAAGCAGAACTAAAATGAAAAAAATTAAAATATATAGAGGATTGATTTTATTCATAACTTCACTCCCACATAAAAAGTATTATCAACTACTTTGGCACTATCTACTTTAAAGTTTTTGCTTAACTGTTTTTTTATTTTTTCTGCATTTTTTGGAGCATTGAGCACTATCTCATACTCAACAGTTTTTGTTTTCATCTCAAATTTTTTCACATACTCACCTTTTTCCAAGCGAATTGAAAAAAGCTTTTTAACATTTTGACGAAGTTCAATCTGACGATTCTCTTTTGATGTAAGTGAACGTTTTAGACTATTTAGCTGGAATGAAGTCTCTGGTAGCTTATACTTCTGTGTTAATGCATACTGCTGCGTTAACTCATTTTTTAGATCATTTTTAAGCAGAAGATACGATGCCAAATACAGAACAATAAAAACAATGCTCATTACGCTAAATCTAAAGATCCACTTCTCATCTAAAACACTGTTTTGAAAAAGGTTCAGACTAACCTTGTGCTTGGAAAAGTTTAAATCTCTACTCCACTGCTCAAGACTAAGCGTTTCATTGACGTAAGATATTGGCATTAGGCTTACGACACCATCACTATTTACTAAGGCCATATTTTCATCAATTTTAATAGGGATAGATAGTGCCTCGCACTCATTTTGTGCAAAATAGAAGCCTTCGATTTGAGAAGGTTTTATATTTAAGTTTTTTAATTTTTGAGCAATCACTGCTTCATCATAAGCAAAGAGCCAAAACAGATCCTCTTTTTTTATGACCATATATTTGTAATTAGCTTCTGGTATTACACCATCAAACTGCGACGCAGCCAAGCTTTGGGCTTGTGAAACATACTTAACAGGTAACTCAACACGCTTAAACCAATAATATGAAGGAGACAAGACAATATTTAGCCGCTCTTGTTCACCACCAGTAAAAGTACTGTTTTTATCAATAAAAAGCGTCTTAATACCCTTGGTATTTTTACGTTTAATTGGTAATTTCAATATGTGAAACCTCTTTTGTTT
Source organism: Campylobacterota bacterium (assembly GCA_034661055.1). GTDB lineage: Bacteria > Campylobacterota > Campylobacteria > Campylobacterales > Sulfurimonadaceae > QNZR01. The sequence continues at coordinate 9,510 of JAYEKO010000061.1, forward strand.
TTAAATTATATGAGAACTCAATCTCAACACTGTAGTCACTACTACTAATGTTCATGCTTCCACGTACTTCTGGAGAGTAAAAGTCTATTCCTAGTGTATCAAGTTGCACCTTAGTCTCTGCATTAAGTGGTATGCCATCATAAGAGTCATATACCTCTTCTCGCTCGGTCGTATAATAGTCCAAACTCTCTTGAAGCTCTGGTGCAACATGATAGAGCACATCTTGAGAAATATGGTTAAAGTCAACAGCTGTATTTCTAAAACCAAAAAGATCTTTCCAGGGAACTTGTTGCGCATTATAGTCACGACTTTCTCGTACATATGCCTCTACAATCTGCTCCATATGTTTTACAGAGTAGATGGATCCTTGTGAAAAGAGAGGATCTGCTAATGCAATTTCAGAACCTGGTATGCGTTCATCTAAGTCATCATCAACCGTATCCGCAATCATTGATAATAGTAGAATTTTATCAGACACATTGTAAATGGATAGTATATGTTCTACATAGCTCTCATAAGCACGCACCAATGGAATAGGTTCATACGGATCTCTTTTTTTACTACTATTGCTATCTTCAACAATATTATTAATGTTAATTTTTGATGCATCCGATACAAATGAGATATCAACAGCAATATCTTTATGTTCTGATGCAAATGCAACAGGCAGCATCAAAAAAATGTCTAACGTGTCTGAATCGTTAACATCATTGGTGGCATCATTTAATATGGTAATAAAATCATTAAAAAATATATTACTCTGAATCAGAAATAATTTGTTTGATATTCGTTTAAAAGAGTTGTCTAAAATGCCAGTTGAAACAGTTAATAGAGCTGTAATAGTAGCTACTAAAGCAATAGTAATTAAAAGTGCAATACCTTTTCGTTTCAATTCTTCTCAACTTTATTATTTAGGTTAATTAGAATAATACTATAATATCGTTATCAAATAGCAACAACAAATTACATGTAGGAAAAAATATTGAAAAAAGCATTCTCACTTATGGAGTTGATGATTGTCATCATCATATTAGGACTCTTAGCAGCACTCGTTATGCCTAACTTGGTAGGAAAAAGCGAAGAGGCGAAACAGAAACTTGTCTGTATTCAGATGAAAAGTATTAAACAGGCACTCGACTCATTTAAACTAGATAACGGAACATACCCTGACGTTGAAGAGGGAATTGAAGCACTATCGAAAAACCCTAATAGTGAAAAATACCCTAATTACTCGCAATACTCATATTTTGAAGAGGGTATTGTTCCAAAAGATCCTTGGAAAAATAGCTATATTTTCATCCGTACAGACGATGGAATTGATTTAATATCTTTAGGGGCAGATCGTAAAGAAGGTGGTTCTAAAGAGAACAGAGACATCACATATGCGCAATGTATTAAACAGTAAGGGGTTCACACTTTTTGAACTCCTCATTGTTATTATTCTCATTGGATTGATTTACGGTCTTTTTGTTAGTAGCTTACACAACAAGGAGATTAAAAGTGATGCTATATCACTTCTCTCAATGAAAAAGACGCTGTCTCAACAGACATTTAAAAACAAGAGTGAAATTATCTGTTTAGAGCCATGTAAAGAGTGTTTTATCTATAATGACAATGAAAAGTCTGAAGTTAAACCGTTTACACTCTTTAAAACTCCCCCAAAAGTATATAAAAAAGACTATTACGGACGGCTGGAACAGCGAGAGTTTCTACCACTTTTTACCAAAGAAGATCTACAGCAAGATATCTGTTTTCGCTTTAGTCTGTTTAACAATGGAAGCAGCTCTCATTACATTGTTGAAGCTGATGAAAAATTTTATATTTTTCCTGCATATATGAATGACATCAATGAGACTGCAACGCTCTCTGATGCAGAGAAACTCTTTGACACTACAACGCTACTCCCAAAAGAGAGTAGAGATTATGATTTTTAAGGAAGAGTATGGTTTTTAAATATAAGGGTCTTGACGCAAGTGGAAAAAAATGCAGTGGTCTTATTGAAGCCACTAATTTAGAAGATGCAAAACGTCGAATTAAAAATAAAGGGCAATTTTACACCTCCATTAACGAGGAAGGCACACCACTGCTTGGTAACGTCTCATTTAAACGTAAAAAAGTCTTAAAGCCTACAGAGCTCTCAATTTTAAGTCGTGATCTCTCCATCTACTTAAAGTCAGGAATCTCAATTGTTAATGCTTTACGACTAGCCACAAACCAATATAGCAAAAACCTTAAAGTTGCCAACTTTTTAAATGCCATTATTACCCTTTTAGATGAGGGTAAAAGTTTTCATCAGGCACTGGAGTCACAAGAGCTTGTAGAACTTCCAGAGTTTTATAAACAGTCTGTAAAAGTCTCTGAGAACAGTGGTATTTTAGAAGAGGTTCTCCTAGAGCTTTCTGTATTTTTAAAAGAGCAAGACCGTGTCAGTAAGCAGGTAAAAAGTGCCTTTGCCTACCCATCTTTTATTATTTTGGTATCGCTCTTTATGGTCACCTTTATGATTACCTTTGTTGTGCCAAAGATTACCGGTATCTTTACTCAACTTGGGCAAGAACTTCCGGGAATTACAAAGTTTGTTATTGACTTAAGTGATTTTTTCTCTAACAACTACATATTAATGCTTGTCGTTATTGTAGGTTTTGTGAGTGGGTTTTCTGCACTAATGAAATTCAATAAAAAATTTAAATATGCAGTGCATCTTCTCTCACTAAAGGCTCCATTTTTTGGTGATATTGTACAGAGTTCAGAGCTAGGACGTTTCTCCTATATTGCCTCGGTACTGATTCGTTCCGGTGTTCCCTTTGTTCAAACAGTAAATTTAGGTGCAAATGTATTAAACAATACAGTAATTAAAGATAAGTTCTTAAAGGCATCTAGTAAAGTTGTAGAGGGTTCTAAGTTCTCTAATGCCTTATTAAAAGAGGGGTTTGAGATTGACAGATCATTTGTTCAGGCAATAGCTTTGGGAGAAGAGACCTCTCAAGTTCCCAATATTTTAAAAAATCTTTCAGACCTCTATTTTGAAGAGAACCGTGATAAGATATCTGTTTTTCTTTCCCTACTTGAGCCGATGCTCATGCTATTTGTTGGTGGAGTGATCGGTTTTATTGTCTCGGCAATGCTCTTACCAATTTTCTCTATGAATATCGGCTAGTAAAAAGCCAGTCCGATATTTAAAACATCAACTCCTCTTCCTCTTCACTCACAGGAACAGCCGCCTTTCGTGGTGCTTTTGATATTGGAGTAAAATACTCTTTAACCCCATTATAGGTCGTTTCAATAATATTATCTGGTTTATCAAAGTTCCGTTTTATCTGAGGATAGATACGAATCAGCTCTTTATAGAAGTAGCTAAATGCTGGTGCTGCGGTGGTACCTCCTGTATCTTTTTTACTAATTGGAGTGTTATTGTCATTTCCAAACCATACAATAGTCTCTACAGTTGGAGAGTAGCCTGTAAACCATGCATCCACAGATTTATTGGTGGTACCGGTCTTACCTGCTAATTCAATCCCTTTGACACGTGCCCGTCTGCCTGTACCACGCTTGACAACATCTTGTAAGATGCTAGTCATTAAATAGGCCTGCTCTGGTGGTGTAATTTGTGTACTATTGCTTTCATTTTCTACAATAGTCTCACTATTTAAATTATCAATACGACGTATTAAAACAGGTTCTACTGCTTTACCCTCGGCCGCAAAAGAGCTGTAATATCCTGAGAGTTCCAGCGGAGAGAGAGAAATAGAACCTAAAGAGAGTGAGAGATCATATGGTAAATTACTAATACCGTATCTATCTAACTCCTTTAGCATGGTACGCAGTCCAATATCATGGACTAAATTAATAGTAGCTAGATTATTTGACTTTACCAGTGCTTCACGTAGCGTCAACAGTCCTTTATAGCCACGACCGTAATTACTTGGCTGCCACTTCATATCTTTACCATTTTTTACATAATCAAAGGTACGAGCAATATCGACTAACTCTGTTGCTCCAGAATACCCAGTATCTAGTGCCACTTGATAGATAAATGGTTTAAATGATGATCCAGGTTGACGTTTGCTCTGTGTCGCTCGATTAAATGCGCTTTTTTTATAGTCCACGCCACCAACAAGTGAAAGGATATCACCAGTTCGAGGGTCAATAGCAACAAGGGCACCATTAAGCTGCTCTTCCCATTTTGTCGCATTATAATCTTCAAGTTTTGTTGCCCGCTTCATTGAGTTGTCATACGCATGTTTAAGTGCGTCACGACCAGCAGCTTGCAGCTCTAAGTCTATGGTGGTGTAGATCTTATAACCGCCCTCTTTAATATCTTTAATATCTTTACAACGACGCATCACCTCATCAACAATATAGGGAGCCTTATTTTGTGTCAGCGTATCATTATAGACCGTTGGACTCTCTTTTAGTGCTTCATCATAACTTTTCTTGTCAATCCAACCCAATTCATGCATACGTGATACAACACGGTTAGCTCGGCCAAGAGCTAGTTCATAGTTTTTAGTTGGTGCATAAAAACTTGGTGCCTTTGGTAAGCCTACTAAAATTGCCATCTCTTTTAGAGTCAGATTATCAAGTTTTTTTCTAAAATATCCATCTGCCGCTGTTTTGATGCCATAGTAACTGTGTCCTAAATAGACCTGATTGAGATAAAACTCTAAAATCTGCTCTTTTGATAACTCTCTCTCAACTTTAAGAGAGTAAATAACCTCTTTTATTTTACGAGAAATCTTTTTTTCTCGTGTTAAGAGTATATTTTTAACCAACTGCTGCGTTAAGGTACTTGCCCCTTCTACAAGCTTTCTAGCTTTAACATCTTTAATAATAGCACGCATAATTGCATCTATATTAATACCGGGATGTTCAAAAAAACTGGTATCTTCAATAGCCAAAAGTGCTTCAATAAGACGTGGTGGAATCTCATCAAATTTAGCATAGTAGCGGTGATGTTTTTTAAAAATATTGGCTATTTTTTTGCCGTTTCTATCATAAATGGTAGTCGTTACCGGCAGTTTTAGATTAACTAATTTATCGGTGTTAAAAGACATCTGAGAAAGATAATATCCCCCTGCACCCAATGGTGCTAAAACTATGAGTAAAAATAAATATTTAAAAAACTTTTTCATTCTCGAAATTTCCTATTTGAAAAATTTGCTTCTACTAACATCTTTGTGAATTCACTAGATGGGGAGCTAACCACCTCTTGCATCAATCCATGTTCTACAACCAATCCATCTTTAATAATACATATCTCATCACACAGCGCTTCTGCTGAATTCATATCATGCGTTACAAAGAGCATCTTAAAGCCTAGCTCATTTTGAAGACGTCGAAGCAGCTCAATAATTAAAACTCTCGTATCAGGATCAAGCGCTGTTGTTGGCTCATCTAACATTAGAAGCTTTGGTTTTGAACTTAGTGCCATAGCAATCACTACACGCTGAAGTTGACCACCAGATAGTTCTGGTGCATACCGCTCTAACAACTCAACATCTAAATCTACCATCTTCATCAGAGCTTCAATCTGAATTGGTTTAATAAAAAACTGCTCTTTTATCTTGGTTAATGGCGATAGTGCTGTAAATGGATTTTGAGGTACATAGGCGACACTCTTACCATTTACCAAAGTAAAATCGCTTTGAAGGTCTAAATCTAACGTCATCTTTTGCGGCAACATATTAAGAAGTGCTTTTAGACTCAGACTCTTTCCACTACCACTCTGCCCTACCAGTGCCAATGAGCGCTCAATTGTAAAATTAATATCTACTAAATTGGTACCGTCAAATTCAATAGCTAGTTTTTTTACATTCATAAATTTTATTCTACCCGAAAATCATTGACAATTTTACATGTATATTTTAAAGCATCTTCACTTTCACCAAGTCGTGCAATAACTCTAATAATAGCACTAGCAACAGTAGGCTGTCGTATAGCCCCAACTAAAATACCCTCATCTAAAAGTCTCTGTTTAATCTGCATCACCTTTTTATTATCTGCAAACACTACCGGAGCAATCAGCGCCTCAATATTACTACCTAAAATACTGTTTACTATGGCTTGACGTGCTTTAATCTTTTTTGAAAGCGGCGTAGAGTTTTTTAAAATATACTCTAATGATTTATGAGCTAAAAGCGTATCAAAAAGTGAAGGTGCAGTCGCATAAATAATTGGTTTTGCGCGATTAAGAAGATACTCTATTATATGAGATGATGCTAAAATATAGCCTCCAAAACTTCCATAGGCTTTTCCTAAGGTTCCCATCTTAATATAGTTAGGTTTTATGGAAATATTATAATAGTCAAACACTCCCAAAAGTTGTTTTCCTATGACCCCGCTACTATGCGCTTCATCGACAATCAAAAGAGCCTCATAGCTATCTGATAAATCTATGATTTCAGAGTTAAGCAGATCGCCATCCATAGAATAAACACCCTCAACAGCAATCACTTTTCGACCGCTTTTTGAAGCATCAAGTTTTATCTTTAAATCATCTGCATCATTATGTCTAAAATATGTCACTTCAGCCTCAAGTGTCCGTGTTGCAAGTACGCCACTTGCATGAAACTTCTCATCAATAAAAAGCTCATCACCTCGACGAAGCAGAGATTCAATTAGTGCCATATTGGCACTAAACCCACTTCCTACTACAATAGCATCTTCAAAGCCGTTAGCTCTACACAGTGCTGTTTCAAACTCTTTATGAATCTGGTGGTAGCCATTAACTAACATCGACGCTTTAGGAGCATGAGCATCACAACTACTTAATGATTTACATGTAAATTCCAAGAGCTCTTTATTGTGCGCTAGACCCAAATAGTCATTAGAGGCAAAATCAACCGTAGTATCATCATAAATCTGACGCTCTCTAAAGCGGCTTGAACGTTTTAATGCCTTAAGTTCGCTCTCGTAAAAATTCATATTAACAATTCTCTCAATTTTGCAACAATAAGGCGAATTAAACTCAAGAGAGTGCTTCTACTGCGAAACTATGCGCCACCTCTTTGCCCTCATCAATTTTACTAACATCTTTACCACCGGCTTGTGCAAAGTCTGGACGACCACCGCCACCGCCACCAAGAACTGGAGCAACTTTTTTAATCCAATCACCTGCTTTAAGCGGAGCATTTTTAACACCTGCTGCAATCATAACCTTGTCACCTTTTACTTGAAAAAGCATTACAGCAACACGCTCGTTGGCATTTTTCAGTTCATCAATACGCTCTTTAATATCACCGCTGCTAATTGCTTCAACCACAAGTGCTACACCGTTAATATCTTCTGAGCTTATCTCCTCTTTTGAAGCGTTCTGTGCATCTTGAAGGTCTGCTTTGAGTGACTTGACCTGCTCTTTAAGTCGCTCTACTCCACTTAATATGTCAAGATTTTTAACACTAGCCTGTGCAAGTTCTACCGTATGACGCTGTGCTTTAAAGTAGTTGTAGGCCGCATTTCCACATACCGCTTCAATACGACGAACTCCAGCACTTACTCCACTCTCTTTAACAATAATGAAGGTACCGATTGCAGCACTATTATTTACATGTATTCCACCACAAAGCTCTACTGAAGCATCTGCAAAACTCACTACTCGAACACTATCGCCATACTTCTCACCAAAAAGTGCTTTTGCTCCGCTCTCTTTAGCCTCCTGCACTCCCATCTCTTTAGTTTGACTCTCTATGGCTCGTAAAATCTCATGGTTAACACGCTCTTCCACAAGTGCAATCTCTTCATGAGTCATTGCTTTTGGATGAGAAAAATCAAAACGCAGACGACTCGCTTCTACCAAAGATCCCGCTTGTGTAATGTGATCACCCAAGATATTATAAAGTGCTGAGTGCATCAAGTGTGTTGCTGAATGGTGTTTGGTAATTTCATGTCGTAACATATCAACATTGGCTTCAACGGTGTCATTGACGGTAATAGTTTGATTTACATGTAGATGTGAAAGATTTAAGCCGTGAAATTTTTTAGTGTCTAAAACATCAGCAACATCACCTAAGGTTCCCGTATCACCACACTGTCCACCACTCTCAGCGTAAAATGGAGTTTTATCAAGTAATACCCAGCCTTTTTGTTTTGCATGTAAGGTGTCAACCTTAGTAAAGTTCTCACCTAAGAGTGCTACGACCTTTGCTGTTGCATTGAGCGTGTTGTAACCGATAAACTCATTCTCACCAAAGGCTTCTAGCAGTGCTTTAAAGTCACCCTCTACTGCTGCATCTCCACTACCCTTCCATGCTGCTTTAGCGCGGGTTCGCTGCTCTTGCATTAGGCTGTCAAATGTTTTAGAATCAAGTGCAAGATTTTTATCTTTAAGCATATCTTCTGTTAAGTCTAACGGAAAGCCAAAGGTGTCATAAAGCTTAAAAGCCACTGCTCCACTAAAGACATCTTTGGTATTTTTCAGCTCCTCTTCAAAAAGCTCAATTCCCGCTGCAATAGTCTTAAAGAAACGCTCTTCTTCAAGAAATATCTGCTCTTTTACTGCTTCTGATTTAGTAGCAATATAGGGGTAAGCATCTTTCATAGTCACAACTAAGGTATCGATTAATTGATGCATAAACGGCGCTCTAAATCCTAAGAGGTATCCATGACGTACCGCTCGACGTAAAATACGACGTAACACATACCCACGTCCTTCATTTGAGAAGTTTGTCCCTTGGGCAAGTAAGAAGAGTGCCGTTCGAACATGGTCAGCAATAACACGGTACGAAGCACCTGTAGCATACGAGTACTCTTTACCAATAAGCATTTCAACTTCTCTTATCATCGGCATAAAAAGTGATGAACCGTAATTACTAAGTGCACCCTCTTTAATGGCAACAACACGCTCTAATCCCATACCTGTATCGATTGATGGACTTGGAAGTGGACTCATCTCACCTTTAGCATTACGCTCATACTGCATAAATACCAAGTTCCAAATCTCTAAGAAACGGTCACCTTCGCCACCTAGATAATCTTCTTTTGAGCTAAAGTGTTCAGCACCCTGATCATAAAAAATCTCAGAACATGGTCCACACGGTCCTGTATCACCCATCTGCCAAAAGTTGTCGGCATCACCAAGGCGTTTAATTCGATCTGGGGCAATATGTTTTTTCCAGAGCTCTTCAGCTTCATCATCGCTGTCATGAACCGTGACCCAGAGTTTTTCAACTGGAAGTTCTAGCACCTCAGTAATAAACTCCCAAGAATAAGCGATAGCATCTTCTTTAAAGTAATCACCAAAGCTAAAGTTGCCTAACATCTCAAAAAATGTGTGGTGACGTGCTGTATGTCCAACATTCTCGAGGTCATTATGTTTTCCACCTGCGCGAAGACACGGCTGACACGATGTAGCACGAGGATTACTTGGAGTCGGAATCTCTCCTGTAAATACCGATTTAAAAGGAACCATGCCTGCATTGTTAAAAAGTAAAGTAGCATCCTCAGGAACTAGAGGTGCCCCCTCAATTCGCTGATGGTTTTTTGATTCAAAATATTGTAGATACGCTTCTCTAACGTCCATAATTATCACTTCTTTTTTATTAAATTACGCGATTATAACTAAAATGACGTATAATACCTATAAAGGAGTCATTTATGGATATTAAAAAGTGCAATACATTAGAAGAAGTGCGTAGTGAAATTGATACTCTTGATACGATAATTGTTGAGTTGATTGCGGCTCGAAACAGTTATATACATCAAGCAGCAGGATTTAAAAATAGTGTTGAAGATGTAAAAGCAGAAGATCGAGTTGACTTTGTGCTACAAAAAGTACGTCATCAAGCACTTGAAGCAGGGGTTAACCCAAACCTAGTCTCTAAACTTTATGAGATGATGATTGAAGAGATGGTTGAGTCTGAAATAGCAGAATTTCGAAACAGAAAAGCATTTTAACCCCTACAAAGCCTCTTTTTCAGGTTTACCAATGTGGTAACCCTGAATAAAATCAACCCCCATCGACTTAACTTTTTGCATGACCTCTTCAGAGTGAATAAACTCTGCTATGGTTTTTATTCCCAATTTTTTAGCTGACATAATAATGGATTCAACAACAATTTCAGAGTCTTTATTGGTATCTATATCTTTAATTAAAGAGCTATCAATCTTTAAAAAATCTGCATGTAATTTAATTATATAGCTGTAGTTGGAGTACCCACTTCCAAAGTCATCAATAGCAACACGAGCACCAATTTCTCTAATCTCTTGAACAAAATTGTTCATAACATCAAACTCAGATATCTCTTCCGTTTCTAAAATTTCAAAAATAACTCTCTGTGGCTCTGGAAAGTTCTGTAACTGTGAAATCATATAATCACGGGTCTGCTCGTCTAATATATCATCAATTGAGATATTAACCGAAAATTCATACTCTTTATCTCTAAAGTATTCAAACGCCTGTTTAAAAACAGTTTGGGTAATACGAAAATAGAGTTTAGAGTGTTTCGCTACATCCATGAAATAGTGAGGAGAGTAAACCTCCCCATCTCTACCTACTAAACGAATTAATGTCTCAAATTTCTGGGCATGATCTAGACCAACTGCTAAAATTGGTTGATAATAGGTTACAAGACGCTTCTCATCAAGAGCCTCTTTTAAGCGTGCTGTCCATAAAATATTCTGTTCAAAGTCCTCTTTACTCTCTAAATGATGTGAATATATCTCAAATGGTTTATTGGACTTTTTAGCACTATTTAATGCCGCAACTGCTTTTTCTATGATATTCTCTCTATCTTCACAAACTCCACATGTAAGGGTTAAAAGTATTTCACTATTTTTATACATGTAAGGTCTATTATTGAGCTTTGTCAAGGTCTCCATTAAACGAAATATATCAAAAGGCTTCTCACTTAAGCAGATAAATTCATCACTACCAAGTCTATAAATCTTGTCGCTATCTTTATGACAATTTTCAATACGTCTGCCCAGCTCTACTAAAATATGATCTCCAACCTCATGACCATAAAAATCATTTATGCCTCGAAAATTGTCAATATTAAAGAGAATCAACGTAGGTGTTTCAGTTGCTTCTAAATCACGCTTTAGTGCCAACAGATTAGGCAAAGAGGTTAATGCATCTAAATAAAACTGCGCAATCATCTTGTTGTAATAGTACTTAATCTCATCGAGCAATCCATTAAATACCGTTGCAATATGAGTAATCTCACTCACTGAAGAGTTCATAGCAATACGTTTATTTAAATTTTTATGTTCAGATATATTCTGCATTTTAGAGGTAAAACGTACCAATGGATTAATAATCTTATTTTCAAGAATAAAGTAAAATATAATAAAAACAACTATTAAAAATAGCACCAAAAAAAGTATGAAATAGGTCACCATGGTGTGAAGTGGAATATTGATGTCTTTAACAGGAAGATAGATGTCTAAAACACCATTTATATCACCCACTCTACTGTTGTAATGACATGTAATACAAGACTCTTGAACTCTCATAGGGTAGAGATAGCGTACAAACTTCTCATCTTCTGTAACAAGAACCTCTTCGCCACTCATTGCCCTTTGTATATTAGAATCATCTTTAACATTTTTAGTAGCTATATGACTTTCACCTAACATCTCACTTACTAGTGCTGAACGGTATGATTTAATTACAAGTCCATCATGAAGCGTGTTCATACGCTGCATAATTTTGTTGAGGTCTTCTTTACCCCAACCCTCTTGCATTTTAGTATTCATGATTTCAAAGACGAATTCACTTGTCTTTTTTGCATCATTTCCAGCAAGGTTTTTTAAGGCAACACTTTTAAGGTAGTAACTAAACAAAACTCCTAAAACAATACTGCCTGCAAGAAGCCAAAGTGTAATTTTTATTATAAGTTGTCTATTTGTCATAATTTTTCTTTTTTACATTGTTCTTATCAATTGTAGCAAAGAATTAATAAAAGTGTCATTTTTATGCTATTTTTAATAAACAATCGAAGCTATAACGCCTTTTTTTTCTGAATATACATGTAAATAAGGCCAATTAATACCACGCTAAAAAGCGCTACGATGGTAATTTGTGAAAGATAGCTCTTAATTAACTCCTCATTATTGCCAATAACATAACCCAAAATTATTAATATTAGGGACCACAAACCTGCACCTAGGGCCGTATAGAAAGAGAATACTTTTAGATCCATTTTCGAGATTCCAGCAGGAATGGAGATGAGTTGTCGAATACCTGGAATAAGACGTCCTGTAAATGTTGAAATATGTCCATGCCTTTCAAAGTAACTATCCATCTTGTGAATTGCTTCTGGTTTGATAAAAAAATACTTTCCATACCGCTCCAACAGCGCTCGTCCAATCAACATAGCACCAAAATAATTAATAAAAGCACCCACCATGGAACCTGAAAGTGCCATCAAAAAGACCATACTAAAACTCATCTCACCCTGACTTGCCAGATAGCCTGCCGGGATTAATACAATTTCACTAGGAAAAGGAATAAAAGAGCTCTCAATAGTCATTAAGGCAAAAATACCAAAATATCCAAATTCAAAGATGGTATCGACCATCCATTGCGCCATCTCTGCTAACACGTTACCACTCCTTCAATATACTCTACTATCTCTTGCGAGGCGTTATCACCACCTAGATGTGTTAGACCCTCACTCATCTTGCTAATATCTTCATCTAAAACTTTTAAAATATTTACATGTAAATCATCACTTTGACGTTCACACCACGCTAAGTTTTTATCTACTAAAAACTTAGCATTATAAAACTGATGATCTCCTGCTGCATAAGGGTAAGGTATGTAAAAAGCCGGTAGTCCATTCGCGCAGAGTTCCCATAAGGTACTAGCTCCTGCTCTTGAAATTGCTAAGTCGCTCTGTTCTAGTAATTTTGACAGCTCTTTTGTAAAGCCGAACAAATCTACATGTATATTTAATCTCTTATACTCATTTTTTAGACGCTCATAATCACGCTCACCAGATTGATGAATAATATTAATACCACGTGCATTTAATTCAGGAGCCATTTTTAAAGCTAAATCATTTATAAACTGCGCTCCTTGAGAGCCTCCTAAGAAGATGATGGTTTTAATATCTTTACGAATATGTGCCGTCTTAAATAAAAGAGTATTAACAGGATAGCCTTTTATAGGCGATGTCTCATCATAAGAGCTGAAAAATGCAGAAGAACTAGACTGTAATAGAGCGTTTAATCGTCCAGTTACCGCATTTTGTTCATGAATAAAAAATGGCACCTTTAACGTAACTGCAGCAAATGAAGCGGGAGCTGCTGAGAACCCTCCAACGCTAATAACCGCATCTACATGTAAATTTTTAATGAGCTTACGGGATTTAAAAAAGGCCTTAAATATCTTAAATAGTGCCTTTAGTTTTCCCAGACCCCTCTGGTTGACAACGCCTGTTGTCTCAAAAAAGTATTTCTCCTCAAAACCCATTTCGTTCAAAAACCATTTTTGGTCTTGTCCAGACATTGAACCAATGTAGATTGCTTTATGTCCTCGCTCTTTTAATGCGTTTAGAAGTGATGCGGCAATGCTTAAATGCCCACCGGTTCCACCTCCTGTAATTAAAAATGTCATTTCTCTGCTTTCATTGTCTTAGATACCATAAGCACCATTCCCACACCAATAGAGGCGGCAAGAATTGCTGAGCCCCCATAGCTTAAAAATGGTACTGATATTCCTTTAATAGGAGTTAGTCCACTAATTCCATAAGCATTAATTAAAAAGGCAAACGAGAGCAGAAGGGCTACACCAACACTAAAAAGATAGTAGATGTTATTTGGACAGCGATTAGCAATGGTAAAAATACGCTTTATCATCCACATAAAAAGTACCGTCACTATAAACAGACCTAAAAATCCAAACTCTTCTGAGATTCCTGCTAATATAAAATCGGTATGTACCTCGCTTAAAAAACCCAGTTTAAAGGTGCCATTACCTAGACCGACACCAAAAAGTCCTCCATTGTTAATAGCATTAAGAGAGTGGCCAATTTGGTAGGGTTCATCAAAAGACTCAACTCGAAGTTCTGAGGCGATAGACTCTGGAAAAACAGTAAGAATGGTATCTTGTGCCTGTGACCACCATGAGCGAATGCGTAATATTCGATGCTCTGCAGTAAGAATAAAAAAAGCAAAAAACAGTAGTGCGCTAGAGATAAGAGTCAAGAAGAACTTAAAACTGCTACCCGCTAAAAAAAGCATAAACAGTAGTGTCATAGATAGAACAACAACTTGCCCCAAATCTTTTTGAATGATTGCAATTAAAAACATAACCAAAACAAAAATAAAAGCATACGGAGCAAAACGGCGAAACTCTGCTAAAAGTCCCATTTTTGCATGATGCCCCAGTTTTCTAGAGAAGCTCCATGCTAAAAAGTAAACAAATCCCACTTTAAAAAACTCAACAGGTGCTAAAGAGAAACCAAAGAGTTTAATCCATCGTGATGCCCCACCCACTTCACTTACAAGACTAGAAGGCAAAAATGGCATAGCTATCATGGTAATGCTTCCACCTAAAAAGAGCAATAGACCAATTCGATGTAACCAAATATCTGGATTTAGTTGTGCTAATGACCAAATAACAACAATAGAGACAATACCAAAAACAGATTGACGCATTAAGAAATGGTAATGGTTGTATTCAAAGTGTAGAACAATATAGGATGAAAGAGAGTAAACCGCAATAATACCTATGGTAATAAGCAGAGATGTAATAATAAAAAGTCGTTTGTCTGCCATAACTACTACCATCTATTTTTAATGCAATTGTACCTTTTTTAGTTTAACACTAACAGATAAACTATTGGAATGAAAAATGCTTGCTACTTCATAACATAAGGAGTAAGTAATGGGCATAGTAATTTCACAAGCACATGAACTGATGAAAGAGGCACTAAACTACCGAGCACAACGTCAAGATATGATAGCTTCAAATATTGCTAACGCCGATACTCCTTTTTACCGTCCACGTGACATTAACTTTGAAGATATGTTGAGTCAAAAAAGAGAGGCGATGTTTGCTAATGAAGCAAGCCTAGAGCTTGCCAGTACTAACAGTGCTCATCTTGAGGTGCAAGATATGAAAAACACGACACGAGCAACTCTCTTTTTTAGAGATGGACACATGGCACGAAATGATGGAAACAGTGTTGATATAGACGTAGAGACTACTGAGATGTCAAAAAACTCAATAGCATTTAATACACTAATTGCATCAGTAAAGAAGAGCGGTGGCATTTTTAAAAGTGTCATTGAAGCGTCTTCAAAAGTTTAAAGAATTAGGAAATAGATTATGGCTTTTTTAAATAGTTTTGATATTAGCGGTTACGGACTTTCAGCGCAACGTGTTCGTGTCAATACCATTAGTTCAAACATTGCTAATGCAAGCACAACACGCACCGATGAAGGTGGTCCGTACCGACGTAAAGAGGTTATTTTTAAAGCGCAGAACTTTGATGATCTTTTAAGTAATAACCTAAAAAACTCTACCGATTCATTAAAATATAGTGACCCACTTAAAGAGGGAGACTTTAATAAAAAAGTTAATCCTGCTATAATGAGTGTAATCGTTGATAAGATCGCTCAAGACGACAGTGACTTTAAAATGAAGTATGACCCAT
Organism: Campylobacterota bacterium; assembly: GCA_034661055.1. GTDB lineage: Bacteria > Campylobacterota > Campylobacteria > Campylobacterales > Sulfurimonadaceae > QNZR01. The sequence continues at coordinate 25,112 of JAYEKO010000061.1, forward strand.
CACACCCAGATGCGGATGCTTCTGGTTATGTTGCTTATCCAAATATTAATCCTGTCATTGAAATGGCCGATTTAGTAGAAGCAACACGATCATATCAAGCAAATGTTGCGGCATTTGAAAGTGCAAAGAACATGGCAAACAGTGCCATCTCTTTGCTACAGTAAAGGAGAGTAGCTAAATGGCTGATATCAATAACATCTCATCACTATCAACTGCAGACCTCCTTAAAAAGGGAAATAGCTCTTCAATTCAAGATGGTAGTAATGTCAACTTTGCAGACCAGCTTAAAAGTGCCATTAATGAAGTTAATACCCACCAAGTAGAGGGTGAACACGCTATGGCAGACATGGCAACAGGACAGGTTAAAGACCTCCATCAAGCGGCGCTTGCCATTAGTAAAGCTGAAACAAGCATGAAGCTGATGCTAGAAGTTCGAAACAAAGCTCTCAGCGCTTACAAAGAAATCACAAGAACACAACTCTAAACCTGTTGTGCTTCTCATTTAAGAGCATTAATGGCTAACTCTAACCGTTCCAAAAAAATTGTCACCCTCTTTATGTTGATTATTTTAGGCTTTATCATATTTTTAAGTGTTATGCTCTACACCTCTATTAAAAATCGTCATCTTCCATCTAAATATACCTCCGAAAGCACCAAAGCACAGCGTGGGCATATTATCTCCCAAGATGGATTTCATGTTGCATCAACACAAAAGCTCTACAAGGCAACCGTCAACACTCTCAATATTGACCCTAACAAAAAAGATCTATTTGTTGAACTTTTCAGTATTTACAGTGGTGTTGATCAAAAGAGCATTAGAAAAAAACTCAATTCCCGTAAAGGAAGTGTTGTACTAAGCTACCACATCAATCCAAAAAATGCTCAATATTTAAAGACTCTAGCTTTTGAACTGCGTAGATTAAAAGTTTTTATTGAGTATCACAACCGTTATGGCCGCGCTATTTTACATGGTCTCAACATTGTTGAGAGTGGCGAGACTAGAGAGTATCCTTACGGAAAGGTCTTAACCCCTCTTATTGGATATCCTCGCAAGATGGAAGTCAATGGATATACCAGAATTCATGGCATCAAAGGTATTGAGAAGCAGTACGAAGATGAACTAAATCCCATTCAAAATGGCTCTCAACGTGCCCCAAGAGATGTTAATAGCTACATGATATTAAATAAAAAAAGTTTTACAAAACGTGAAATTAATGGCTTAGACGTTAAGCTCAACATTCCACTGACCTTGCAGGTTCGTGTTGAAAAGATGTTAAAGCAGATGAAAGAAGAACTAAATGCCAAAGAGGTTCTTGCTGTAGTCATGCAGGCCAATAATGGTAAAGTCATCTCATTAGCTAGTTCAAATCAGTTCTTTCCAAAAGCCATCCGAAGAAGTGACTACCCATCACTAAATACCAACCCCATTGAGTACAGTTTTGAAGTCGGTTCAGTGCTTAAGCCTATTACCCTCTCACTACTTTTAGAATTGAGAAAAATTAATCCATATGATTTAGTCTTTTGTAATAATGGCCGCTATAAACTGGGTCGTAAAGTCATCACCGATGAACATAAATTTGACTGGCTCAGTGCTGAAGACATTATTGTACACTCTTCAAATATCGGTATTTCAAAACTAGCACAGAAGCTTGAGGGCTTCGAGTTTCATGACGGATTAACCAACTATGGACTCTCTAAAAAAAGCGGTGTTGATCTTCCTTATGAGAAAAAAGGCTCTCTACCATCTGTTAGACAGTTAAATGCACCCATATACAAAGCTACCTGCGCCTACGGTTATGGTATGCGTGGCAATTTAATGCAACTTGTAAAAGCCTATAACACTTTTAATAACAATGGGCTTGCTGTTACGCCACAAGTAGCTCAACACCTTATTGATGAACTTGGAACTATTATTCCTCTTGAAACGGATGAGCCTACTCAGATTATTTCACCAGCAACAGCACAGATGATGAAAAAAATTCTAGTTAAAACGGTTAATGAAGGAACTGGTCAAAAAACGCGTATTAAAGGTCTTGAAATAGGAGGTAAGACAGGCACTGCACATATTGCAGTTAAGGGACGCTACGTCAATCAATATAACTCTTCATTTATCGGTTTTGCCAATGATGAAAATAACAGCTACACCATTGGCGTTACTGTGGTAAAACCTAAAAAAGTCTATTTTGCTTCACAAACTGCAGTACCTACATTCAAAAAGATTGTTGAAATCTTAGTAAATGAGAAATTCCTTACTCCAAAACCTCAACCAATAGAAGAAGATCTATAGCTGCAAATTGTCTATAAGACGTGTCTGACCTACACGTGCCGCAATTAAAATAATAGTATTGCCAAGTTCTACCTTCTCTATGTGGTTAAACTCCCTATCAACAAACGCAATATACTCTACATCAATACTACTCATAATAGTACTCATCTCCTGTGATATAACATCAGTGGCTATAATATCTTGTGTCACCATTTTAGTAGCACGCTTAAGAGAGTAAGAGATACTCAGTGCTTTTTTACGATCTGTCTCGCTTAGGTAAATATTTCTACTGCTTAACGCTAAACCATCACTCTCACGAACGGTATCTACAGCAACAATATTTACATGTAAAAAAAAGTTTCGTACCATCTGCTCAATAAGTATCAATTGCTGTGCATCCTTTTTTCCAAAATATGCATTTGTTGGAGTGACAATATTAAGAAGTTTAAGAACAACTGTTAATACGCCGTCAAAATGCCCTGGTCGAGAGTGTCCGTCTAAGATATAGGCTCGTATGTCTGGAGCATTGACGCGCACCTCATCACTTCCATAAACATCTTCAGCCTGCGGGTAAAATAGATAGTCAACACCGCTAAGCTCACAAATACGCTTGTCTGCTTCCTCTTTACGTGGATAACTCTGTAAATCTTCACCCTCCAAAAACTGTGTTGGATTAACAAAAATTGAGACAACAACTATCTCATTCTCACTTCGTGCAGACTCTATTAATGTACGATGTCCTAAATGCAGTGCTCCCATTGTGGGAACAAAGCCAATAGTTTTGTTTAAAGTTTTTAATTCATTCTGCAATAGGAGCGGATCACTAAAAATTTTCATATATTAAGCCTCAATTGAATATAATCAGTATTATATATTATTTGGAGACAATTTTGGACCATTATGAGTATTCTGAGCTATTAAAGACATTAACAATTAAGATGCACAACATTAAAGGGGTAATTCAACCCAAAGCAATTCAAGATAGACTGGGTGAAATTGAAACCTTGGAGAATTCTCAAGACTTCTGGAATGATGCTGCATATGCCGCACAAATTCAAAAAGAGAAGACTCAAATTGAGCGTAAACTTGAAAAGTATAGTGCTACTGCCAATACACTATCTGAAGCAGAAGAATTTTATGCCATGGCAAAAGATGAGGGCGACGATGAGACAATAGAGTCACTCTTTGAAGATGCCAACGAACTGGAGAATTTGGTAGAGAGCATGGAGATTGCTGTACTACTTAGCGGTGATCATGATGGCAATAATGCCATTCTCTCTATTCATCCTGGGGCCGGTGGTACAGAGAGTCAAGATTGGGCACTTATGCTACTGCGTATGTACAAACGTTGGGCAGAGCGTCACGACTTTAGTATTGAGACACTTGATTATCAAAATGGTGAAGAAGCTGGTATCAAAGATGCCTCAATTCTCATTAAAGGTGAAAATGTATATGGCTACTTAAAAGTAGAAAATGGTATTCACCGTCTTGTTCGCATTAGTCCTTTTGATTCCAACGCCAAACGTCATACCTCTTTTAGCTCTGTTATGGTATCTCCTGAAGTTGATGATGATATTGATATTGTTATTGAAGATAAAGATATTCGTATCGACACATATCGTGCCTCAGGTGCAGGTGGACAGCATGTCAATAAAACAGAATCTGCCATCCGTATTACGCATATTGATACAGGAGTCGTAGTACAGTGTCAAAATGATAGAAGCCAACATAAAAACAAAGCTACAGCAATGAAGATGTTAAAATCACGCCTCTATGAACTCAAGCTTGAAGAGCAAAAAGCAGAAGAAGCTGGAGTTGAAAAGAGTGAAATTGGTTGGGGACATCAGATTCGTTCCTACGTCATGCAGCCATACCAGCAGGTTAAAGATACCCGCTCAAATATTCCCATGTCCAATGTAAGCGGTATCTTAGATGGTGACATTGACCAGTTGATTGAAGGAGTTTTAATCGCACAGAGTCAAAAATAATTACATGTAAATTATGGCTCTTTTTTAATGAAACTATAGCCAAGAGAGCCTAGCCCTAAGAACATCATAATAATAAGCATAAACTTCATCTGCTCTTTAGAGCGGTCAGTATAAACTTCTGTATAATCAGCTTTACTCTGTTGTTTTGAAGTTGCTGTAGATGTACCGCTAGTGCGCGCTTCCATTCGTGCGACACGCTCTGCTGCACGCTGCTCAGTAACATTTACACCACTGCCACTACTGTTTACCCAAAAAAAAGCTCCTAACCCTACCACTAGCAAAAAGGCACCCAAGGATCGCGACACAATTATCTGATTAGTTTTTAACCACTTTTTCATTTATGAACCTAAAAAATATAATTAACCAGAATTATGCATCAATAGAAATTAAAAACATATAAAGGACACCTAATGGCTAACTCTATTTCGTCCATCAGTTTTAGATTTATACAGAAGGTCATCTACTCTTTTAAAGACATCATCAATACTCTCTTCCCTTCGTAACTCCACCAAGCCAAGACTAATGGTTATCTGCTTTATTGTATCAAAAGAGTGCTCTTGTACATCTTCTCTTAATCGATGCGCAAACTGCTTTGCATCCTCAAGATCTGTGCCTGGTAAAATAATAATGAACTCTTCTCCACCATATCGTCCTACAATATCCGACTCTCGCAAATTCCTTTTTATTAAACTTGCTAGTGCAGTTAGAACACAATCGCCTACTGCATGTCCATATATATCATTAACTTGTTTAAAAAAATCAATATCAAGCATTATAATAGATAACGACGTATCATATCTCTTGGAACGATTTATCTCCATAGCAAACTGCTCCATTAATGAGTAACGGTTGTCTATCTGTGTGAGTGTATCTATAGTAGCTAACTTCTCAAAATCATTTTTTAATTTTTCAAGTTCACTGGTTCTATGTTCTACTTTTGATTCTAAAGTATCATTAAGTTGAAGTAGTTCATTTTTTTGAGTATTAATATTTTTTTTATAAATTGCAAAGTTCTCTTTTAATTTTTTTGTTAGGTAATAAGATGCCAGCAGTGAGATGAACATTACAATTAATGCAATATATAAGACATTATTAGACTTTAAAGATAAAAAACCATTAAGGTCCAGTTTCTGTTTTAAGATTTTACTATTAATATCTGATACATAAAATCCACTTCCTATAATCCAGTCGCTATTGGGTACTTTTTGTATGTAGGTATATTTGATTTCTACTTTATTAGTAGATGGGTTTAACCACTCATAAGCTAGTTGAGCACTATCTTTATCACGTAGTTTTGATATGATATTATTAATGACAGACGTGGTGTTTTTATCTTTAATATCAGAAAGATTTTTACCCTCATATTCAGGTATAGACGCATTCATAAGTATCTTGCCCTTAGTACTAAGAACAAAGGTATAACTATTATTGACGGTATTAATATATTTAAGTGTTGACAACAGGGTCTTATCTGTTTTTTTATTAGCCGTATCTAAATACTCTGCGGAACCAAAATACCAACTATAATGCCCAAATGCTTTAACAAAAGCAACTTGCCTGTATTGACGGTCTGAATTTTCATTTGGCTTTGTAAATGTGTCCCACAAAAAACCCTCGCCTCTGCTTTTACACATAGCGATCTCTTCTTGAATAACATATCTCCCCATGGCATCTTGAAAATTAATAATAGAAGAGCCCTCTAAATTTTTTAAGTACTCTGGTGCAAGTTGAAACACTCCTTCATAATCAACAATCCAGATAAAGCTCTCGCCAGCATTCCACAATAAAGGCTTTATTGCAGTTCTTATTCTACTTTTAATCTCTGTCTGTGTTTGTGTATCTTTATGCTCTTCATAAATTGATTGAGCAATAGCGTATGCTTTTTCTACACGCTGTTTAACTCGAATTTTCAAGCGATCTTGAAGAATAGATTTGCGATAGTTGATGACATCAGAGGTATTTTGAATCTTTATCTCTACTGCACTTTTCTCTATGTTAAATAAGTTCTCGGTAGTTTTTTCTAAATTGTTTTGAAAGTCTGTATTGTACATATGAATAAATGCAAAAGAGACTAAACCGATAATCAGTGGAATAAAAACAAGTGGAGCAAAAGTGATGATTTTTAGAAATAAATTTTCTCTGTTCATTCTCTAGCCAACACTACAAACGCTTCTGCTTCATTTGATAGATCTGTATATCATTGTTTTCAACAACATCTTTAAAAAGTTCACTCGGAGCAAATCCTGTAATATTTTGAAAGACCGTATTAAAATGTGCATTATCACTGTAGCGATATTGGATATCTTTGAGTTTTTTTGCTTCATCTACATATTTTAAAAATGTTTTACAGAACTTAGCAAGGTAAATAAAATTTTTTGGTGTCAATCCAATACACTTTTTAAACTGTCGCTCCATGGTTTTTCTTGTATATTTAAACTCTTTCATCAATGCTACTATAGTCACATCAAAATGGTGATTATCGACAATGCTCTTCATAATATCTTCAATCAATAGATGCGTGTTGTTATTAGCTGCATCCATCTCTATTAATGATTGATTTAAATAGTTAATCTCATCGTCTATAGTGTTATGTAAATAGAGCCTATTAAAGTAGGCATCAATAGTATCTTCAGACATCACTATATTGCTTGTAGTAAGAACTGAAGCATCTTTAAAAAATAGTTTATAATACCCTATTGGCAGTAGTTCAACCAAAATAATCGGCAACAATACATTATCTAAGTAAGCACCTCTATCGATAATAACTTTTTTTGCTTTACTAGCCTTCATCCCAATTGAGTAACCTGGTAGCATCTCATGACTCTCGCCTGTGTGAAACTTTATGGTTGCTTTAACACCTCGGTTAAAAACCAAAAAGTTACCGCCATTAGGTAAAAATAACATCGACTCTATAGCACCAATATCTTTAATTACAAAATACTGTTTCACAATATTTACTAATTTTTTATCTGGTGGATATATATCGTAAGTCATTAAGCCTCATATACTGTTTAGTTATATAAATTTTAACATAATTGGTTTAAGTTGCAATTGTACCCATGCGACAAATAGTTAAAATTTACTTGTTTATGCCATAATTATGAGTATGAATAGCTTATTAAAAGAGTGTGCACTTGATGAGAAGTGTGCTTATATTTCTGAAAATTCACAAACTACCCACTATAAAATTATTGAGCGCTGCAGTAAAGAGAAATGTGCAGTTCTTATTGAGAGAGGATGGCGACGTTTTGGTAATATGTTTTTTCGACCTATCTGTCAAGAGTGTAACTCGTGTGAAAGTATTAAAATTGATGTTGCCAACTATAAATTTTCTAAGTCACAGCGACGTGTACTAAAAAAGGCTCAACACTTTCAATCAAAACTGCAAGAACCCTCTATGAGCAAAGAACACCTTGCTCTATTTCTAAAGTATCATCACCATATGGAACACAAACGTGAATGGGAAAATCATGGCGTTAGTGCCAATAGTTACTACTCCTCTTTTGTCCATGGATATGGGGATTTTGGTTATGAAATACTGTATTATGATGATGACAAACTAATTGGTGTCGATTTAGTCGATATTTTACCTGATGGAATATCATCTATCTACTTCTACTATGATCCGGATTATGAGCCTTTTTCTTTGGGAACATATACCATTTTAAAACAGATTGAACTAGCCAAAGAGAAAAATTTAGCATGGATCTATTTGGGATACTACGTACAAGAGTGTCAAAGCCTTAACTATAAAAATCGCTACAAACCGTACCATACACTCCAAGGAAGACCTTCTGAACTCAATCTTCCTTTATGGTTACCATCAGTTTAATCATGCTAAACTTTTTTTATGATTGATAGAATAAAAAAAGAACTCACCATCTATGCAGCACTTTTAACGTTGCTTATATTTGTTATGCATCCAGATATGCTTAGTGATCCAACAGTCCGTCTTGCACTTATGCAAGAGAAAACAAATTACGTTCATCCGCTACTTTATACATTTTTTGTATTTTTAATAGTCTATTTTTTAAGAGCTATCGTTGGTTTTATAGTAAAATTTTTTAAAAAAGATTAACTGTTTGAGTAGGTGTCAAAGCTACATGTAATTTACATGTAAATGTGTGAATGTCCTGCGACCCTGTGCTGAGAAGTTCTCAGCATCAGTGTATAAATAAGGAGTTGACCCTTATCCGTTTCTTTTCTTCTGAATCTCTTCAGATACGTTGCGTGGAACTTCTTCATAGTGATCAAATTCCATAGAGTATGTTGCACGACCTTGAGTTGCAGAACGTAGGTCAGTTGAGTAACCAAACATCTCAGCAAGTGGTACAAATGCATCAACAATCTTGTTACCTGAACGGTCACCCATTGAGTTAACTTGACCACGACGACGGTTAAGGTCACCAATAACGTCACCCATGTACTCTTCAGGAACTTCAACTTCAACTTTCATTAGTGGTTCAAGAATTGAAGGTGATGCCTTACGACACGCCTCTTTAAATCCCATTGATGCAGCTAGTTTAAACGCCATCTCATTCGAGTCAACATCGTGGTATGAACCATCATAAAGTGTTACATCAATATCTTCCATTGGATAACCAGCAAGAACACCAGTCTGCATCGTTTCAGCACAACCTTTTTCAACTGCAGGAATATACTCTTTTGGAACTGCCCCACCTTTAATCTCATTGTGGAAAACAAATCCTGTATCAGGCTCACCCGGCTTAACTCTAAGGTAAACATGACCAAACTGACCACGACCACCTGACTGCTTAGCGTATTTGTACTCTTGTTGTACCTCGTCTTTAATAGACTCACGGTAAGATACCTGAGGAGCACCTACTTCAGCTTCAACTTTGAACTCACGGAACATTCTATCTACAAGAATCTCAAGGTGTAGTTCACCCATTCCTGAAATAATAGTCTGACCGGTCTCTTCATCAGTATGAACTCTAAAAGATGGATCTTCAGCTGCTAGTTTAGAGAGGGCAATACCCATTTTTTCTTGGTCAGCTTTAGTTTTTGGCTCAACAGCAACAGAGATAACCGGATCTGGGAAATCCATTCTCTCTAATACTACTTTATCTTCAGGAGCACATAGTGTATCTCCCGTAGTTGTAGATTTAAGACCAACAACCGCACCAATTTCACCAGCATAAATAGTTTTTACTTCTTCACGTTTAATCGCATGCATTTTTACAATACGGCCGATACGCTCTTTTTTATCTTTTGTAGTATTGTGAACATATGAACCTGAGTCTAATGAACCACGATATACACGAATAAAAGTAAGAACACCAACAAATGGATCGGTCATAATTTTAAATGCTAATGATGCAAATGCACCTTCATCACTTGACTCAACTGCAACTTCAGCTTCTTCATCTTCCATCATAGTACCTTTGATGGCTTCTGATTCAACTGGAGATGGAAGGTAAGCAACAACAGCATCAAGAAGTGTCTGAATACCTTTGTTTTTAAATGCAGTACCACACGCCATTGGAACGATTGCCATACCAATAGTAGCTGCTTTAATTCCTGCAACGATCTCGTCTTCAGAAATCTCTTCACCCTCTAAAAACTTTTCAGCAAACTCTTCGTTTCCATCAACTTCAGAGATAGACTCTAGTAGTTTTTCTCTGTACTCTTCAGCTCTATCTTGCAGGTTAGCAGGAATCTCTTCTACATGGTAGTTAGAACCCATTGCAGCATCTTTATCCCATACAATTGCTTTCATTTTTACAAGATCGACAACACCGTCAAATTGATCTTCAGCACCAATTGGAATCTGAATAGGAACCGGATTACCTTTTAGACGCTCACGAATTTGAGTTTCAACTTCAAAGAAATCTGCACCTGTTCTATCCATTTTGTTAACAAAAACAATAGATGGCACTTTATAACGGTTACGTTGACGCCATACTGTCTCTGATTGAGGCTGAACCCCACCAACAGCACAAAATACTGAAACAGCGCCATCAAGAACACGCATAGAACGTTCAACTTCAATAGTAAAGTCAACGTGACCCGGAGTATCGATGATATTGATCTGTTTACCAGACCACTCACAAGTTGTTGCAGCAGAAGTAATGGTAATACCACGCTCTTGCTCTTGTTCCATCCAGTCCATAGTGGCAGCACCATCATGAACCTCACCTATTTTATGCTCTACACCTGTGTAGAATAAAATACGCTCTGTTGCAGTAGTCTTACCCGCATCAATGTGCGCAGCAATACCAATGTTTCTTACATCTTCTAATTTATGAGATCTTGCCATAATTTATCCTATTACCAACGGTAATGTGCAAATGCTTTATTAGCTTCTGCCATTCTGTATGTATCTTCTTTCTTCTTAAATGCTGAACCTTTTTCAGTTGCAGCATCCATTAACTCATTTGCTAAACGCTCTGCCATAGTACGCTCATTACGTTTACGTGCAGCATCAACTAACCAGCGAATTGCTAGTGAGAGTTGGCGCACAGGACGAACTTCTACTGGAACTTGGTAGTTTGCCCCACCTACACGGCGGCTTTTAACTTCAATAACCGGTTTAATATTTTCGATAGCTTCATTAAAGTACTCAATACCTTTTTTCTCGCCACGAGAACTGATAATATCAATTGCACTGTACATGATTTTCTCAGCAGTACTTTTTTTACCATCTAACATAATTTTATTAATAAACTTAGTTAATAATTTACTGTTATATACCGGATCTGGCATAACTTCACGAATGGGAGCTCTTCTTCTTCTCATTGTATGTCCTTCTTCAATTTTAAACGTCAAATTGGCATAGCCATTTTAACTACGTTAACACTCGGTTAATCATTTACTCAAAGATTTTTCAATCTCTGTTATTCTTTTACTTATTTATTTAGTAAAACAGCCTATTTTTTAGGTTTCTTTGTACCGTACTTAGAACGTGCAACCATACGGTTAGCAACACCAGCAGTATCAAGTGCACCACGAACGATGTGATACTTAACACCCGGTAAATCTTTAATACGACCACCACGAACAAGAACAATTGAGTGCTCTTGAAGGTTATGACCCTCACCACCGATATATGAGATAACTTCAAAACCTGAAGTTAAACGAACTTTAGCAACTTTACGAAGTGCCGAGTTTGGTTTTTTAGGTGTAGTTGTGTAAACACGTGTACATACACCACGACGCTGTGGACAGCTAACAAGCGCAGGTGATTTAGATTTTTTAATCACTTGTTTACGCTCTTTACGAATCAATTGATTGATTGTAGGCATGTTTTTCCTTTGTGTATTTTTTCCAGTAGAATGATAATCTCTTGATTTCAAGGACTATTAAACGCGTGATTATAGTTAAATATAGATAAAAAATAGCTTATTTTAAGCAATTATTAATATTTTATGAATTGAGAGGGAAGAAAAGAGATAGATTAAAGGCACTTCTAAAGAGAAGCACTTTAATCTAAATTTACATGTAAATGAAGTTAATAGTTAAACAGTATCATCTTCAAATTGAACTTTTTCATCTTTATAAATACCAGTACCAACTGGAATAGTACGACCGATAATAACATTCTCTTTAAGATCTGTTAGATCATCAATTTTTGCACTTACTGCAGCTTCTGTCAATACTTTGGTAGTATCTTGGAAAGATGCTGCTGAGATAATAGAATCTGCACTTACAGATGCACGAGTAATACCTACTAAGAATGGTTCAGCAATTGCAGGTTCACCACCAAGGCGTAAGATTTTCTCATTCTCTTCAACAAACTTAGTCTTACTAATTAAGTCACCTTGAATAAACTTTGTATCGCCCGAATCAATGATTTTTACTTGACGCAACATCTGCGTAAAGATAACCTCAATATGTTTATCGGCAATGTTTACCCCTTGACGACGATAAACTTGCTGTACTTCACTCACTAAATAGTTGTAAAGTGCTTTAACACCAAGAATACGTAAAATCTCATAAGATGAGACAATACCGTCAGTAAGGCGTTCACCAGCATGTACGAACTCACCATTATTGACAAGGGCATTAAGTACTTTTGGAACAAAATACTCTTTAATAATGCCATTATCAGATGTAATGATAATACGAACTTTTCCACGTAACGGCTTACCAAAACTCACCACACCATCAAGTTCAGCAATAAGTGCTGTCTCTTTAGGCTTACGTGCTTCAAAAAGTTCAGATACACGAGGAAGACCCCCTGTAATATCGCGTGATTTTTGAAGTGCTTTTGGTGTTTTTGCCAAGACATCTGCAACTTTAACATTTGAGTTATCTTGAACATAAACAGCAGTTTTTGGCTCTAGTGCATAGCGAATTATTGAGCCATCTTCTGTTGCTAACACTATAGCTGGCTTATATTCATGTGAGATATACTCATTCATCATAAGACGTGTCTTTCCTGTAAGCTCATCAAACTGCTCTGAAGCAGTAACGCCTGGAATAACATCTTCAAATGTGACTGCGCCATCAGACTCAGAAATAATTGGATTTGAGTAGGGATCCCACTCAGCAATTACAATAGACTCTTCAGAGGCAGGACGCGCTAATAGTGTGCCCTCTTCTACTGCCTCATCATCATCAATTTCAACAATAGAACCACGTGCAATATAGTGACGAATTGCTTCACGATTTTCAGAATCAATAACTACTGCAAATAGTCCTTTTTCCTCAACATTATGACCTTTTTTAACTTCGTCATGACGTTCTAAGAAGTCACCTTTAAGAAGAAAATACTTAGCTGTACCATTTTCTTGAGCAGTAATTTTTTGTGTAACTGGAGCACCATCTTTTACTAAAATTTCAGATGCATATGGAATGCGGTTTGGAACATTCCAACCATCTTTAATTGACTCAACAATTGATTCATCTTCATTAACGACATCACCATTATTATATGGAAGATAATATTTACCTTCAATCTTACCGCTAACCCCGGCCAATTCATTAGGTTTTGCCACATCATATTTACGAAGTGTGTAGCGTACTGTTTCGCTATCACTTTTAACACTTACAATAACTTCATCATGAATCGTTTGAACTTCTAATGTACCTGTAAACGGTGCTTTAATTTTTGGTTCAACCAAAAGCACCCCAGAGTTACGACGATTTGCTACAATATTTTTACCCTCTTTAGAGGTATAAGTTTTCATATTGTAGTAACGGATAAAGCCCTCTTTTTCAGCAATAACCTGACGCTCTTCTCTGGTACTTGATGCAGTACCACCAACGTGGAATGTACGAAGTGTCAGCTGAGTACCCGGCTCACCAATTGACTGTGCAGCAATAATACCAACAGCTTCACCACGCTTAACCATCTCTCCAGTTCCTAGATTAAGGCCATAGCACAGTGCACAAATCCCATCTTCAGATTTACATGTAGTTGGTGTTCTAATGTGCGCAGCTTTAATTCCTGCTTCAGATACTTTTTGAACTTTTACATCATCAAGAAGCGTTCCCTCTGTAAATAGAATTTCATTAGTAATAGGGTCAATAATATCTTCTGCTAAAACACGACCGTGAATACGATCTTCTAGTGGCTCAATCATCTCATTACCAATTGAGATCTCAGTGAGCTCAATTCCCTCGTGAGTACCACAATCATGCTCAACTACTTTTACATTTTGTGCAACATCAACCAGTTTACGAGTCAAGTAACCAGCATTTGCAGTTTTTAGTGCAGTATCGGCAAGACCTTTACGAGCACCGTGAGTTGAAATAAAGTACTCAAGGACGTTTAGACCCTCTTTAAAGTTTGAGATAATTGGTGTCTCAATAATATCACCACTTGGTTTTGCCATAAGACCACGCATACCTGCTAGCTGACGAATCTGTGCCGCTGAACCACGCGCACCTGAGTCTGCCATCATATGAATTGAGTTAAAACCGTCTTTATCGTTTTCAACTAAGTCCATCATCATACCTGCAACGGTATTGTTCGTATCGGTCCAGACGTCGACAATTTTATTATAACGCTCTTGTTCTGTTAAAAGGCCAGCTTCAAACTGCTTTTGAATCTCTTTAACTCTATTTTTAGAGTTAATAATGAGCTCCCCTTTTTCATCAGGAATAATAATGTCTGCAATTGAAATGGAGACGCCTGCTTCGGTTGCATACTTAAAGCCAATATCTTTTAAGTTATCTAAGAACGAAGAGATAACACTCAATCCACCGTACTTATTAACATAGTCAACAAGTGCTGAGATATTCTTTTTCTTCATAATAACATTCCAGAGGTCTATAGGAACAAAATCGGGAATAATTGACTTTAAAATCAGACGTCCAGCTGTTGTCTGAACAACACGACCATCTACACGTGTTCTAATCTTTGCATGTATATCAAGTGCATTATGCTCTATTGCTACTAAAACCTCATCAGCACTTGAAAAGAGCTTATTAGACCCTTTGACACCATTTTTCTCTAAAGTAATATAGTAAATACCTAGTACCATATCTTGAGATGGTGTAGCAATCGCTTTACCTGATGCTGGAAGTAAAACATTCATAGTACTAAGCATTAGTACTTTAGCTTCAGCAATAGCTTCTGTTGAAAGTGGTACGTGTACCGCCATCTGATCCCCATCAAAATCGGCATTGAATGCCGCACATACTAATGGATGAAGCTGAATTGCTTTACCATCAATTAGCTTAGGGTGAAAAGCTTGAATAGAGAGTTTATGAAGTGTCGGTGCACGGTTAAGCATAATTGGATAGCCATCAACAATTTCACTAAGACATTCCCAAACCTCATTGGTCTGCTCTTCAATCATATTCTTAGCAGCTTTAACTGTAGTTGCATAACCCTTATCTTCAAGTTTTGCAATTAAGTGTGGTTTAAAAAGCTCTAAAGCCATCTTTTTAGGTAGGCCACACTGATCCATTCTAAGGCTTGGTCCAACAACAATAACAGAACGTCCAGAGAAGTCAACACGCTTACCAAGAAGGTTTTGACGGAAACGTCCCTGCTTACCTTTAATCACTTCTGAAAGTGATTTAAGAGGACGCTTGTTAGCTCCCTTAACTGCATTGGCACGGCGACCATTGTCAAACAGTGCATCAACAGACTCTTGAAGCATACGCTTCTCATTACGTACAATAATTTCTGGAGCTTCGAGCTCTACAAGACGCTTAAGACGCTGATTACGGTTAATGACACGACGATAAAGATCATTAACATCAGAAACCGCAAATTTACCGCCATCTAGGCTTACCAATGGACGTAGATCTGGTGGTAAAACTGGAAGTGCCGTTAGCATCATCCATGCAGGGTTATTTCCAGAGTTAAGGAATGACTCAATTACTTTAAGACGCTTAACAATAGTTTTACGTTTTGCCTCAGAGTTAGTCTTTTCCATATCTTCTTTAAGTTGTGCAAAAATATCAACTAAATCAATCTCATCAAGAAGGTCACGAACAATTTCTCCACCCATACGAGCTTCAAAACCTGTCTCGCTATAGCGTTGAAAAAGAGTACGATACTGCTCTTCATTAAGAACATCATACTTAAGAACCTGAGTCTTCTGCTCAGCATCATAATACGCTTCGCCGCCACTTTTTACAATATATGCTTCGTAATAAAGTACACGTTCAAGGTCTTTCATCTTAACTCCAAGAAGGGTACCAATACGAGACGGCAGTGAACTTACATACCAGATATGTGCCACAGGAGTTACCAAGTCAACGTGACCCATACGAACACGACGAACCTTAGTCGATGTTACTTCAACACCACACTTTTCACACACTACACCCTTATAACGCATCTTTTTGTATTTTCCGCAAAGACACTCATAATCACGTACTGGTCCAAAAATCTTAGCACAGAAAAGTCCATCGCGCTCTGGCTTAAGTGTTCTGTAGTTAATTGTCTCAGGCTTTTTTACTTCACCATGACTCCATGAAAGTACCTTTTCAGGACTTGCAAGTCTAAATTGAAGCTGCTTGATATCCGTAGGACGATTATCTTCTTTAATTTCAATAGGTACTAATTTACTCATCGTCTTCCACCTCGTCAAAAATCTCTACATCAAGCGCAAGCGCTTGAAGTTCTTTTGTTAATACAAATAGTGTCTCTGGAATACCAGACTCTGGAACTGCTTCACCTTTTGTAATGGCTTTATAAGCTTTTACACGGCCTTCAACATCATCTGATTTAATTGTTAACATCTCTTTAAGAACTGCTGATGCACCATAGGCCTCAAGAGCCCATACTTCCATCTCTCCAAAACGCTGACCACCAAATAGTGCTTTACCACCAACTGGTTGCTGCGTAACTAACGAGTAAGGACCGGTTGAACGTGCGTGAATTTTCTCATCAACCAAGTGATGCAACTTCAGCACATACATGTAACCTACATTGACACGCTCTTTAATCTGCTCACCAGTTTTACCATCATAAAGTACTGTTTTACCATCATCATCAAGTTTTGCCAACTCAAAAAGTTTTGCAAATTCAGAAGCATCAACACCTTCAAAAATTGGAGTTGCAAACTTAACACCCAATGACCAGTCTCTAGCATAGTTAAGTAGTGTTTCATTATCCATAGTCGCAATAACATTAGCTGCGTCCATAAGCCCTGCAACACTACCAATAGCTGTCATTTTATGTCGTAACTGCTCTATAAAATCAGCCTGTTTTGCTTCAAAGATATTTTGGATCTGAAGACCAAGTTCTGAACCGACACGACCTAAGTGCATCTCAAGGATCTGGCCAACATTCATACGTGATGGAACCCCTAGAGGGTTAAGACAGACATCAACAGAGCGTCCATCTGCCATATATGGCATATCTACTTCAGGAACAATAATAGAGACAATACCTTTATTTCCGTGACGACCTGCCATCTTGTCACCAACTTTTAACTTACGTTTTGTAGCAATATAGACTTTAACAAATTTTGTAACACCATTTGGAAGAATATCATCTTTCTCTAAGATTGTTAGCTTCTCTTCATGTGCATCACGAAATTTTTTCTTCTCTTTTTGGAAGTGGTTTTTTGTACTGTTATATTTAGTCTGAATCTCATCACTAAATGCTTTTACAATATTATTCATCGCAAAGCGGTTAACTTCAGCTAAATCCTCAGCCTTAATAAATTCGCCTTCTTTGTACTCAGCTCCGTTAGCAGTCACATCTGATTGAAGCGCCTCTTTGGTTAAAATAGATGCAACACGAAGCATCTCTTCTTTATCAATCATAAGAAGCTGATCATAATGTTCTCGTTCTAACTCGTCACGTTCTAACTTTTCAAACTCTAAAGTACGTGGATCTTTGTCATAACCTTTTTTGGTAAAGACTTTAATATCAACAACAACACCCTCCATACTTGGTGGACAGTATAGTGACTTATTGACAACATGTCCCGCTTTTTCACCAAATATTGCACGTAAAAGACGCTCTTCAGGAGTCGGTTTCACTTCACCTTTAGGGCTTACCTTGCCAACTAGAATCATACCACCGCTAACTTCAGTTCCAAGTTTGACAATACCACTCTCATCTAAGTGAGCAAGTTCGTCATCGCGTACATTTGGAATATCACGAGTAATCTCTTCAACACCATGCTTAAGCTCTCGTGCTTCACAATCCTTCTCATATACATGTACTGAAGTGAATGAATCATTACGGATCATTTTTTGAGAGATAACTATTGCATCCTCGTAGTTGTATCCGTACCACGGCATAAATGCTACCATAGCATTAACACCAAGAGCCAACTCACCTTGATCCATATTAGGACCATCAGCTAAAACATGCCCCTTTTCAACAATCTGACCTGTGTTTACAATTGGCTTTTGAACAAATGTTGTATTTTGATTGGTACGAAGATTTTTTTGTAATGGATAGTAGTCAATAAATGTTCCACTCTCATCTTCACCCATTACATAGATATGTTTCGCATCTACCTTTTCAACACGGCCGCCACGGGATGCTTTAACACACTCCCATGAGTCACGAGCAACTAGCGCTTCAACACCTGTTCCTACCATTGGAGCACGTGGACGAAGAAGTGGAACTGCTTGACGCTGCATATTAGAACCCATAAGTGCACGGTTAGCATCATCATGTTCTAGGAATGGAATAAGAGATGCAGCGACACCAACAACCATATGTGGACTTAAATCACGGTACTCACAATCATTTGGCTTTCGCAACATAATCTCACCGTCTTGACGTGTTTCAATTAAGTCATCAGCAAAACTACCATCTTCATTAACCATAGATGATGCAGCAGCAATAATCTTGCCCTCTTCTTGAGTCGCTGTTAAGTAGATAACTTCATCTGTTACAAGACCATCTTTCATGATGTTATATGGTGCTTCAATAAATCCATGCTCATTAACTTTTGAGTATGTAGCTAAAGTATTAATTAAACCAATATTTTGACCCTCTGGAGTCTCAATTGGACAGATACGGCCATAATGAGTTGGGTGAACATCACGCACTTCAAAACCGGCACGTTCTTTAACAAGACCACCCTCACCTAGAGCTGATAGACGACGCTTATGTGTCACTTCTGAAAGTGGATTTGTCTGATCCATAAACTGTGATAGTTGTCCAGAAGAGAAAAACTCCATAATAGTCGATGTAATCATCTTAGAGTTAATTAAATCGTGAGGCATAAGCTCTGCCATCGGTCCACTCATTGTAGAGAGCTTATCTTTAATTGCTTTTTGCATCTTAATAAGACCGTTATGAACCTCATTACCTAAAAGCTCACCAATTGAACGGATACGACGATTTCCAAGGTGATCACGATCATCAATATGACCCTGGCCATTTTTAACTTTAATGACATACTTAACTGTATTAATAATATCTTGGTTTGTTAACACCGTAACATATTCAGGAATATTTTGATTAAGTTTATGATTCATCTTCATACGACCGACACGAGTCAGATCGTAACGCTCAGGATCAAAGAAAAGCTGATTCACAAATATTTTTGCAGCCTCTTTAGTTACTGGTTCACCTGGACGCATTACTTTATAGACACGAATTGCAGCTAAATCGTTCTCATCTTCAATCTCTTCAGTTTGGCGAAGAAGCTTTAGTGAATCAACATCAGCTAAAAATGCATTAATAATAGAGTTATCATGTCCCTCTGCTAAATCATTAGCAATAACAAATTCTGTAACTCCAGCCTCTGCCATTTTCTTTAATTTAGTCTCATCTACTGCAGTCATTGTGTCAAACAGTACTTCACCAGTTTCAGGGTTAATGATTGGCTCTGCTAAATGACGTTCAACTAAGACATCAGTAGGATATTGAACCGCAGTAAGACCACCCTCAATTAATTTTTCAGCTTTTTTACCAGAAAGACGTTTCCCAGCAGCTAAAATAACAGTACCATCAGGATTTACAAGGTCATAATCAAGACGTGACTTAAACTCTTCTGCTTTAAAGTCCATTAAGAATTTATTGTCGTCTATACTTATTCTTTGCAGTGGATAAAACAGTTTTAAAATATCCTGTTTTGAATAACCAAGCGCACGGAACATAATAGTTACTGGAACCTTACGACGTTTATTAATTCTCATATAGAGAATATCTTTTGGATCATATTCAAAATATAACCATGAACCTCTATCTGGAATAATTTGACCTGTATAAATCAGCTTGTTTCCAGCTGTTTTAGACGGCTCTTCTTTAAAAATAACACCAGGACTACGGTGAAGTTGATTTACAACAACACGTTCAACACCATTAATTAAGAATGATGTTCTATCGGTCATTTTAGGAATATCACGAACATAAATAGTCTGTTCTTTAATATCCTTTACGCCAAGCTTCTCTTTGGTATTCTCATCACGATCCCAAAGTGTCATACGAGTTTTCATACGAAGTGAAATTGAATACGTCAATCCACGTTCCATACATTCACGTACAGTATATTTTGGTTTTACTATTTCAGAACCTAGATACTCTAGAGTCAATCTATTTTGAGCATCATGGACAGGAAATACTGATTGAAATACTCTCTCAATACCACTAGCAGAACGATCTTTATCGTCTTCCATTAAAAAAGTATCATAAGAGCTCTGTTGAAGTTGCAATAGATTAGGTACATCAATCTGTTGTGGGGTTTTTGCGAAGTCTACACGTAAGCGGTTTCCGGAATATAGGTTGTTTAACATTAGGCTTCCTCTAATTTGAAGATAAGTGCCAATTTGGTATTGGCAGACAAGTGTATGTCTTAGCTCTAGCGTCCTAGAGCTATAAACGACATAAGGGCACTTTCACAAACCGACGCAAGTCAGCTTATGAAAGTACCCAAGAAAAGCACGTTAAGGATGCATAAGAAAAAAAACTAGATTTTTTTCTTATGTCACGCCTTTAAGCGAAACTATTTAATTTCGGCAGTTGCACCAGCTTCTTCAAGCTGCTTTTTAGCTTCTTCAGCATCTTCTTTAGATACGCCTTCTTTAATTGTTGAAGGTGTAGCTTCTGCAGCTTCTTTAGCTTCTTTTAGTCCAAGACCTGTAAGAGCACGAACTGCTTTAATAACGTTAATTTTCTTAGCGCCACAGTCAGTAAGAACTACATCAAACTCAGTTTTCTCTTCAGCAGCTCCACCAGCGTCACCACCAGCTCCACCAGCAACCGCTACAGGTTGTGCAGAAACACCAAATTTCTCTTCGAATTCTTTAACAAGCTCAGAAAGCTCAAGTACAGATAGGTTAGAAATAAATTCTAATACGTCTTCTTTAGTTACAGCCATAATTATGACTCCTTTATTTTATTTTATAAAATGAAGGAAAACCTTCATTTTGTACGCAATCTAAACAAAGTCTAGATTACTACGCTAACGCTAAGTTCTCTTCAGCAGAGAGCTCACGCAACTTGTTGCTTTTTATAATTAAGAAGCTTCAGCTTCTAACTTTTCTTTAAGTGCATTAATTCCAATAGTGAAATTCTGTACTGGTGCCATCCAAGTAGCTGCAAGCATACCAAGAAGTTCTTCGCGACCAGGTAGTTTAGCAAATGCTTCAACTTTAGCAGCATCACTAGCTTCACCATCAATGTATGCAGTTCTAATTACAAGTTTTTCATTTTTCTTCGCAAATTCTGATACAGTCTTTGCTGCTGAAATTGAATCTTCTCCCCAAATAAAAATATTTGTGTCAGTGATTTCAATACCAGTCATATCAGCATTTTTAAGTGCAATTGTTGCTAAAGTATTTTTAACAACTTGTACTTTTGCCTCTTTGCCTCGTGCAATATCACGTAACTCTTCTAATTCAGAACAAGTAAGTCCACGATAGTCGCACATAACAACACAGCTTGAATCTTTGAATTCACTTGTAAGCGTATCTACGATTACTGCTTTTTGTGATTTAGTCATTATTTCTCCTCTCCAGACTTTATAACTTCCAGAAGGGCGGATAAACTCCGTTTAAGCAGATGCCCCTAGCTTTCTCTAGTCCATAAAATTCAGATTCTAACAGGTAAAATCTTTACTGTAACATCCAACGATGTAACAATAAAAACAGTGCCATAAATGAAATTTACATGTAAATGAAATTTACATGTAAATTATATAACTTACTTAACGTCAGCTATCTCATTTAGATCGAATTTAACTGCCGGACTCATAGTTAGTGAGAGTGCAGCATTTTTAATGTAACGACCTTTTGCAGATGCAGGTTTTTGCTTGTTAATTGCAGAAACAAATGCAAGGATATTTTCATTAAGTTTATCTGTATCAAAACTAGCTTTACCGATACCAGCGTGAATGTTACCTTTTTTGTCAACACGGAACGCCACTTGGCCGCCTTTTACGTTGTTAACAGCAGTAGCAACATCTGGAGTTACCGTACCAGTTTTAGGGTTAGGCATTAGACCTTTTGGCCCTAGAATACGACCGATTTTACCTACTAGACCCATACAATCAGGTGCAGCAACAACGATGTCGAAGTTGAAGATACCCTCTTGAATCTGTTCTACTAAGTCATCAGTACCAACAATATCTGCACCTGCTGCTTTAGCTTCATCAGCTTTAGCACCTTTAGCAAATACAGCAACACGTACAGTTTTACCTGTACCGTTAGGAAGTACAATTGCACCACGAACCATCTGGTCAGCGTGGCGTGGATCAACGTTAAGATTCATTGCGATCTCAACAGTCTCATCAAATTTTGCAGATTTCAAAGTTTTTACAACTTCAGAAGCCTCTGCGATAGTATAGTTTTTAGTTGTATCAATTTTTTCAATTAATTGCTTGTAACGTTTACTTGCCATTACTTTAATCTCCTGTTATATTTCAGTGCCGCAGTTTTTTTATATCTTTGCGGTCGAAGATAGTATTTAATTAACTCTTTAATATCTAAATAGATATTTAGTCTACGATTTCAATACCCATTGAACGCGCTGAACCTGCAAGTGTATTAGCAGCCATCTCTTCGTCGCTAGTATTTAAATCTTCGATTTTAGCTTTAACAACTTCCATCAATTGAGCTTTAGTGATTTTTCCAACTTTATTTTTAAGTGGATTGTCAGTACCCTTTTTAAGACCTGCAGCTTTCATTAGTAGAGCTGATGCCGGTGGTTGTTTTGTGATAAAAGAGAAACTTCTATCTGCATACACTGTAATTACTACAGGTACTTTGAACCCCATTTTATCTTTTGTTTTTTCATTGAATGCTTTACAGAATTCCATGATATTAACACCACGCTGTCCTAATGCTGGACCAACCGGTGGTGCCGGGTTAGCTTTACCTGCATCGATCTGCAGTTTGATATAATCCATAACTTTTTTTGCCATTGTGCTTCCTTTCATTGTTTGATACGCAATCTGAACATGTCCAGATTACTACGCTAACGCTAAGTTGTCTTCAGCAGACGGCTCAACGCACTAATGCGTTTAGCTCATAGTCTAAAAGAACTACTTTTACTTACGTAATTTTTCTACGCTAAGGCTAAACTTTGAATAAAGGCTAGGCTTAGCGTAGATTTAACTTAAATTATTTTTTCTACTTGTGTGAATGAGATGTCCACTGGTGTGCTTCGACCAAAAATAAGAACATTTAGTTTTAGTGTTCCATGCTCTAAATCATAATCATCAACAGTACCTGTAAAGTTTGCAAATGGACCGTCAATAATACGTACTGTCTCACCCATATCAAAAAATACTTTTGGTTTTGGTGCAGCACGGTTTTGTACACGATCAAGGATAACTTCAACATCGTGCTGAGCTAAAGGTGTTGGTATATTAGATTCTCCAATAAAACCAGAAACCTTTGGAATTCCCTGAATCATATGTTGAATATTTGTATCTAAATCAATCTTAGCAAATACATACCCTGAGTAAAGTGAACGCTCAGAAATTTTCTTGTTGCCATCTTTAATCTCAATAACATCTTCTGTAGGAACAACAACTTCAACAATTTTTTCTTGTAAAGAGTACTCTTCTATTAAGTTAAGAATAGCCTCTCTTACTTTACGATCACTTCCATAGGTCTGGATTGAGTACCACTCATGTGCCATATTCTCTCCTAACCTAAAATTACTGACAGTGTTGAAGACATAATTAAGTCTACTAAAGCTAAAAATAGAGCAACAAACGTAACTACCATAAACACAGCAATAAATGCTTGACGCACCTGAGCTTTTGTCGGGAAAATTACTTTTGTTAATTCTGATTTAGCATTTCTAAATGCTGTTGTAATACCATTCATATCTTCTGTCCTAAAATTAACATTTCCAATAACTAAAGCTCAAAAGCTTTACTGATTGAACATGGGTGGCAGGCGTAGAGAGACTCGAACTCCCAACACCCGGATTTGGAATCCGGTGCTCTACCATTGGAGCTATACGCCTTTGTTTTGTAAACGTAATCTGAACAAAGTCCAGCTTACTACGCTAACGCTGAGTTTCTCTCGGCGAGAAGCCCAAATCGCTAGCAATTTTTCGAGAAAAGTACTATAGTTAAACTACAATTTCATCTCTTTATGTTGAGTGTGCTCACGACACCATTTACAGTACTTACGCACTGTAAATTTCTCTGTGTGAGTCTTTTTGTTTTTAGTGGTGTGATAGTTACGTCTTGTACACTTCTCACACCCTAGGTGAATATTTTCTCTCATACTAATTACTTAGTAATTTTAGCAACAACACCAGCGCCAACAGTACGACCACCTTCACGAATAGCGAAACGAGTTCCCTCTTCCATTGCGATTGGTGCGATTAGTTCAGCAGTGATTTTAACGTTATCACCTGGCATTACCATCTCAGTACCTTCTGGTAGCGTAATTGCACCAGTAACATCAGTTGTACGTACGTAGAACTGAGGACGGTAGTTAGTAAAGAATGGAGTATGACGACCACCCTCTTCTTTTGAAAGAATATATACTTCAGCTTCAAAAGTTGTATGTGGAGTGATTGAACCTGGTTTACATAGTACTTGACCACGCTCAACCTGCTCTTTATCAATACCACGTACAAGAATACCACAGTTATCACCAGCTTCACCCTGATCCATCTCTTTACGGAACATCTCAACACCAGTTACAGTAGTTGATTGAGTATCTTTAATACCAACAATTTCTACTGCTTCACCAACTTTGATAGTACCACGTTCGATACGACCAGTTACAACTGTACCACGACCAGAAATTGAGAATACATCCTCAACTGGCATTAGAAAGTCTTTATCAGTCTCACGCTCTGGCTCAGGAATATAAGCATCTACTTCTGCCATTAGTTTAATGATTTTATCTGACCACTCACCAAGAGTACCTTCTTTAGCTTCTTCAAGAGCTTTAAGTGCAGATCCAGCTACGATTGGAGTATCGTCACCTGGGAACTCGTATTGATCAAGTAGTTCACGGATTTCCATCTCTACTAGCTCAAGAAGTTCTTCATCATCAACCATATCTTCTTTGTTCATGAAAACAACGATGTAAGGTACACCAACTTGTTTTGAAAGAAGAATGTGCTCACGAGTTTGTGGCATAGGGCCATCCGCTGCAGATACAACTAGAATAGCGCCATCCATTTGAGCAGCACCAGTAATCATGTTCTTAACATAATCGGCGTGACCTGGACAGTCAACGTGTGCATAGTGACGAATGTCTGTTTCATACTCTACGTGTGAAGTTGCAATCGTGATTCCACGCTCGCGCTCTTCAGGAGCGTTATCGATCTGATCATAATCCATAAGCTCTGCATCACCTTTAACTGCTAATACTGCTGTAATAGCCGCTGTTAATGTAGTTTTACCGTGGTCAACGTGCCCGATAGTACCGATGTTAACATGCGGTTTATTACGTTCAAATTTTTCTTTTGCCATGTAGTCTCCTCTGACTCTTATTTTAATGAAATGGAATTATATCAGAAAATTATTCAATTATTACTTACATTTAACAATTAATAAGTAATTTCTTACTCATATGCTTCAATGGAGCTCACACCGGGAATTGAACCCGGGACCTCTTCCTTACCAAGGAAGTGCTCTACCTCTGAGCCATGTGAGCAAAATAAGCAATAGCTGAATAATTTAGCTGACAACATTTATTATATACATAAATTGATATTAGTGAAGTGATAAACTGTAATATATAGTTTAATTAAGAATATTGAAGTAAAAATTATTGTACTTCAGCTTCCAGAAATAAATTAGGTTCAATGGAGCGGGTGAAGGGACTCGAACCCTCGACCCTCAGCTTGGAAGGCTGACGCTCTAGCCAACTGAGCTACGCCCGCGTCATCATTGATGGTGGTGAGAGCAGGAGTCGAACCTGCGAACCCATAGGGAGCAGATTTACAGTCTGCCGTCGTTGGCCACTTGACTATCTCACCACTAAAGTAATTTAAAATATATCTGGTCTAACACTGTTTCTAATACCCAATTTCAATGGTGCTGACACGAGGATTTGAACCCCGGGCCTGTTGATTACAAATCAACTGCTCTAGCCAACTGAGCTATGTCAGCATTAAAATTGAGTCAGAATTATAGACGTTTTTGTTATTAATGTCAAGCATTATCTAAAGAAATTTCAATATTTTATTTTTTACATGTAATTCTCGTATTTTTGATACAATTTCTAAAAAAGATTAATACAATGCTTTACACACTTTTTTCACCTGCTGAAAGTAAAAATTTTGGTGGCAATAACCCTACTCTAAGTAAATTGCTTTTCTCTGTAGAACTTCGTAAAGAGATTTTAGATACATATGAAGAGATTATACATGCTAACAGTAATGACGAACTCACTAAACTTTTTGGTCTTAAAAAAGAGAGTGACATCTTAAACTATAAAGACTCTATCTTCTCATCACCTACTATGGAAGCACTAAAGCGTTATGATGGTGTCGCCTATGACTATTTAAAATATCAAGATTTACATGTAAATGAGCAGAACTACCTTAAAGAGCATGTCATTATTTTCTCTAATCTTTTTGGACCTATTATGGGTGGGGACCTCATTCCTAACTACAAGGTTAAGCAAGGAGAACATATTAGAGGTATTGCACCTGAACAGTACTACAAAAAAGCTATTACTGAGAGTATGAACTCACTACTGAAGGGTTCAAATATTTTAGATCTGCGTGCAGGTTATTATAATAAGTTTTACACCGCTTCACAACCGTACCATAGTGCTAAATTTTTAAAAGATGGAAAAGTTGTAAGTCACTGGGCAAAAGCATATCGAGGAATTTTACTCCGTGCTCTTGCTATTAATAAAATTGAAACGGTAGAGGAGTTTGTTAAAATGGAAGTTGAGAACTTAAAAGTTAAAGATATTTTACATGTAAAAAATAGAACTGAAATTGTATATGAGATCATACAATGAGTAAGCAATATTTTATAGATAGTCCTGAGAAGATGACGCTAAAAGAAGATGTTAAATTTGCTTACTGTAGTTGTGGACTAAGTGAAACCTTTCCACTATGTAACGGAAATCATCGCGGTACAGAATTCAAGCCTATAAAAATAACACCCAACAAGGATACAACAGTGATGTTATGTCGATGTGGAAAATCAAAAACTAAACCTAAGTGTGATAATTCACACCTAAATGGAGATACATAATATGCCTACAATTGAAACAATTAATAGTACTATTGAAAATAACTTAGCTGTAGTGCTCTATTTTAGTGCGCCAACTTGCAATGTCTGCCATGCACTTAAACCTAAACTTTTTGATGCCATTAAAAACAGCTTCAAGACTTTTGAGATTATCTCTATTGATATATCACAGACTCCTGAAATTGCTTCACACTTCAGCGTCTTTACTATTCCTACCCTCTTGGTATTTCTAGATTCAAAAGAGTTTTTACGAAAAAGCCGTCATATGAGTGTCGATGAAGTTATTAGAGAGATTAAACGACCTTATGACATTATGACAACATAAAAGATTATAGTTTAAACGCTATAAGCGCTGCTGTCACTGCAACATTTAGTGATTCAACTCCCCTATTCATTGGAATTGCAACAGAGTTGTTGCACAGCGAGAGTACATCACTACTCACTCCCTCACTCTCATTTCCTAAAATGAAAATAGATTTTTGTGGAATCTCTAACGTCTCTAAACTCTTAAGTGCATGAGAACTTAGCGCATAGATTTCACTACTACCACAGAGTGGTTCAAGTGATTCTTCAAGGTTATCACAGTAAAAAATCTCTATTTTAAAAAGAGCTCCACTACTCGCTTTCATCACAAGAGGAGAGAGTTTAGCACTATTCTTTTTTGGCAGAATAACACCATCTATATTTCCAGCAGCAGCTGAGCGTAGAATCATTCCAAGATTTTGTGGATTATGAATACCATCAAGAGCTAAGAGTCGGTAGCCATCTTCAAAATACTCTTCAATACGATTTACATGTAAATATTTTGGAGTAATCACATCAATAGCAACTCCCTGATCTTGTTTAGCATTTTTAGAGATACGAGAGAGCTTAGCTTTGTTGTGATAATAGACTTCAACACCTCGTTGCTTACAGAGTGAAGTAATTTTCTTAATAACACCATCAGGCTTGTTAGAATCTGAAAGGTGCACTTTATGGATCTCTAAACTCTCATCTTCTAAAAGTTCTACAGTAACATTCCTTCCATAAAAGGTAATAATATTATCAAAAAATGCTTTTTTCTCTAGATACTCTAGTGAATCTTTCAATCTAATAATCCTTTACAGTGCTCAAAAAGTATATCTTCTATATTATCTATAAGGATTATACCATTTGAATCATTAGCAATATAGAGCTTTTTGTCTCCATTTTCTAACTCATAAAGTTCTAAATCTCTCACCGCACTTCTTTGGGCGATATCACCTACTGTAAAATATGCAACGCCACAGAGTCTTGGATAGGTGCTATCACTAATATCAAGAACTTTTACACCACCAGTAACATCAGCAACAAAGAGTGCTTTTGCATTTTTAGAACGATCAACACGAACTGTTTCACCTAAAGTATTAGCACGGCTTCCCTCGGTCAAATAGTGTCCCACATATTTAAGCACACCGGTATCATCACTATCAAAAATTTCTACACCTTTGTCGGTTGAGACATAGAGCTCATTACTGTTTGCTGCTAAATGAATATCGTAAGCACTCGTACCATTTTGTAGTTCAATACTATCTATAAGAACAGGAGCACTACTTGAAATATCAATAGATTTAACCCCACTGCTACCGTCTGCAATATAGACTATTTTTCTATTATTAGATACCGTAACAGCGTGAGTATCACTACCTATCTGTCCTGAACCGATGAGATATGAGCTATTTAAATCAAAATCACTATCGCATGTTAGTGTTGTAGCATCAATAATCTTTAATCCAGCTACTCCATCTGCAATAAGCAGAAGTTCTAGATTTTTGGCATTGGTTGTCGTATAGTGCACATCATATGCTTTTGCATTGGCAACTCCAGACCGGTATCCTCCACGCTTAGTCACTCTATATAGATCAATAAGTGTCGATGAATAAAAGAGCACTTCGTTAGATTGAGACGCTACTGCAATACAGCGATCATCATCTCTGTCAAAATACTCCATTGAGGTTCCAAAACCACTAATGTTTTGCTCATAATTACCAATTCTGTCACTAATGACCGCAGTGTCAATAATATCAAATCCATCATTTCCTGCAGCAACATACGCCAAAGAGTTATTATGATCTAATGCAAGATCCCAATAAGCGAGATTTCCATCCCTATTGTACTGAGATGATAAATAGCTATCTGCAGGAAGTGTGACAATATTGTCGAGGTAATCATAATTCAAGCGTGAAGAAATCATCGGTGTTGTGTTACTGTTTAAGTAACTTAAGACTTTTGCATCTATAAGATATAGCACTACTAATGACTCGTGATATTTAGCAGCATCACTTGCATTCATGCTTACTAAATAACGATTGTAAAAAGTCTCTACTAAATTAAAATAGAGATCAACTGCATCTAAATTACTTGAATTATAATCACTATTTTGTCGTGTCTGAAAAATAGAGTCTGACAACATCGCTAAACGCTTATTTGAAGAGGTTATCGGCGTTGCATTTTTAATGTAATTTTCATCAAGAGTATAATGCAGTGCCATGTTGCTAAGTGCTGTATCATAAAGTGTCTCATTGTAGTCAAATGTTGCAGTATTAAAGCCAGCGGAGGTCAAAAGAGATGTGGTAAGTTCAGTTACTGCCGTTGATCTTGAGTACAATACTGTATTAAATTCAATATCTGAAGCTGTTTTCTTACCATCAAAATCAACATCAATATAGCTTTCTACTCCATCACTTGTCGCAACAACGGGCCATGTTATAGCTTGAGAAAATGTATAGATATTTTTACTCATATCTTTTTGAATAGCAAGCTGTCCTTTAGCATCTTTAACAACAGCACGATTAACCGGAGCAATAGAGTAAACGCTAACTTCTTCAACACTGCTTGAGCCGCTGCCGCAAGCACTAAAGAGAAATAAAATATGTACTAGGATTAGGGAAAATAAGATTGTTTTCATATTGGAGTAAAGCAATTTTAGTTCCAAAGATAATTTACATGTAATTTTAAATTACATGTAAACTGAGATTATTTAATTTTTTGAGCTACCGCTTGTGCACTAAAACCAAATTTTTCAAATAGTTTAGAAGCTGGTGCAGAAGCTCCAAAGCTATTCATAGCAATCACATCATCGGCTAGCTTATACCACTCCATGCCGCGAGCCGCTTCAATAGCTACCGCTTTAACACCAGGCTTAATAATAGAGTCAATATATGATGGATCTTGCTCTATAAAAAGATCAAAACATGGAATACTAGCAACGTTAACAGGAACACCCTTCTCATTTAAAAGTGCTTTAGTCTCTAGAGCCAAACCTACTTCTGATCCTGATGCCATTAAGGTAATGACTGCATTGTCATCTTCACTCAAAAGGTATCCACCCTGCGAAGCAGAACCAAGAGCTGGTGCATCGAGCAGTGGAAGCCCTTGACGTGATGCCACAAATGCAGATGGTGAGCTCGTCATACTTAGTGCTGTTTTCCATGCCTCTACATTCTCATTTCCATCTGCCGGACGCCATACATAGAAGTTTGGCAGTGCACGAAACTGACTTAAGTGTTCAATTGGCTGGTGTGTCGGTCCATCTTCGCCCACACCAATACTGTCGTGAGTCCAGATAAAAAACTGCTGAATGTTGCTCAGTGCTGCAATACGAGCAGCAGGTTTAAGGTAGTCACTAAATACAAAAAATGTTGCACTAAATGGCATTAATGGACCGTAAAGTGCAATAGCATTAGTAATTGATGCCATAGCATGTTCTCGAATTCCAAAATAGATGTTTCTACCTTTTGGAAAGACTCCCATATCTTTTAAATCAGTTTTATTTGATGGGCTTAGATCTGCTGAGCCTCCTAAAAATCCTGGAAGGCCACGGGCAATAGCATTCATAATTTTACCATTAGTACTTCGTGTTGCATCGGCTTTATCAAATGTCGGCCACTGGATTCTTGAAACATCTGGATTAAGTAATGAATTTAGTGCTTCATTCTGCTCTGCAAGTGGTAGTGTGTTTAGCGAATGTTTCCACTCACGCTCATACAGGTCACCTTTCTCAAGAGCACATCTAAAACGTACCATTACATCTTCATCAACATGAAACGACTTTTGCGGATCAAAACCAGCTTTAGTTTTTGCCGCTGCTATCTCATCACTGCCTAGTGGAGCACCGTGAGAGTGGTGAGAACCTTCCATAGTGTCTGCACCTTTTGCAATTATTGTGTTTGCAATAATAATAGACGGTTTTACTGCCTCTTTTGCTTGAGTCATTGCAGCATCAATCTCATCAAAATTATGACCATCAACCTCTAAGACTTCCCAGCCTTGAGAGTTAAACCGTCCACGAATATCTTCTGAAATACTTAAATCAGTTGAACCCTCAATTGTAATACGGTTAGAGTCGTAAATAAGTACTAAGTTATCTAGCTTATTGTGCCCTGCAATTGAACACGCTTCATAACTAATACCCTCTTCAAGGTCACCGTCACCACAGAGGACATAAACATTATGATCAATCACATCAGCGGTATCAGAGTTGACCTGAGCACCCATAAATTTTGCCGCCATTGCAAAACCAACACCATTTGCAACCCCTTGACCAAGAGGTCCTGTAGTAATCTCAATACCTTCAGTATGACCATATTCTGGATGCCCTGGAGTTTTGGAGTCTAACTGACGGAAATTTTTTAGGTCTTCTACCTCAAGACCGTAGCCCCAGAGGTAGTAAAGTGAGTAGATTAACCCCGTTGCATGACCGCCTGAAAATACAAGACGATCACGGTTGAGCCATGATGGATTCTTTGGATTATGACGCATATGTTCACTTAACACTACTGCAATATCTGCAAGGCCCATTGGAGCACCAGGGTGTCCTGAATTTGCTGCTTGAACCATATCTGCTGCTAAAAACCTAACTGTATCTGCCATTTTTTGACGCATTGCATTACCCATTTACTATTCCTTGTGTCTATTGATATATTTAATTAAAAGTGTGGAGAGTTCTTCTTTAAGTCGAGAGTCAAAGGTCTTCATTTCATCTAAAAGCTCACCTGCTAATTCATCTGCTTCTTTAAGTGAATTTTCTAAGCCTATGAGTGTTACAAAGCTATTTTTATCCCCATCATTACTTGTAGTCTTTCCTGCCTCTTGTGAGCTCTGTGTGACATCTAAAATGTCATCTTGAATCTGAAAAAGCAGTCCTAATTTAATTCCAAAGTCATACAGCTGCTTAGCTAAGATATCTTCGCCAACAATTAGAGCACCCATCTTCAGTGACGCGGCAATGAGCTTTGCTGTCTTATTTACATGTAAAATCTTAACCTGATCTAACTCTAGAGGCTGATTCTCAAAGTGACAATCTATAATTTGACCCAAAACCATGCCGTTTAAGCCTCCATTATGAGAGAGTTCACGAATTAATTTTACTCTAATACTATCACTAAAAGGTGCCGTTGCAAGAACTTCAAAAGAGTAGGTATTAAGTGCATCACCCACAAGTACTGCCGTTACTTCATCATATTTTACATGTAGTGTAAGCTTCCCGCGACGCAAGTCTGCATTGTCCATCATAGGGAGATCATCATGTATTAAAGAGTAGGTGTGAAGCAGTTCGACAGCATAAGCTGCATGGTATGCACCAGGAAGCATCAGAGAGTTAAATGCTTTAACTACACCTAAAAGCAGTGCTGGACGAAATCGTTTTCCGCCTGCAAGAAGCATCTCGTGAAGTGCATTTTCGTAATGAGGATGAAAGCCCTCAGCTTGAGGAAGATTATTTTTTAAAAAGTATTCAAACTCTTTCATTTAGCAAACGGATTCATACCGCCAAGCGCACCCATTGCACTATTTTTTTTATTATCTTCGACCATCTTGTTGGCATCATTAATGGCTGCAATAAGAAGAATTTGAAGTGATGATTTATCTTCTAAAAGAGTGTCATCTATATTGACATCAAGAACTTCACCATTTCCACTGATGGTTACCTGAACCATACCACCACCAGTTTTAACAGTAAACTCTTTAGAAGCGAGCTCCGCTTCCATTTTTTGGGCAGACTCTTGAAGACCTTCAAGCATCTTGCCCATATCGCCTAAATTGCCGAACATTAAATTTCCTCTAATTCTTCAACAATATCATTATTTTCATCAACAATAACAACCTTTGGCTTGTACGTTTCAAGGTCTTTTTCATCATAAGTTGCATAAGCCACAACAATAACCTTATCTCCAACGTGAACCTTACGAGCAGCGGCCCCATTTAAACAAATGTCACGCTTGCCGCGCTCTCCTAAAATAATATAAGTAGAAAAACGCTCACCATTATTGATATTTAAAATTTCTACTTTCTGTCCCACTCTCATTTTTGAAGCTTCTAAAAGCTCCTCATCAATAGTAATAGAACCAACATAATTCAAATTTGCATCTGTAACCGTTGCACGGTGAATTTTGCTGTAAAGCATTTCGATTGTCATAGCTCTTTATCTTCCCATCTGTTTCATCATCTCATCTGGTGTAATAGCATCATCCCATAACTCACCGTCAATGACATATTCATCAACCACTTTACCACCAATAATATGCTCATCAACAATACGAGAAATTTTCTCTTTGTCTAGCTGTGCATACATTACATGACCTGGTTCTACTAACATAACCGGTCCTACATTACAGCGGTTCATACACGAAGTACGAATTGGTTGCACTGTTCCAATTATACCCTTTTGCATTAATATTTGTGCTAAATGCTGAAAAAGATCCTGAGTCTCTGGATTAACACAAGACGGTTTTGGCATCCCCGGAGGATTTGATTGTTCACATTTAAAGATATAAAAAGCTGGTTGAGGTAAACCCATGATTTTTCTCCATAAGAAAATTTTTGCGTGATTATATCTAAAATGAGACTAAAAAAGTATTTATTTAAAAGTATATTATTTTTTTAAGGAATATACATGTAGTTTTAAATGGTATGTCATGAAAATAACAGTGCAAGAGTGGGAGAGTGGGATAAAACATACAAAGTGTCACTGGTGGAGCTCTCCAATGTACTTGATAAGCTTTTTACACATATTTTGAGGTTTTATAAATAATATTTTTATTTTGTAATACAATATGTCATACAAACAACTAAAGGAAAGATATTATGATATCCGTAAGATTAGAAGAGTCTATAGAAAAGCAGCTTAATGTTTTGGCTAAAGATAAGCATATATCAAAAAGTAAAATCGTCAAAGAAGCACTTTTTCATTACTTTAATATGCTTAAAAGTGAATCAAAACAGAAATCCCCCTATGAGCTTGGAAGTGAACTTTTTGGGAATTACTCAAGCGGAAGTGATAATCTCTCCACAACATATAAATCAAAACTAAAAGAGAAAATAGATGCAAAAAACTCTCATAGATAGTGGACCTCTTATAGCACTGTTTGATAAAGGAGATAGGTATCATCAAGATGTTTTAGCATTTATGAAAAACTTTCGGGGTGAACTTATAACCTCATGGTCGGTCATCACAGAAGTATCTCATATGTTAGATTTCCACTTACAGGTGCAGATAGATTTTTTGCATTGGATTGAAGCTGGTGCTGTAACATTGTATGATATTTCACAAAATGATATAGTAGATATAAGAGTTATGATACAAAAGCACATGGACATACCTATGGATTTAGCTGATGCTTCGCTAATGTATATAGCCAATAAAGAAGATATAAAAAAAATTGTAAGTATAGATAGTGATTTTGATATATATAGAACACTAAAAAAACAGAATTTAAATAATTTATTGAGATGATATAATACTATTATGGCAAATGACCTTAAAACAAGGGGTGTCAAATTACTGGATGAAGCACTTCAACAAGATGATGAAGCAATTATTAGCGTACGTGGAAAGCCTAAGTACGTTGTAATGAATTTTGAACATTATAATTATCTCAGAGAGTGTGAACTTGAAGCTGCACTAATAGAGGCACGCAAAGAGATCGAAGAGGGAAAAGCAAAAACATTGACAGCTGATGAGCATATCAAGGCGCTTCATAATGACTTATAAGTTAATCTTTACAGAACAGTATGAAAAGCGTTTACGTAAATTCATCAAGAAACATCTTTTAATACTCTATCCAATATCTTTTTCGCAGGGAGAAGCTTTTTAGGAACTTAATAGACTTGTCAAAACCCATAAATAAGAATAAAATACGAATAGCATATAGGATACCAATGAACTATCAAAAAATTTTGCAAGAGATACAGCAAGAAGTTTCACCACTATTTGGTCAAGGAAAAGTAGCAGACTATATTCCAGCATTAGCCGAAATCAATCCTAAACAGTTTGCAATGTCCATTACCTTACTTGATGGAACACAATACCACATAGGACCAGTTGATACAAAATTCTCCATACAGAGTATCTCTAAAGTGTTTGCATTGACATTGGCTTTAGAGTTTTTTGGAAAAGAGCTATATGCACGTGTTGGAGTAGAGCCTTCTGGTGACCCGTTTAACTCACTCATTCAACTTGAATATGAAAATGGAATTCCACGAAATCCTTTTATTAATGCTGGAGCTATTGTTATAGTTGATGCACTACTAAATGGCCATGATAATGGGGAACTTACTTTTGAACATGTCCTAAGATTTGTACGAAATATTGCAGATGATAAAAATATTCAAATTGACTCTGAAATAGCAGACTCTGAGATGATGAGTGGATATCGTAATCTTGCACTAGCAAGTTTAATGAAAAGCTTCAACAACCTCAGTAACTACCCAATTACGGTATTAGAAACCTATTTTAAGCAGTGTGCTATTGCTATGAACACCAAACAGCTATCTCGAGCAATGCTCTATCTTGCCAATGCAGGTACTGACCCTGTTACTGGTAGAAAAATTACAGCCACTCACAGAGCAAAACGTATTAATGCCATTATGTTAACCTGCGGACATTATGATGCTTCTGGTGAATTTGCTTTTAATGTGGGGCTTCCAGGTAAAAGTGGTGTTGGTGGAGGAATTGTTTCAGTTGTTCCGGGAGTTATGGGAATTTGTGTTTATGCACCAGAGCTTAACAGTAGCGGAAATTCTCTTATTGGCACAAAAGCATTAGAGCTCTTTACTACTAAGACAGGTCTTTCAATTTTTTAATTGGCTCGGGTAAGCTTTACTTCACCTTTTAAGACTTTTAAGGTTTTTTTATTATCTAAATTATGTGTAATTATTACCAGCGTATCATTAGGATCAGGCGTGTTTGATACGACACTGTCCCCCGAATAAACCTTGACCTCCTCACAACTTTTTACAATAACACCTCTGTCAACAAATGCACTACTGTCACTACCGCAAGCACTAAGCATAAAAATCAGTACTACTAATATGCTACTTTGTCTCATTTTAAGCCCCTATTTAAATTTTATCTCTGTAGTTAATGGTGTCAATATTTTAATAACTCTATCGCACCGACCTACTTTCTCCATTGAAACAGTACTTCCTGCTTCAAAACTGCTGCTTTGATTTAGAGTCAAATTTTCTGAAACGACATTGGATGCACTAGGGTTAATAAATTCAAACTTTGTTCTGATTTTACCATCTGTATCAGTTGCAGCAACAACATTAAAACTAACACCACATCCATTTTCATAAGATTTAGTTACAATCCCGCTATTATCTATGGTTGTTGTAGAGTTATCTAGAGATGAGCCCACTATAGTATATTTTCTTCTATTTAGGAGTGCTTCAGTAGAGGAGACGAGGTGTAATTGACGGGCATATAGATCTGTTTGTGCCACCATTTGAGTATTATCACTATGAGATACTAGCTGTATTTCACTATTTTCTGTCACAAAAACTTCTGAGTTCTTAATGTTGGTACTTGCTGTAGAGACACCACCTATTTTACTAACCGTTGATTCTAAAACACCATCTTGCCTCATCACTGCACTAAGTGTTGCAGATGGATTTACATGTAAAAAGCTTATTGATGTTTGGGAGTCTTGTTTTACTGCAATGTCTAGGCCCGCTTTATATGACAACAGTTTTGATTTATTCTCATTCATACTGTTGTGTAAAACAATATAAGAGAGTCCATTATGATACAAGCTTGTTGTTGCTTTAAAACTTTCACTATTGTCTAAAACTAGTTGTGAACTCACTTCAATACTATCATCACCTATTGCATCTGTAGTCTCTATATTTTCAATTTGATAACTACTTTGCTCACTGTTTCCATCTATTAATAGAGAGTAGTTTGCAACTTCAATATCTGATGTAACTCTATTAAATCCTCCAAAGTTAATAAAATCAATATCTGTATATACATTTTTTGGGGCTAAACTTGGAACTTGTATGTGTTGCAATGTAGCAAAAGCATCTAAAGTACACACACCTGGTACTGGCGTATAACTATTAACACCATCCAAATCACTACCTGAGCAGTCTTCATCTATACCATTGTCTGGTACCTCTACGGCATTAGGATAAACAGCACTATTATAATCATTACAATCACCAGTCTCTGGAGTGTAACCATCACCATCGGTATCCAAAGTTGATGGATCACTCTTGTCTTGACCTGAGCAGTCCTCATCAATACCATTATTTGCTACTTCTATTGCTGCTGGATTAATACTGCTGTCATAATCATTACAATCCCCGCCAGATGGTCTATAGCCATCCCCGTCTTCATCATTTTGAGTAGTATCATCACTAGCCTCATTGTCACCGGAACAGTCTTCATCAATACCGTTATTAGCTATCTCAGTTGCATTAGGAAATATAGCACTATTGTTATCATTACAATCCCCACCAGATGGAGTGTAGCCATCGCCATCACCATCTAGAACAGATGGATTAATAAGATCCTCTCCTGAACAGTCCTCATCTATACCATTATTGGCTATTTCTATTACCGTTGGGTAGATAAGACTATTATTATCGTTGCAATCACCATGTGCTGGAGTATAACCATCTCCATCACTATCAATTGCAGAAGGGTCAATTAAATCTTTGCCTGAACAGTCTTCATCAATACCATTATTTGCTATCTCAGTCGCAGTAGGATATTTTACTGCATTAAAATCATCACAGTCGCCATCTGCTACCGAGTAACCATCTCCATCCATATCAATTAAAGTACCATCACCTGAGCTACCATCTCCATCGGTGCCACTTCCTGTTCCGCCACCTGAGCTACCATCTCCATCGGTGCCAGTATCTATAAAGTCGCCTCCGGAACAGTCTTCATCAATTCCATTATTTGGTATCTCTGTTGCTCCTGGATATACTAAAGGGTCAGTGTCATCACAATCTCCACCTACAACTGTAAAACCATCATAATCATTATCATTATCTGTAATAGAGTCATCTATAACATCTCCACCATAACAGTCTTCATCAATACCGTTATTTGGTATATCTGTTACTCCTGGATTAATAGCACTATTATTATCATTACAGTCACCATCTGCTACACTGTAACCATCCCCATCTGCATCTATAGAAGATTCATCAACTTCATCACCATTAAGACAATCCTCATCAATACCATTATTTGGTATCTCTATTGCACCTGGATGAATATTTACATTAAAGTCATTACAGTCTCCACTTGCAGGAGTGAAAGTATCTCCGTCATGGTCTAAAAGAGAATCATCAATTAAGTCTTCATTAGAACAGTCTTCATCAATACCGTTATTTGGTATATCTGTTGCTCCTGGATTAATAGCACTATTATTATCATTACAATCACCCTCTACTGGTGTATAGCCATCCCCATCTTCATCTGAATCTAAATCACTCCCCGAACAGTCTTCATCAATGCCATTATTTGGTATCTCAACTCCATTAGGATTTATATCTGCTTTAGAATCATCACAATCACCCTCTAGAGCCGTAAAGCCATCTGCATCTTCATCTGTATGACAATCATCAAACAGACCAATATTTGGAATCAATCCATCTGCATTACACTCATTTATGCTTGGTGTATCACTTCTATCATTAACAGTAATTGTAAAATCTTTATCAAAGGTATAGTTTGTACTGTCCGTCGTCCTTATACAGATATTATACGCTGACTTTGTCTCATAATCAGCCTGTTCATCTATTTTCAATGTAGCATCTGAAATACTAAAAGTACTATCATCAGTACCTGCACGGCTACATGTAAATGAGAACGTATGATGATCATTTAAATCCAAATCAATAGCAGTTAAATCACCTATTTTTGTGTTAGGAGCCAAATTTTCATCAACTGAGCTGTTACTCAGTACTATACCTGATGGTACTATTTCACTAATATCATGCACCATAATGACAAAGTTTTTATCAAATGTCTTATCACTACTGTCTATAGCTCGTATACAGATGTCGTAAGAACCCTTTAGTTCTGCATCAGGAGATTCATTTACTGTTAATGTTGCAACAGAAATAGTAAAATCACTATCATCAGAACCAGGACTGTTACATGTAAAAGAGAATGTATGATTATCATTTAAATCAAGATCTAAAGCCGTTAATGAGCCAATTACTGTATCGGGACTTACATTTTCAGTTACTTGAGTATTGGTCAATAATATATCTGTTGGAAACTGCTCACTAGTATCATTAACACTGATAACAAAATTTTTATCAAAAGTATTATTAACACTATCTGTAGTTCTAACACAAATATTATAAAGCTCTTTGGTCTCATAATCAACTACAGAATTTATTTTTAATGTTGTGTCTTCAATAGTAAAATCACTATCATCAGCACCAGCGCTATTACATGTAAATGAGAAAGTGTGATTATCATTAACATCTAAGTCAACTACACTAAACTGACCTACTGTTGCTCCCAGACTTATATTCTCGTTAATTATATTATTACTCAACTGTATGTCTGTTGGTGGTAATTCATTTAAGTCATTAACTCTAATGAGAAAGTTTTTCTCAAATGTTTTGTCATCAGTGTCGGTAGTTTTTATGCAGATGTTATAGGAATTTTTCGTCTCAAAATCTGCTGATTCATCAATTTTCAATAATGAGCCTGCAATGCTAAAAGTATCATCATCGGCACCTACAGTATTACATGTAAAAGAATACGTATGTATGTCATCAAGATTTAAATCGACACTACTTAACTCGCCAACCGTTGCGCCGATAGCTAAATTTTCATCGACTCTCTCACTGCTTAAATTAATGTCTGTTGCTGCAACACCAGCATCTATAACCGTCTCCTCAATGATCTCTTCAATTGCGCTGGCACTTCCTGCAATATAGTACCACGAAAATGTTTCTGATTCACCATCTGCCACATCCCCTAAAACTACTTTCATACCATAGGAGCCATCAACTGTACTGTTAATAGCAGCAGCTTGAGGTGATTGATTCATTAGAGGAATAAAAGTAGTTAGACTATAAGCGGCCAATGTCATGTAGGCCCTATTGTCTGCCGTATAAAAAAGAACTGTTGAACCTATACTACTTCCATCACCGCTTGGATACTCACTGTTACTCGTAATCTTTAAAGCCTTAGACTGCTCAGTTGTATCATTAATCTCAATAAAAGAGTTATTTAAGTCTAAATTTCCCCTTTCCTTTATTGGGCGATCATCTTTACCCACATAATCATCTTGAGCACCAACCCATACATTTAAATCTGAAATAGAACGACCTGATTTATTGGTCACTGTTGTTGTAATCTTCATAAATGACCGATTTTCTTTTAGCTCATAATTATTTACAACCTCCAGTGTATATCCAGGAGTATCAAAATCTGTAAAAACAGCTTTTGATTTCAATATACCAAACCCAGAAGCTAGTGATGCATTGGACTCAACAGATGATGGAATGATATATTCTGCTTCTTGGGTACTTTTACTTCCCCCTGTAAATACTTTTTCACCATCAAAAGTCATACCAAGGCTAAGTCCAAATGAAGAAAATGTAAGTTTATACCACGTCCCGTTATCATCATACCAGGGTTGTTGTAATAGTCCTGTATCTATATCTACAGAGTCTGCATCAATCATGCTCTTACTTGAGTTATTATCAACAAAATTACCAATAAATATACGTCCATTGTTAAAAATATCAGAGGCGTAGATATTGATTGCTATAAAGAGTAAAAAGAGTAGTTTTATCAAAATCTGTATCTCACCCCAACAGCAATATTGTTAACAAAATTATGGCTAATCTGCATATGCCCTTGAGAGTTCTCTAGCTTAGTTTTATGATCCATTATCCAAAATTGATAGCTTGCAAACAGATTAACATTCTTAGCTAACATCACAGTTGTCCCCACCTGCACCCCAGTCATTAACGATGAACTTGTCTCATCATTTTCAATCGATTCAATAGGATGGGTATTCCAATCTAAGAGACTATACCCACCAATAATACCAAGATATGGAGAGAAAACCTCATCTCTTAAGAACTCATAATTAAGTGTTACATAAGCATTATTAAGGTCTATGTCATCCAAAGAAACCAACTGATAGTTTAATGTCATAAAGATGTTTTTATTTATATAATACCCAAACTCAGCTCCAAAGTTCATTCCACTATCGGCAAGCGCATCATCTAAATCAATAGACCCTGCTATAATATCTTGTTCATTATTG
This sequence comes from Campylobacterota bacterium, assembly GCA_034661055.1. Classification (GTDB taxonomy): domain Bacteria; phylum Campylobacterota; class Campylobacteria; order Campylobacterales; family Sulfurimonadaceae; genus QNZR01. Next base: position 66,948 of record JAYEKO010000061.1, read on the forward strand.
ACACTGCTAGCACCTATATTGACACCTATAAAATAACTGCTGTATTTTAATGGCTGTGTCTGAACTACTCTGTTTTTTGCACTGATTTTATGAGTAGTTTTTCTTTGAACAGAATTCTTTTTTATAATACTCATGCTAGTTATACCTATCTTTCTTTGAATATCTAGCAGAGCACTATTTGCCTGTGCTGTACTCTTAAATGGGCCAACAGAGAGTTCATAACCATTACTCTTTTTTCTAAGGTATTTCTTATATCCTAACCTATCTAATTGATAAGAGACCGAATGCAACTGCTTTTGAACCGCTGATGTCATCACTTTTACATAATATGGATCTGCATTTAAAACGCTGACTAACAGTAAAAATAGTACTACTTTTTTCATATTCATATATCCTCTATGTGATTTCAATTAATCGCTAATATTTAGCACTTCAATCTCCATTGGATAAGCAAAACTTATTCCAGCAGAATCTGTCAGTATTATAGAAATTGAGTAGATATTATTTGAACCTATATCTGTAGGGTTTTCATAATCTAAAGACTGAGCACTTAAAACTCCAGATGAATCTATGCTAAAAATATCTTTATCAACTCCATCAACACTAAAGTTCATAGAAACTCCATTTACACTGCCATAAAGAGATGTAAAAACCGTCTGGGAGTTTTCATTAACTTGAATTTCTGGTTCATAATTTATTAAGAACGGTCTATTCTCAACATCTAAATTTGCTACAAATAATGCCCCAGAATTATCTGACTCTAAACTTTCTTTAGAAGCTCCAATGGCTAAATATTCGCCTTTAATCTCCAGCTCACTACCAACTTCAGAACCAACACCAGCAGGATTTACAACAAAATGTGTAGCGGGTTCATTGATGTTAAATGTTACTACATTATAGTCATAAATATAGATACTGTCTGTATTTTTAGCGCCAATGACAATAGCCTCATTACCAATAGCCACATCACTACCAAACTGTATGCCTGTTCCTGATGCAGCAACCATAATCTTTTTACTCAAAACACTTCCTGCACTGTATTTAAACAGATAAGCACTGTCATTTCCAGGAGAACCACACAGTATGGAACTACCATCTGCTGAAACACGGGAACCAAAAAAGTCTCCGTTAGTAATGCCATCACTACTGTTAAAAGTATGGGCTTCAACAACACTGTCGTTTGATTGATACTCATACAGATAAGCAGCCTCACCATATTTTGTACCTACAACAATGTTGCTACCATCCATGATAATATCACTTCCAAAACCATCACCATCACTAGCAAGCGCAGGGGTAAATTTTTCTTTTTGTACAACAGTATTATTGTTATCATAATATCTAAAAAGATAAGTTGCACCGCTCAGGTTATGTTCTGGTGCTCCAACAAAAATAAGATTTCCATTAATATGAACACTAAATCCAAAACCATCGCCATCAGTAGTATCATTGGCTATTATTTTAGATATCTGCAAGGCACTATTATCACTACTGAAATATTGATAGAGATAGACAGCTCCAGCATCAGTGCCGTTGGTGTCATCTTTTGGAGCTCCAAGTACCATCAAAGATCCATCTATACTAACACTTGTTCCAAATGCATCACCTGCTAAAATGTCATTTGAAGTTAATTTAAGCAGTTGTCTATAATTTTGTCTAGACTCTTGCTTAAATAGATAACCTGCGCCTCCATTCTGTGCACCTTTAGCTCCTACTAAAATCATATCATTAGAGAGAGACAGTGCATTTGAAAAGAGTGCATCTTGTGATGCATCATCAGCTTTAAATTTTGAAGTTACTTGTGGTGGTACATCTTTTACAATGATATTGACATCAGCACTACTCGTACCTGCTCCATTAGTAGCAACTGCCGTTAATTCGTAGTGACTTTGTCTATCAAAACTAAGCGAGTTCATCACCGTAATATTTCCATCACTACTAATACTAAAATCAGATGAACCGGTTCCACTAAGGCTAAAACTTAGGTCCGTGTCTCCAGAAGTAACAATAGGAACCTCTCCTAAAAATAGGTTCTCAACTGTATTTTCAAAAATAGTGATTTCAAAATCATCAATCTCTGGTAGCACTTCTGCAGCATTGCTCACATTGATGATTACCTCAACACTTTGCGAAGGTCCCATTAAATTTGTTGCTACAGCACTTAAATTGTATTCATTCTGATTTTCAAAATCTATTGTTGCACCACTGGCTATTTTTATAATTCCACTTGCACTTACCGTAAAGTCACTCTGACCGATACCTTCTATGGTAATTGAGCTTATTGGAGTATCTCCTGTTGAGATAATACCCAATGAAGCAATAGTTGTTAACGGTGCTGTATTTTCTACTATAGTTATTGTTAAAGCTCTTAACTCAGGTACTGTTTCAGCTACATTACCTAAGTTAACAACAACTTGTGCATCTTCACTTGAACCAGAGGCGTTGGTTGCATTAACATTAAATTCATAGATGGCTTTGCTCTCAAAGTCTAATGTGGCGGTTGAAGATACTGTAATAAGCCCATTAACAGTAATATCAAAACTAGTTGCATCTGCTCCACTTAACTCCATCATAGTAATCTCTGAATCACCAGAGCTAATAATTTGAACCGAACCGACGGTAGTACCTGTAGGAGAGTTTTCATTGATTGTGGCACTAAAATCTGCTAAACTAACTTCATGTTCATTGACATTTAAAATAGTGATGTTTAAATCTTTAGCACTATCTACCCCACCACCATCAATAGGAGTTGCTTCTAAATTGTAAAATGATTTTGTCTCAAAGTCAAACTCTGCATTTTGTGCTACAACAACCTCTGCATTGCTGTTAACAAAGAAGTTTTCATGCCCTATTCCACTGAGATCAATATTAACTGTTCCAGCAAAATTCGTTGTTATATCGCCAATAATATCTCCTGCTTGAGCATTTTCATAGAGACTCAAATTTGAATCAGAAATAGTAGAGATATCTTTCTCAACCACTCTAACTCTCACTCTTTTTGTGTACTGATGTCCATCTTTATCAAAAACAGTAACATCAACATTATAATTTCCTGCTGATGCATAGCTATGATTAGGACTAATTAAAGTTGAACTTGTGTTATCACCAAAATCCCATCTAATACTTGAAGCTTCAACACCCTCTTGATTAAATGATATGCTAAAGCTAATAAATTCATCAACCTCTACTTTATTTTTATCTGTCTGCACTTCTAAAGTTGCCCTATTGACTTCATCTACACTCTCTATGCTCATAACCTTAATAGGATAGTTAAGATCCGAGCGAATAGAAGTTATATCAGTCCATTCACCATTTACAGATCTATGAAAACTTTCTGCTGGACTTGCTTCAGCATCTGGAGAAAATCCATTTGCCTGACCTTCAACTGGAACCACAACTTTAGAAGATGTATCAGAGCTATAACGTACCACTACCGCAAAGTTTTCATTTGCACCAATCTTCACTACATTTGAAAACCTAGTGGTGTGATAGCCTCTCATCTTATTATTTTGAGTTGTTATTGAATCTGCAATCTTTTGGGTAACAAGAGGATTAAATGAGAGTACTTTATGAACTTCAAGAACAATATTAGTTCCTGTCGCCTCAACAACATAACTTGCAGCTATGAGATCTTCATCTTTAGTTGCAGTAAAAACATTAGCTATCTCTACTCCACTGTTTTTAGAAAAAGAGTAGACAGATCCATACTCATCATGAGAGTGGATCTTGTCAAATATAAATTCATTTTCTGGAGTATCTTCCATGTATGCCAAACTTCCAAAACCTATGGTAGTATCTGCATATGGAAAATAGTAATATCCATTTTTACCAGAACTAGCTCCCCAACTATTTTTAACAATAAAAGCGCCACGCTCTCCTTGGGCTACATAATTGTCATCCCAACCAACTATAACTACAGCGTGATTTGCAGGAGCATCTGGTCGTGTTACTAAAAAAGAGTGCGTTGACGCTTCATATGATGACTCTCCACTCTCTCCTGCACTACCCCATCCTACTTGAACGGATGCATAAAGTGGCTTTTTTTGATTGTAGAGAATATTTTTAATAGTTTCATTATCATTTGTATTGCGCCTTGCAGGAACTAAAATAACATTGTCAACATATTTTGTAGGTTTACATGTAGAGCAGTATTGACTGTTAGGACTATCATCATAAGGGTCTAAGCTTTCATTAATCAGACCTCTAAAGCTATTCATATAGCCTATAATCATCCAAATATTACCACCACCGCAGGCATTTTGACTGTAAAAACCATGTGTATGCTTCATTTGATCTTCAGAGAAATCAGCACTACTTGATTCTCCATAACTACCTTCTAAAGCAGCAACTCCAGCAAATACCCAACATGATCCACATTGACCCTGATCTTTAACGGATGTAAGAAGAGTGTCTTGCGTATTACCATCTCCATTAATATCATTAAGAGAAAATTTTATTGGTTTTGAACGCAGCATACCATGTGTTCTAAAATTAGAGTAAGTTGTATCGTTTAAGACTTCTACTTTTTTTGGTGAGGGGATTACTTCTGCACTAGGCATCCCATCTTTGACCCACTTGGCATATTCTGTATTTATATTATTTTCAATATCTTGACGAATCTCTTTGGGTTCGCTTGAGACACTACCACTCTCACTACCACTACCACAACCTATAAAAAATATTATTAAAGGTAAAAACAGATATTTTCTCATTTGACTTCCTATCTTTTCGGACGTACAGAATATAGTATATCGTAATATTCAAACATTTATTTAGCAATTTATTATTTTAGTGTAATGAAAATATGTGTAGATAAAATGTAGTTATTTTAGAGTGTCGCTAAAATCTCGCGGGCCACTTCCCTGTCGTCAAAAGGAAATTTCTGATCATAAATAATCTGAACAGTCTCATCACCTTTACCCAAGACAACAACAACATCATCACCACTTTGATCTCGTAATGCCTGCTCTATTGCAGCGCGTCTATTGACATCTACATGTACAATATTTTTGTCTTCAATGCCCGCTAGGACATCTTTAATGATTGTGTCAGGATCTTCAGTTCTTGGATTATCACTAGTTAAGTAGACACGTTTAGCCAACGATGCCGCAACTCGTCCCATAAGAGCACGTTTGCTTCGATCCCTATCTCCACCTGCACCAAATACCACCAATAAATCTTTCTCTTTAAGAGAGTTAAGCACTTGCTGCATACCATCAGGTGTATGCGCAAAATCAACAAGAACTGGAGGTGTTTCACTCACAATCTCCATACGTCCACTCACACCTGCAAAGTTATCTACCACTTCACAAACATCCTCTAAAGATCGTTTAGTAATAAGATGTACTGCACCTACTGCCGCAGTTATATTGTAGAGATTAAAAAAACCATACAGCGGAGAGTGAATGGGACCTACTTGTTTAAAGTTTTGTAGTATTGCACTAATACCATCATTGAGAGAGTAGGCCATTATCTTATATGATGCCGGATTTTCAATACCATAAGTGTAAGCATTTTTAATATTGAACTTTGATTTAGGCTCATCTTTGTTCATAAGCTTTAAAGTATCATCTTGAAAAAAACTATTCTTTACATTTATGTAATCTTCTAAATCTTTATGATAATCGAGATGATCTTGAGTAATATTAGTTAAGATTTTCAGAGCAAACGAAATACCTTCAATACGCTTTTGAACAATAGCATGAGAGCTCACCTCCATAATGAAATATTCACATCCACTGGCAACAGCTTGGTAGATGTGTCGGTAGGTGTTGAGCACCGAGGGAGTAGTAAGTGTTTTGCCCTCAACCACGTCATCGTTCATAAAAAAGCCACGAGTCCCCTGCATAGCAACCTTACAGTCAAGGTCTAATAGCATAGAATATATAGCACTAGCTGTACTTGTCTTTCCATTAGTACCAGTAATTCCAATAATTTTAATTCTATCCAAACCAAAAAGTGATGCAAGCTCACCTATTTTCATGACAGAATGGGGATTATGTGACAACGCATCATCTAAATATTTTTTATTTTGTGAGGTTAATACATATGCAGTCTCTGCATCACATTCTTTTGAGTTTTCTGTTACAAAACGAAATTGCTCTGCTGGTAACTCAATTTTCAATTTGCTTACCTTCTGCTAATTTTTTTACTAATAGACGCAACTCATCATTGTTAGGATAAATTGATAGCGCACTCTCTAAATACGCCAAGGCCATCTCTCTAAAGTCGTGCTCAACTAAATTCTTTAAAAAATCAATAAAATCTTCTTTTTCAGTAATAATTACACGGGTAGAAAACATAATATTTTCGAAAATTCGCTTAAAGTCGCCCTCTTCTTTGACCACTTCTTTAAACTCAGAGTACATAATACCGTCTTCAAACTCTAATTTTTGCTTGAATGGTTCTGCAAATAGTTCACTAAGCTGTTCAAGCGTTCCATCCATACTCTGAAGTATTTCAAAAATAATGGTATCAGCCTCTTCTTTATTCTCTTCTCTTAGTACAATGTAGTAATCAAATAGTGCCTCAGCTCCATCCTCACCACTCATAGCCATCTCTGAAAGAATAGCACCATTATGAGCCTCTTTTGTGTTTGGATAGTCTTTTAAGACTAAAGCGTAATTTCGTAATGCCTGTTCATACTCTGCTTTTGAAAAGCTATCGTTTGCTTTGGCAAGAGTCTTATATTTGTTAATTGTCTTCATAACTTGCCTCTCTATAGTTTATAAGCTATCTATTTGGTGCTCCATGCCCATTGGAACATTTATAACGGTTAGTTCTGGGTGGATATCCATACGAAGCTGTCGTTCAACTCCATATTTAAGTGTTGTTCCACTACTAGAACAACCTACACATGCCCCTTTCAACTGGACATATACAACACTATTTTTAACAGTAAGGAAATCTATATCACCACCATCAAGAGCCAATGATGGACGCAACTTATCAATAACATCACTCACTGGTGATAGTAACTCTTCATCTGAAAATGGAATCATATTTAAGGCCTTTTAAAATCTGTAACATAAAATAGAGCAAATCTGCTTAACATGTCATAAATTTATAGTAGTAATATCCGTAACATAACTTGGTTTACGCATTCCTACAAGAATAACATCGACTAAATTAGTGTTTTTTAAAAAATTAATAGCGCACTGCTGTAAACTATCTTCACAACTATTAAGTTCCACTTTAAGTTGAGACCGTGTCGACTTTGAGCACTCATACGCCACCATCTTTTTCAACTGCTCAAAAAATAGATTCAAACTTTCTATTAAAATATCTCTGTCGTCTTCACTCAATGTTGAGACTGTGTTTTGCAGATGTGGAATTACTTGAGTATAGAAAAATGAGTCATACTCACCAATCCATCCAAAACGGTGTCGATTAGAATCTAGCTGCTCTATAATCGTATAAATAGGCTTTAATACATCATTATCACACAGATCTAGTATCTCATTAAGATGATGAAAATAATCAGATGGTTCATCATAGTCTGCTAAACGAAACATCATACTGTCTCGTTGTGCATTCAAAGGACGATTGGCAATGACTCTAAGCCCATTCTCTTTAGCCCATGCAGCGCACTGTAACCCATCTTGCTCTAAAAGATTAATAGGAAGTTCAATAGTGGTAAAACTATGAACATCATTGCCAACTTCCTCTGCAGCATTTTTTGCAAAGATAACAAGATCTTCATACGGCAAGAAGTCTGCCTCACTACTAGCCTTAGCGAAGCTGTTTGAACTGACTCCGTAACTCTTTATTCGTCCCTTTAAGACCTCTTTTTCAAGTCCAACAAATGCTTCATAAATACGCTGCATCATTGTGTCTAGCATCGTCTCTTTATTAACATTTTTATTTAAAGCTTCATACAGATAGTACTCAGGGTTATGAATTAAATAACACTCAATACTGTCTCGTGACAGACGTCTTAAACTACTAGTGAGTTGCTCATGCATAAATTCGGGTGATATCGCATGATAACAGCTATCACTGTACTCTACCAATCCATCAATATTGTTCTCTTCCTTGACCTCTTCTAAAAGTTTACCTTGAATGTATCCATATTTGCTAATTATCTCAATATTAAAATCATCATCTAACATGTTAATTGCTTTTGCAATAGCATACTCTGATGCACCGTTCATATAGTTTGAAGAGGTATCAATGATTTTCACACCAGACTCAATAGCCAGTTTCAGTGCTTGAAGATGCTCTAAATTTTCATCAACAATTCGGTAGGTTCCAAATCCAATTTCAGTACTCATAAGTGCTCTTTTTAAAGGGGGTTGTAAAAAGGGTGAACTTACAGTAAAACTGTAAGTTCAGAAGTGTAAATTATACTAGTTCAATAAATGCCATTGTAGTAGCATCACCACGACGAATGCGTGTTCTAGTAATACGAGTGTAACCACCGTTACGCTCTTTATATTTAGGAGCTATCTCATTCATTAATGTTTTAGTAGCTTCTTTACTCTGTAGTGCAGCAAATACTGTTTTGTGAGCATTAGCTTCACCAGTACGTGCCACAGTAATTAATTTTTCAGCATAAGAGCGAAGCTCTTTTGCTTTAGGTACAGTTGTCTCAATTTTTCCATGTTCAATTAAGGCAATTGTCAAGTTTTTAAGCATAGCAGCGCGGTGTGCACTAGTACGGCTTAACTTGCGATAACCATGACGATGTCTCATAATATTTCCTCTTTAATCTTCTAATTTCTTTTTGAATGCACTGATCAAATCATCTGAAAGGTCAGCACCCACTGCAAATCCAAACTCTTCGAGTTTTTCAACAATTTCATCAAACGATTTTTTTCCTAGGTTCTTAACATTTTTAAGATCATTTTGGCTCATCATTGAGATTTCACCAACCACTTTAATATTAGAACGGTCTAGACAGTTAAAGCTACGTGCACTTAGTCCTAAATCATCAATACTAGTCATCAACTGTTTAAGTTCGGCTGAGTCTTCAATACGCTCTACAGCAGAAGGTGCCTGAATATTGATTTCACTGTTAAATACAGCAAGCTGTCCGTACATTACCTCAAGAGAGTTTTTAAATGCATCTAATGGTGAAATTTGACCATCAGTTACAATCTTAATAACTACTTTCTCAAAATTTGGATTATCTTCAACTAAGACATTTTCAATGTCATAAGTCACATTACGCACTGGAGTAAAGAACGCATCTAACGCAATAAAACCGTCTTCAGTCTCTTCACGAATATCTTCACTAGGAACATATCCAATACCTTTATTAATTTTAATCTCAAAGTTCAATGTCGCATCTTCATTAAGTGTTGCTAAAAAAGCATCTGGAGTAACGATTTCAACTTCATCGTTGTTAAGGTCAGCTCCCTTAATTTCACATGGTCCATTGAAACTGTACGATACTGTTGCTTCAGTAGCTTCATCTTTTAATCTAAAACGAATTCCTTTTAGATTAATAATAAAATCTGAAATATCCTCAAGCATACCACGCACTGAGTCAAACTCATGCTTAGCACCCTCAATTTTAATTGCAGTTGGAGCATACCCTACAGAACTGCTCAATAAAAAACGGCGAAGCGGGTGTGCAAGTGATACCGCATAACCCGTTTCAAATGGATAAGCTATTATATTTGCTTCATTCTCACCGATCTGTTCAACAACAAAATCCTGAGGTAGAAGTGGAGAAGTTTTAATCTTATTCATTAATACGCCCTTTTTATTTTATTATTTAGAGTAAAGCTCAACGATTAGACGTTCTTCAACTGGAATAACAACTTCATCACGTTCAGGTAAACGAGTAAAAATACCAAATACTTTCTCAGCATCAATATCAACCCATGGCGCTAAACCAGTTTGATTTGTTAACTCAATTGCACGTACAACTTGTACATTCTTTTTGCTTTTCTCTGCGATTTCAATTTTCTGTCCTGGTTTTACACGGTAAGAAGCGATATCTACTTTTTTACCATCAACAAGAACGTGACCGTGATTTACCAACTGACGTGAAAAACGACGTGTTGATGCAAATCCCATACGATAAACAACATTGTCTAAACGCTGCTCAATTAATGTAATAAGGTTAAAACCTGTATTACCATCACGACGTTTACCTTCTTTAAACAGTGCAAGCATCTGTTTTTCAGAAATTCCGTACATGAATTTAGCTTTTTGCTTCTCATTAAGTTGAAGACCATACTCAGAAACTTTTTTACGACGCTGACCATGTTGACCAGGACCATAAGGACGTTTTTCTAGAGCAGATTTTCCTGCTAAACGACGCTCACCTTTAAGGTTAAGGCTTACACCGAATCTTCTTTCGATTTTTTCTACTGGACCTCTATATCTTGCCATCAGTAATCTCCTTAAACTCTACGGCGCTTAGGTGCGCGACAACCGTTATGTGGTAGTGGTGTAACATCTTTCATAAATGTAACACGAATGCCTTCAATAGCACCAACAGCTTTAACTGCTGTTTCACGTCCACTTCCTGGACCTTGAACTTTAATACCTAACTCTTTGATTCCATGAACCTGAGCTTTCTCTACTGCTGCTTCTACTGCTGCTTGTGCTGCAAATGGAGTAGATTTTTTAGAACCTTTAAATCCAAGACTACCAGCTGAGCTCCATGCTACCATGTTACCCATTTCATCAGTAATAGTTACTAGAGTATTATTGAATGATGCCGAGATATGTACAATACCACGTGCAATATTCTTTTTTACGACTTTTTTACGAGTTGCTTTTCTTTTTGCCATACTCTAATTCCTTACGCTGCGCCGACAGTTTTACGTTTACCCTTACGAGTACGCGCATTTGTCTTAGTTTTTTGTCCACGACATGGAAGACCACGACGGTGACGAAGACCACGATATGAACCTATGTCCATAAGTGCTTTAATGTCCATTGCAACTTTCTTACGTAAATCACCTTCAACCATGTGAGATTCACGAATCTCAGCAGTAATTTTTGCAATTTCGTCACCAGAAAGCTCATGAACACGTTTGTTATAATCAATACCTGTAGCGTCAAGAATCTGACGTGAAGTATGAAGGCCAACTCCGTAAACATATGTTAATCCATACTCTATACGTTTTTTCTTAGGTAAGTCTACACCGGCTATACGTGCCATTCTTATCCTTGTCTCTGTTTATGTTTAGGGTTCTTGCAGATAATTCTTACAATCCCTTTGCGCTTAATAACCTTACAGTCATCACACATCTTTTTTACTGAAGCTCGTACTTTCATTGTACACTCCGTTCATATAGTTAGTTTGCACCGCGCTTTGTAGGTTGCTCGAGCACAACCAATACTTGTATATATTGGTTAAAACATGTACAAATATTCAAATAAATGTCCAAAGCACTAATGCGGACGCGTATTTTACACAAAAGATAGTTAAAATAAGTTTAAGGAAAAAATAGAGTGCAAAACTCTACACGTTTTGTGAAATAATCTCTGTTTGAATAACAGAAATTCAACTACTATCTATACACATCTTTACGATGTTTTATTTTTACAATAATAATCACTACTTCATCTTCTTTTATCTCATAGATCACTCTGTAGTCATTGACTCTATAACGATAGTAGGGTGACAGGTCACCGACTAACTTTTTTCCGATATGAGGATTGTTAATTAGTTTTGTTTTTATAGCTTCTAAAATCTTTTTTTGCCAAGATTTATCTATGTTTTTTAAATCTTTAAAAACTTTATCATCAAAAAGCAGTCTATAGGCCAAGAGATTGTTCCAGCTCTTCTATGCTTATGAGGTTTCTATCTTTCTCATTTGATCGTTTTTGAGCATCATAAAAGTCATTCATATCATCAAGATAATTTTTTAGTGCCTCTTTGACAAAAAAACTTTTAGGTCTCTGTGTCACCTGTGCAAGTTTTTCCAGTTTTTTTTCCATTGTATCATCAAGTCTAACTGACAACATAAAAAACTCCTTCTGTATTACATGTCATACAATTATAACGAAATAACAATATGAAATCAATCTTCTGTTCTCAGATGAGAACATATAGAAATCTAAACCACTCTTCTACGACCCATAAAGAAGATGCTACCCAAAGCAAAAATAAATGCTAATGCTATTTTACCTGTTTATACGACTTATCTAAACAGTTGAGCGTGCGAGCCTATTCGAGCTAAGTACAGTGTATCATTTTTGATTTTGTAGATTACCAGTAAATCACCACTAACATGAAACTCACAAAAATCATTCCACTCACCTTTGAGTTGATGGTCTTTTGACTCAATTGGTAAGTTTTCGTCTTTTAGCAATGTGGTGACATAGACAACATATTTTATGTAAAGTTTATCTGTAAATTTAAGTTTTGAATGCTCTTTTAAAAATGTTTTCGTTCTAAAGAGCTTTAGCATACGCTCTGCTCTTCTAAGAACTCCTCAAAACTTACAATCTCACCCTCTTCATCTTCAACTTCCTGCATCGCTTTTAAGGTCTCATCGTTTGGAAGTTTTATATCAAAAGGCAATCCTTTTGTCAATTTTACCTTGTTTAAAAAGATATTTATAGCATCAGTAACACTAAGGTTGTACTCTTTAAATATCTCTTTAGCTTCATCCCAAGCAACGGCATCAACTTTTATGGATGTCTGTCTTCTCGCAGTCATAATAATTCCTTTGAAGTATTATAACATACTTTACGCTACGCCTGCTATGCTGCTCTTCTACGCATAAACCAAAATCCTGAAAGTCCAAAGAGTAGCATTAGAGCAAATGTTGCTTCACTGCTCAGTGGAACCGATACTGCTGCCGGTGGCACCGAAGGGACAATCTGTTTTTGAATCTAGTGCCAACGCGTTACAATAGGTAGCAGCATCAGCCCAGTTATCTTGACGAATCTGTCCCAGCAACAGGTTAGGGTCATGGTCCTGCCACTCTAAATTTGTAGCGTTGTCTGTTACCTCCCCCCCCCCATTAAAGTGAGCTTAAATTGATGGAGCTATTAACAAATGAATAGTTACAGAAGTGAGTAATGAAAAATAGAGTTAAAACCAGTGAAGAGGCAAAGATTATTAAACAGGTTCACAAGCTTACAACAGAGAAGTTGCAAGCAGTTTAATGTTATTGCTAATTAGACAATTCTTATCATGACAGGTTTAGCACCTATGAAGTCAAGTGCTTCTAAGATTAGCATCACATTTTGCATGTCACGCTCTTTGGCTTGATGGGTTGAAAACAGAAGGTTAGCCTGCTCATTTTGACTTGGACGTTGCAGCATTGTCTCTATTGAAATACTGTGCTCACTAAAGATTTTAGTGATCTTTGCTAAGATTCCTGGTCGGTCTTGCACCGTTAAACGCAGATAGTATTTTGATTCAATCTCATCTCTGTTTTTAAGTTTTAAAGCACCCTCTAGCGGTTTATCAAATCCTAACATTGGAGCACGTTTACCTGAACGGGCAATATCAATAATGTTCGCAACAACCGCACTTGCTGTAGCATCTCCACCGGCACCTGGGCCATAGTAGAGTGTCTCACCAACATAATCACCAATAACACTTACACCGTTCATCACACCATCAATTTTGGCGATTATCTCAGTCTTTTTAATAAGACAGGCGTGAACACGTAGTTCAACTTCATCACCAGAACGTGCTGCAATTCCTAAAAGTTTAATACTGTAACCAAATTCTTTAGCAAAAGCGATATCATCTTGAGTGACATTTTCTATTCCCTCAATTAAGATATCTTCAGGTTTAGCATCAATCCCATAAGCGATTGAAGCGAGAATTAAAAGCTTATGCGCCGCATCAAATCCACCAATATCAAACGTAGGATCAGCTTCGGCATAACCAAGCTCTTGAGACTCTTTTAAGATGGCATCAAACGCGACACCCTCGTCCATCATCTTGGTGAGCATGTAATTACATGTACCGTTCATAATACCTTGGATTGACTCAATATGATTAGCAGATAGCCCATCACGAAGGGCATTAATAATAGGAATTCCACCTGCTACCGATGCCTCATACTCAAATGCCAAATCTTTAGCAATATCTTGTAGCTCATAACGGTGATAGGCCAGAAGTGCTTTATTGGCAGTTACTACCGCTTTTCCATTTTTAAGTGCCTGTTTCACTACTTCAAACGGCTCTTCAACACCACCCATTAACTCAACGACAATATCGATTTCAGGATCATTGACAACATCATCAGGATTATCTGTTAGTGTAATGTTTAAGCCGCGGTCTTTTGAGAGGTTTTTTACTACACCGCTTTTTACATGTATTTTTTCACCGGAGCGTGCCGTAATCATCTCTTGATTATCTGTTAAAATTTTAACGACACTAGAACCTACAACACCGACTCCTATAACACCAACATTAATCATTTTATGCTTCCTCACTACTAAATTGCTGTAAAAAACGTTTAATGTTTTTAGCCGCTTGACGAATACGCTGATCATTTTCAATTAAAGCAATACGCACATATCCTTCTCCATAATCACCAAAACCAATACCTGGCGCTACAGCAACTTGAGCTTCTACAAGTAAGCGCTTAGAAAACTCTAATGAACCCAAGTGTGAAGCACA